>JAMCQF010000001.1 GCA_023379605.1 Actinomycetota bacterium
CAGCCACACTCAAATGACCATAACCCAGTTCTGGATCGCCTTGGAGAACTTCAGGTCCCTACCACGCCGCAGGCGCGAGCTAGCACCCAGTGCTCCCATGGCCATGCCCGTGGCAGCCCAGGCGGCCTCGGCTGCTGGCCAGCACACAGCGGCTATGCCAGAGACAGGGGACGTTTCGGGTTCGGCGATCCCATCTACGCTGGGCACAGCTGAGGTCAGCTCTCCCATGGCTCTGAGCACGCTTGCCATAGACAGTGGTAGCCGAGATGGGTGATACCACAAGTGCCGCTGGGCCGCGCGAGCGCGAGCTTTTGTTGCAGGCTCGGGGTGTGTCGATGAACTTCGGCGGCGTGCTTGCGCTCGATGACGTAGACCTGTCTGTCTATCGTGGCGAGATAGCGGGTCTTATAGGGCCAAACGGAGCCGGTAAGACAACCCTGTTCAACGTGATCAGCGGCGTGCTACAACCAACGCGCGGGCGGGTGATGCTTGATGGCAAGGACATAACGAGCTGGCAGCCACATAAACGTGGGCGAGCAGGAATGGCCCGGACTTTTCAGCGTCTGGAGCTTTTCGATCATTTGAGTGTGGCTGACAACCTGCTTGCATCCTGGGAGGCTGTAACCCCTGGAGCTGTGCTAGGGCGTCATAGGACCAAGGGTAGGGCAAAGGTGGCGGAGGTAATGGAGCGGCTTCGCCTGGGCGCGCTAGCATCGCGAGTTGCCGGTACGCTCCCGACTGGCCAGGCCCGGGTGGTCGAGCTGGCGCGGGCGCTTTGCACGGGCCCGCGGGTGCTGCTCTTGGATGAGCCCAGCTCAGGGTTGGACCAGGCGGAGACAGTATGGTTTGGCGAGATACTTAAAGACATCGTAGGACGTGACATAGGTGAGCCATCAATACTGCTCGTCGAGCATGACATGTCGCTTGTCATGGAGATATGTGACGAGATCACAGTGTTGGACTTCGGTCGGAAGATTGCCTGCGGTACCCCGGTGCAGGTTCGAAATGACCCCGCAGTCATAGCAGCCTATTTGGGCGCACCACAAGAAAAGGACACAACGGCCAGGTTTAATTCCGAGCCCGGCGTTTCAGGATTCTCAGCTGATGGGGTGGCGGCAACCGTTGAGGTGGCAAGATGACTCTCGCCGGTAAAGCCCTCCTTCCAGCGAGGCGTTCCACCGGTACCGCTGCGGTTGTGGATGAGAGGCCTCCAGCTGGGGTCAGGCTGCTGGAAGTGGAGGATCTAACGGTCTCCTACGGCGGTGTGCGCGCGCTGTCAGGGGTGTCAATTGTGGTTCCCAAGGGAAGCGTCGTTGCTCTTTTGGGACCGAACGGGGCTGGAAAGACCACGATGCTGCGGACGATCTCGGGGTTGGTGAGACCTGACCGAGGCCATATTAGACTTGCAGGGAGGGACATAACTGGGTGGGCCCCACATCGCGTAGCGCGCCTAGGGGTACTTCACGTGCCTGAGGGCAGGGGAGTCTTCCCCAGCCTGAGCGTGGAGGAGAACCTGCTCATGGCCGCTTATGCTCTCAACGGCAGCGACGATGTGGTCGCCCGAGGGGTGGAGCTTTTCCCCCAGCTGGGAACGCGCCTTGGTCAGCTGGCACGCTCCTTGTCAGGAGGCGAGCAGCAGATGCTGGCCCTGGCCCGAGCTCTCTTGGCAAAGCCACGCCTTGTCATGCTGGATGAGATCTCAATGGGCTTGGCTCCGATCATCGTTACGGAGCTGTTGGAGGCCGTCAAGAAGATGGCCCAGGAAGGCGTAACCGCGCTGATTGTGGAACAGTACGTAGAGGCGGCCCTTGGAATGTCGGACTACGCATACCTGCTCGACAAGGGCAGGTTGCTGACAGTTGGGGAACCTGAGGATCTAAAGAGGTCGGGCATGCTCAGCATGTATCTTGGAGGGTGAGGATGATATGGAAGATTTAAGCCGCAGGCTAACAGGCCTTTTAGGGATGAGCAGGCCCTTTAGATCATGGTCGGCTCTAAGGAAATCGCGCTCGCTCGCTCGCGCAGGTCGGCTGCTTGCAGCATGTGGCCTTGTGGCAGCGCCGGTGCTGTTTCTTACGACAGGCACCGCCAGTGCCCAGACGCAGGGAAGCTCCGGGGGAGGCCTGGGCGGCTACACGGTGAACGCCACCTCTGCAGCAGAGCGGGTCACGTTCAACATCCCTGGGCTCGTGCCGATCTCCTACAACTTGATGGAAGTGAACGTGCCCTATGCCAATACCACGGTGGACTCTGGTCCCATAGTGGATGCTCTTGGGTCGCCGCTGTGGCCAGGCTATCCAGCGTCGGATCTCGGCACCGAGATCGGCACCCTGGGTGGGCCTTCAGGTATACCCAATAACCCGGTGCGCGCCGAGGCCCAATACCCGGCCACGCCGCAGTATGGCACCAGCGCATCTTTCCCGCCAGGGCCGGCTAACGGAGCGTCTCCGGCGAAAGCCAAGGCAGCCAGTGTGACCTCCAAGGCCGGGCCAACCGGTGGCTCTGTAAGCGCTACGACCGCACAGATAGGCTTCAACCTGCCCGCTGCATCAGCAGGCCTCATCGGCACAGGATCACTCGACGCCGCAAGCCAAGTTACCACCAGCTCGTCGGCTGTTACCGCGAGCGCGACGAGCAGCATAGGCAGCATCACCATCGCTGGCATCGTCCACATTAGTGGGTTGTCAGCGGTGGCTGAAGCCAGCTCCAATGGCACCAAGACCACACCTAAAGCGTCCCTGCACGTAGGGGCTGTAACTGTAGATGGGCACGCTGCGTACTTAAACGGCCAGGGGATCCAGATCTCAGGCAAGTCGCTCATCCCTTCACAGGTGCCCACCCCTGCCGCACTATCATCTCTGCTGAGCCAGACCCTTTCCCAGGACCAGATCACAGTCAAGCTTCTTAGCGCCAGCACCAGCCAGGACCCGACCACCGGGGCCACCACTGTCAGTTCAGGAGGTATAGAGATAACCATCAAGCGGACCGTTGTGCTTCCCTACCTCGGGCCGGCATCGTCAATTGACATCCCACAAGTTGGCAATGAGGGGCTTCCCACTGATGTCCCCACGGTAACAACAGTCGTGTTAGGCGATGCCTCAGTGACCATGAGCGCTGCTGCGGTTGGAACCTTCTCCGGCTCGAACAGCTCGAGCGCTCCAGCGAGCCTTGGTAGTTCCACAGGATCATACAATGGGAGCTCTCCGGCCAGTCAGTCCTTTGGTTACAGCTCACCCTCTGGCTCTTACTCAATGGGGTCAGGAGCTGGCTCGTATCCTTCATCGAGCCCAATGGGAGCAGGGTCAAGTCAGCTATCAGGCATGGCTCCCCGACAGGAGTCCCTTGTTACGAGCAAGTTGCCTGGAAGGGGTTTCCCGGTGCCCATAGGTTGGGTGGTGACCGGCATACTGGCTTCGATCGTTCTATCTGGGCCTTTCCTGTTCTACAGCCGGTGGCAGCTGCTGGTGGGTAGGCATCGATGAGCGATGAGATGACAGTGCAGTTGGGTCCCAGCCAAGGCTCCTCAGGGACAGCGCCTACGGAGATGGTCGCACACAGCGATAAGGGCAGGGCCAGTTATGGCGGGGACTCTGCCTCCGACGTATCACAGGTGTCTCCGGCACCGCCCCCACCCGAACCAGAGGAGCCGGCCGCGGCTCAAAGCCAGGGAAAGTTCGACATTCGTCGTACCTGGCAGGCTGGTGTGGGTGCGGTCTGCATCCCCCTTGGGCTCATTATCATCCTCTTCGCTTGGTATGGAGCAGCGCACACCCCATATGTCCAGCAGCAGATCCCCTATCTGACTAGCGGCTCGTTCATCGGGCTTGGCGTGATGGTCATAGGGGGGTTCTTCTTTTGGGCACAGTGGCTGTACCGGATCTACGATCAGGCAGACCTCCAGCACGAGGAGCAGATGAAGGCACTGGAGCAGCTCACCCGAGCAGTGCTGGAGAGCTCGGTTGTGCGCGGTAGCGCCCTGAACGGGACTTCTCCCATGAGCAGCGTCATAACCCCGGCGCCTAGCCCAGTGCACCAGGGCTCATCTGCAGATGGAAGCGCGACCACGGCGGCCCCTGCGAGCGCGCATATCTCGAACCCTGGACCTTCCTCGACAGGACTAAGTGGGATAGCCGCAATAAAGGGTCTGGTGGCCACGGCCTCCGGTACGATGTACCACTATGCCGATTGCCCAGTGGTCGTGCATCATCCCGATGGCGTGAGGGTATTGAGCCCGAACGAGATCGGCTCGATGTCACCTTGTAGGATATGTGGCACACAGGCAGTTATCAGCTGAGCCAAGCTTGCCCAGCGCATGGTTGCCCATGCTCATGGTTCTCTTTGGGGAGCCGAAGCGGGCAAGGCGCGGCTTTCCCATAAAAGCTGGGGAATGCTTGCTGCCTGATGGCCTCAATGGGCTGACCCAAGACAGGCTAACGTAGGGCCATGACACCTGATGAGCTCATAGCTGTTGCGTGCCCAAAGATCAGATCTATGGGCAGCGCGTTCTATTTCGCGCCAGAGACCCTTGAAAAGGGCAAGCAGCTTGGTCTGGATGGCTTTCGCTTCTACTTTCTTGGGCGAGGAGGTGTGTTGGGAGACGTTGAGCCGCGCGTGGTTGCAAGCGCGTTTGGCTATTTCGAGCCGTCTCTTTTGGCGAGGATGTGGAGCTCGGCCAAGGAGGTAGTTTCTCCACGGGACGCTGGGCGAGCCTACCTGGAGTGCTGTAGAGACTTTGGCAGGGCGCGACTGGCCAGCCTGCCAGGATTGAATGAGCTCTGCCAGGCGGCAGAGAAAGTCAATGACGCCGCGGATCCTGCAGGCCTTGCTCTGTATGCGGGCATATCGGCAGAGCCTCTGGCAGATGATCTTCCCGCACGGGCCATGCAGCTCGTAGCTGTCCTGCGCGAGCTGCGCGGGAGTGCTCACCTGCTCGCCGTGGTGGCTACGGGCCTGGAGCCAAGGACGGCTCACTATCTGCGACGCCCAGGTGATCTGGGGCTGTTCGGCTGGTCGGCGGATGACACTCCTACCCCGACAGAGGAGGATCGCAGGAAGCTATCAGAGGCAGACGCCATGACAGACAGGCTTGTGAGGCCCCCGTACTCGGTTCTCGACGAGGCAGAGCGCGAGGCCCTGGTGAGGGGGCTTGAACGTATGGAGACAGCTCTCTCCACCTGAGTGCCCAGGAGGGCACTTGAGTATGAGGCTACAGCCGACCTCAAGCCGTCCTGGTTCTCTAGAGCGCCTCGGCACTCCTGCTGAGCTTATGTACTGGGCATAGATGGCTTCATGAGGCGGACCGAATGAATATCATACCGACTACTCCCATTTTGCACGCAGTACCCACTCTTTAGAGAGGCGCCGCTCTAGATCAGTTGCCAGCCTGGCTCGCCCCGTGCCTTCCAGCCTTTTCAGGTAGCGCTTTACGTCGAAGGCATCTGCGGGCCCCTCATAACGGTGGGCCTCCATGGGGTCGGAGGCCTCGCCGGCAAGCGTCGAGTGCTGGATCCTCCAGGCGTTAAGCCGGTCTTTGAGCACCGAGACCGTGGAGGTATCTACACGGGCAAGGTCATGGGTCATATAGGGGTCCTCGGCGATCCGGTAAAGCTGGTCCTGGTCCAGCGGCCAGCATCCGGGATGGAGAGTGCGAATGTAGAGGTGATCGCGCGTCCTAATGGAGCGCTGGTAGGTATAGGCGCCATGGCTTAAGACAAGCTGGTCCCGTCCGGCAAACTCATCGCCTCTTACCGCAGCCGCAAAGGATCTGCCATCCCAGCCAGCAGGAGTGGAAATCCCCAGCAGTTCGCAGATCGTTGGGCATATGTCAAGATGGTAGATGAGCCCACTTGAGCGGCGCTGGGTATCTGCCAGGTTTTCTGTCAGCCCAGGCCAGCGGATCACCATTGGTACGTGATGCGATGGTTCATTGGCCATAGGGTGGTCCCCGTAGCAGCCGTTCTCCCCGAGACACTCTCCGTGATCAGAGGTGACTACCACTGCGGTATCATCGAGCAGCCCGAGATCGGCGAGCTCGGAGAGCAGGATGCCAAGGTGATGGTCCCAGTACATGATCGCACCGTCGTAGCCGGTAACGAAGCGCTCGAAGTCAGCCCGTGTAGCGATATAGTCGGGCATAGTGGCAGGATTTGGAGACTTGGGGGGTGGTAACGACCAGCTGCCATCGCCTTCGAATAGATCCAGGGGACTGTGAGGGCCGTAGAGCTCGGCATGGGAAGCTATCGTGTCTCCATCGGGCCAGGCAGGAGCAGGTCCGCTGGCAGCTGCCTTGTCGAACCAGCCTTGGGACTCGACATAGGGAATGTGTGGGTCCCAGTAGTGTACATGCAATAGCCAGTCGTCCCGCCGCCCATTCCGGCGAAGCCAATCGAGGGCCACCTGTGTCACCTGGGCTGCGTCCTCGTCATCACCGCCGGAAAGAGTCGGTTTGATCCATTCCCGGAAGTTTGCGACGAACCAGTAGGCGTAATGCCGCTCGGGGAATGACGATATCGATGCAGTATATATATTGTTACGATATAAATGGTTGCCAAAGAATGGTCCATGGATCGTGCGGGAGAACATGGCTATGTCTGCAGCAGGCCCGAAGTTCCCGATGGCTCCTGTGGTGATGCCGAACTGGCCGCTAGTAAAACCAGCACGCGAGGGAGCACACGGCGAGTCCGAGCAGTAACAGGAGTCCATGACCACCCCCCCAGCTGCTAGATGGTCCAGGTTGGGGGTTATGGCCCGGGAATATCCATGAGGTCCTGTATGGTCAGCCCGCAGCGTGTCGACGTCGCAGTATAGGATCCGCATCGCTTCTCAGACCTCCAAGTGGGTTAAAGTACCAGCTAGCTGGCACTTCGCGATGGTTGCCATTCGCATGGCCTCTCAGACCTCCAAGTGGGTTGAAGCCCGCCGGTTGTGCAAGGTGAGCGGCGGGGCATGGCTGGGAAACTCCAAGGTTAGCACCGCCGCCAGCGCACGCGTATTGGCTGATTGATAAATCAGTCTAGAATATGCAATCAAGTGTTATCACCTCTGGTTTGGAACGTGAAAGGCTGTTGTGAGCCGCTTTCAGCCACCGGCAGCCAAGGCGAGCTAGCCGAGGGTTGGACTGAAAGGCAAGGAGGGCTTATGGCCAGCTCATATGATGCACAGACGATACGAGCTGCGCTCGACCATGCCGAGATCCCCGCTCTGCTTCCTGCGCTTGCCTACCTAACCGGGGATCTAAGGCTGCTACCCGATGAGCTTCGGCCCGATCCCTCACAGTTCATGGACCCCAACGGCGGCATAAGCGGGGACAAGCTGGAGACGGCTCGCCAGCTGGCCTTTGATGCCCTTCAGCGTTTTCTTGCCTCTGGCAGCCAGAAGGCCTCGCCGCCAGATCCTGCAAGCTTGCAGAAGATGCTCGAGTTTCTAGTCGGTGGCGAGGCCATGGAGGAGTATCTTCCGCTGTTCATGGAAGAGCTGGCGGTTGATGAAGAGGACATGCGTGCTCCTGGCTGGAAGATCGAGGAGTACCCTAGCTACCAGAACTTTCGGGTTGGGATCATAGGCGCCGGGATGTCGGGGTTGGCTGCCGCCCACCGGCTGGACCAAGCAGGCATTGATTACCTCATTTTCGACAAGAACCCCGAAGTGGGTGGAACCTGGCTCGAGAACGCCTATCCGGGTTGCCGGGTGGATGTGCCCAACTTCCTCTAC
>JAMCQF010000002.1 GCA_023379605.1 Actinomycetota bacterium
GCACGGTTCGGCACGGGCGTTCTGCCAGGCGCGCTCACGAAGCCCTCCTGGCTCGCCCGTGGGAGCGCTGCCTGGGACCGGTCCCCGCCTCCAGCCCTTTCTTCAGTGGCGAGCAGAGGCCAGCAGAAAGGCGATCATGCTCGAGATCCCACAGCTCAGCAAGGAACCTCTCGAGCTCTTCGTCAAACGGGTCTCGTCGAGAGCCTCTTGGCACCGTCCAGGCCACAATGGCAAAAAAGCCAAGCGCGTAGACGACTATGGTAGCCAGGGAGATTGCCAGTACTACGGCCAACAGGATTTTCAGCAGTTCAATCACGGCTTCTATCTTCTGCCTCCCGCCCAGTAAGCGGAACGCCGGTACCACCCTCCCTGCCACCCCTGGTTCCACGGGTGCCACCGTGAAACTACGGGGGAAGTTCCCCAGGCAACACGGTGGCGGTGGGACGCGACGCGCTGCAGACTGGGATAGATGGCAGATCTCCCCGATCCCAGTGCATGGGCAGCCCCGGATGCAGGCACGGCTGCATCCGGGGCGGTTTCCCCGCCCGGGAGCGCTGCCCCGGTCCGAGTGGTGCTTGTGGATGACCACGCGCTGGTGCGTGAAGGTACGCTCCAACTCCTCGACCAGGAGCCCTATATAGAGGTGGTGGGCCAGACCGGCAGCGCAGAGGAAGGCCTGGTCCTTATCGAGCGCCTCCTTCCTGACGTGGCATTGGTCGACATCAACCTCCCAGGTAGGAGCGGCCTCGACCTAGCCCGGGTGACCGCTGCTCGCTGTCCTCAGGTGAGGGTGCTGGTCGTGAGCGCCTACGACGACTATGCTTATGTGACCGAGGCACTGGAGATCGGCGTCAACGGCTATCTGCTGAAAACCGCGACTGCCAAGGAACTCCTCGACGCGGTGCGCGCCGTGGCCGACGGCGTGTTCGTGCTGGATCGAGCCGTGTCGGGCTACCTCTCCAGGCGATGGCGTGGCGGCCCACCTGCTCCCGGGGCGCTAACTCCCCGGGAGGCAGACGTGCTCGCTCTGCTTGCAAAGGGGCTTTCCAACAAGCATATCGCCACCGAGCTGTCCCTGGGCCTGCGCACCGTTGAGGGCCACGTATCGAGTATTTTGGCCAAACTGGGCGTAAGCTCGCGCACTGAGGCAGTCCTCTATGCTATTAGCCATCACATAGCCACAGGAGAGGACCATGGAGGCTCCGCCAGATCGCGTTGAGCTCGTAGAGGTGCTGAAGCGGGCAGCGCACCCCCCCATCCGTGAGGGCCGCTTCTGGGTCGTCCAGGCCCTCGTGGTCCTAATCGCTACCGTCCATCTGTTCGTCGATCTCCACTCGTCGGTGGAGACCGGTGCGTTCCCCTCCGGCATCCCCGTCGCGTTGCTGATTGTCCCCGTGGGCTACGCTGCCCTTCGTTACGGACTGTCCGGCTCAGCAGCAACGGGCCTCTGGGCAACCTTCCTATGGCTACCCGACTTGCTCCTGCCTCACGACCAGGGACATCCTGGGGGCGATCTGATCAATCTTGCATTGGTCGACATAGTCGCGTTCGTGATCGGCCAGCGCATCGAGGCCGAGCGCCTGGCCCGCACTCGGGCGGAGCGCGCCACCACCGGTCGTCTCGCCGTCGAAGCTCGCTACCGCCAGCTCTTCGACACCAACGCGTCTCCCATTCTGGTACTTGACGACAAAGATGTCATCCGAGATGCCAATCCCGCAGCTCAGTCGTTGCTCGGCAAAGACCTGGTAGGCCATAGCACCAACGACATCCTCGGCAGCAAGCCCGCTCCCGGCGAGCAAGCAGGCAACGTGGTCTGCCTGGCAGACGGTCGAGACTACAGGGTGGCACGCGCTCTTCTGCCTGCAAGCATCGACGGCGCTTCCTCCCAGGTCGTTCTGGAAGACGTCACCGAGGAGAGAGCCGAAGGCCGCCGGGCCACCCACTACGCCGCCCTCGTCGTTCAAGCCGAAGAAGACCAGCGTCGGCGCCTGGCCCGGGAGCTGCACGATGAGCCCCTCCAGCTGTTCTTGCACCTGGCCCGCCGGCTGGAGAGCTTGGGCGGCGCCAAGGGTGTTCCCCCCGCTGTAACCCATGCCCTGGTCGAGGCTCGCGAGCAAGCGCTGGACGCGGCTCGCCGCTTGCGATCCTTGGCCCGGGACCTGCGGCCACCCGCCATCGACCAGCTCGGGATTGCCGCCGCGCTCTCGAGCCTGCTTGCCGATCTCGAAGAAGGTGCAGGACTGATCAGCGAGCTTAAGGTCAGCGGAGACAAGGCTCGGCTCGCCCCCGAAGTTGAGCTCGGGATCTTTCGCATCGTCCAAGAGGCGGTGCGAAACACTTTCCGCCATGCCCGAGCCCACGAGCTTGTCGTCAGCCTGCGCTTTGAACCGTCTGAGGTGGGGATCACCGTGACCGACGACGGGCAGGGTTTTTCCCCAAAGAGCCTCGACGACCTCGCTCCGGGCCACTTTGGCCTGCTGGGCATGAGGGAGCGAGCACACCTGCTAGGCGGATGGCTGGAAGTGCGCTCGACGCCTGGGGAGGGAACCGTCATCGAAGCGTCGATCCCCGTCGGCGCCCCATGCGGTCCAGCAAGCCTCCATCACGATGGATCACCTGAAGAGTCTATGGATCTTGCACGCACGACATCTAAGATGCCGGTAGCCGGCTCGACGCAGGGTTCTGAGATGATCTCATGAGCCGTGGCATCGCTTGGCCTTCCTGCCGCTGCCACATGGACACGGCTCGTTGCGCGGGGTCTTGGCGAAAATGGACAAGATGTCAGAGGCTGGGCGCTGCGCACGAACCAGGTTGGCCATAAGGCGCATCGAACCGTCTATGTGATGGAAGAAGATCTTGTATCCAGCACACAGGTAATTTAGGTTCTCCTCCCCGCCAGGGGCAGCAATCAAGCGATTCTTGGGGCACTCACCGTTGCAGGCAAAACGGACATCGCACTCAAGGCAGCACCGGGGGAGACTGTCCCGCTTGGCCTCCCCGAAGCGTCGTTGCTTAGGGGAGGCCATGAGCTCAATAATATGGGTCTCAGATATATTACCGAGGAGATGTTGAGGGTCCACGAAGTGATCACACGAGTAGAGGTCGCCGTTGTGCTCGAGCGCCACCGCGTTGCCACAAGTTTCGGCGAATACACACAAGGTGGCTGGTAGCTTAAGCCATGCAGCTAGCGCTGCATCGAAGGTCTGCACAAACACGGTTCCTATGTCGTTCACAAGCCACTCTTCGAACACTGCGACGAGAAAACGACCCCATCCCTCAGGCGTTACCGAACGGCTGGTGACTTCACCTTGAGGATTATCGCCATTGTCGCTACAGCGTTCAACGATTGGGATGAACTGGATGAACTGCGCTCCGCAGTCGTCTCGAAAAAATCGATAGACCTCCAGGGGGTACCCCTCATTAGCTCTGTGCACGGTGCAGAGGAGGTTGTAGCGAACGCGGTGATCACGAAGATGGCCTAGGCCGCGCATTACCCTGTCGAAACTCGGCCTGCCCCGTTTATCTACTCGGTAAGCGTCATGTTGAGCACGGGGCCCGTCAAGGCTGACGCCGACGAGGAAGTCGTGCTCAGCGAAGAACTCTGCCCACTGCGGGGATAGCAGGGTTCCATTCGTCTGAAAGCTGTGCTCGATGCGCTGACCCCTGCGCGCAAAGCTCTCGGCCAACACCACAGCCCGGCGAAAAAAGGCAAGACCGGCAAGGGTCGGTTCGCCACCCTGCCAGGCAAGGGTCACCACGGGACCAGATTGGGACTCAAGCACCTGGCGCAGGTAGTTACCAAGCAGGTCCTCTGACATACGAAAGCTGTCACCGGGGTACAGGTCCTTCTTGCCAAGGTAGAAGCAGTAGCGACAGTCAAGGTTGCAAATAGCCCCAGTCGGCTTTGCCATAACGTGGAAAGACGGTGGAACCGACAGCGGGCGGCTCGAGGGGAGCGTCGGACCCTCAACTGCCGACCCCTGTCTTCCAGGATGACATGGCAGAGCCTCTATGGCCAAGCCGCCCACCGAGAAAAGACACTATCACCCGCACACCTCCACGGCAGGAGCAGCCTTGGCACCTGCATGTCCGAGCTTCCTAACCACGCCGCTCCGCTGACAAGCAATGACATCTCCGGGTGCCCCTGGAGCACAGTGGCTGTATTTGAGAGGACTACAGCGCCACCAGCGACCGGCTTGTCTCGGCTAGCACCGACGGCCAGTCCATCGCGAGATACGGCTGTCATTTGGCAAAACGCGCGACTGCCATCGCTCATGGGTGTCTGAGGACCACGTCAGCGGCTATCGCCCCGAACAGCAGCGTTATGTAGGTGATGGAGTAATGAAAGAGCTTCATCGCAGCTCTGGCCGATCGCTGTCTCCACAGACGGATAACGTACAAGACAAACAGCGCCCCAAGCACTGCGGCTGCTATCATGTATAGAACTCCCAGGTGCCCAACTACGGCAAATAGAATGGACACGATCCACAGCGCAAGCGTGTACGCGAAGACCTGGATAACCGTGCGCTCGAACGACGCGACCGCAGGCAGCATCGGAACCCGGGCTAAAGCGTAATCCTCGCGGTAGCGAATTGCCAGCGACCAAAAGTGCGGAGGAGTCCACAGACAAATGATCGCGAACAGAACGATCGCTGCCCATGACAGCCGGTCGGTCACTGCGGCCCACCCAACGAGCACCGGGACTGCCCCCGCGGCCCCACCGATAACGATGTTCTGTGCGGACCTTCTCTTTAACCACATCGTGTAGACAAGGATGTAGAACAGCGTTGCCAGGACCGCGAGCACAGCAGAGAGCAGATTGACCATCCACCAGAGCTCCACAAAAGCCACTGCCTCGAGCACCAGCGCGAACTGAAGTGCCGATCGTGGCTTCACAGCTCCGGTGACAAGGGGGCGAGCCCGCGTCCGCTCCATGCGCCGGTCTATGTCGCGGTCTATCACCATGTTCATCGCGTTGGCCCCACCGGCAGCGAGGCTACCACCTGCGAGCGTGGCAACCATGAGGCCCACCGATGGCACACCATCGCTCGCCACGAACATCGCTGGTATGGTCGTCACGAGTAACAGCTCAACGATTCGCGGCTTGGTCAATGCGATATAGCTACTTAGCTTCATAGCGATTTCAGTCCTTAGACCTGCCTAGGCCAAGCAGGGCAGAAATTGAGATGGGTGGAAATGGCACGGTTGAGATCCAGACGCTTCGATAATGTGATGACAATGCGGTAAAAGAGCTATTAATCTGTGTCATGTCGACTATGAGAAGGTGTGGCTAGCAGAGGCTGACACCAGCTTCAAAAGGAACTGGGACTTTGGCAGGGGGACTTTTACCAGTGTGAAGTCGTGGCTTGCCTAAAATGGATGGCGTGTTAAAGTAAATGTTTCTCGCTTCTGGCGCAGGGAAAGGCATGCTCTGTATTGCATGCATCTTCCTATTTGGTGGAACCGCAAGTAATCCTTGTGGATGGTTGTGCTCCTACACCTCTCTGGCACGAGGAATCACTTGCTCCGACGAGCGGCAGCCTCCGCTCGACCGACCGCGGCCTCAAGACCGGCAGTGGAGGGCCAGCCGGCGTAGTTCTGATTGGTGAGCAGGATCTCCCCGGAGGCCGAGGTGAGGACCGTGCACGGCAGGTTCTCAACTCCGTAGCCGTCGGCCAGACGACCGCTTGTGTCCACTACCACGGGGTAATCGAGGTGTGAACCAAGGTCGCGCAGGAGGCCTGCAAGGGCATCAGTGGATGGCTCGGTGACGGCCTCATCGACGAGAACCAGGGATGGCCAGCCGTTCTGGTGGGCCATGGTGACGTAGCCGTTCAGGCCTTCGAGCTGGGCGGCCACGTTCGAGGTCTCTTCCAGCCATGTCGCGAAGAACACGTAGAGGTGCGGATGTCCAGGGCCGATCCGCACTGGCCTCGGACCGATCTTTCCGCCCACAGCTGCCAGGGAGAGCTCGGTGGAGGGTCGCGTTCCAGCAATGGCTCCCAAGGAGACCAGCTTAGCCACCCGCGGATGGCCTGGGAGCAGCGCGGCTGCGGAGTCGGCCAACAGTTGTGCCTGCTGGGTAACGCTCGCGTAGGCCATCTGTGTCAGGAGCAGCGTCCGCTCACCGCCATTGGGGCCGATCACATACACGGCAGGCTCGTGGTCTATGTTACCATGTATCGCTGCAACGTACACATTGTAATCGTGCCATACCGTGGAGAGCTGGACTTTTGTGCCAGTGAGGAACTCCCACCGGTCGGTCATGCCATGTGCGGCGGAGTACGCTCTTACATCTGCCACACTAGTCGCGATCGGATTTGCATTTATCCCGATAAGCTGTACGTGCTGGGCTTGCGAGCCCAGCATCCGAACGGCCTCGAGCATGCTCGTTGTAGTGAGCGGGCAGATGGAGGTGCACTCAGAGTCGACAAAAGCGAGGATGACCACTTTCCCCCGGAACTGGCTGAGCGACACTGGCTGGCCGAATTGGTTGGAAAGGGTGAAGTTAGGGGCCGGCCGGCCTTCAAGCGGTGTGCCTGGATCGATGTTAAAGTTGAACGCGCCAGCCACTGAAGATGGCTGGCTATGGGCATCGATGACCCTGGCAAGCATCACTCCGGCAGCTGAGATCAACACAAGGCCAGCTAGCCCCCACGCGGTTGCGGCTCGCCTCTGCCGGATGCCCTGCCCGCCAGAGCTGGGTAGGGACAGTGTCTTCTTGCCCGCAGCCTGCGTACCGTGATGCACACCCAGTCGCATGATTCTATGGTTACTGGGCGGTTTCCGCTGTTCGACGAACCTTGCTGGCTACGCCGTCAATCCCAATCTCAGCGCCAGGCTCGCGACCGAGCCCGCTGGTTCCAGTTTGCCCGCCGTCGCCCGGCACACCTGCCCTCTGCGGTAGCATGACGTCGCTTGCCAGCGCCACAAGGCTCAACCAGAGGCCGCTGGCAAGGGCTAGATGAATATCCTGGGCGTACTCGGGTGCCCCCGTGGTGGCCACGATGGCCCCGAATGCTGCTGTGACCATGAGCAGGCCAAGAGTCACCACCGAAAGGTTGCGCTGGAGCGCAGTGGCTCCTGCCAGCCGCCACGTGCATACTGTCAACCACACCAGTGCTGCTCCTGCAAGCAGTGCGATGGAACGATGGATGTACTGTAGCATCACACCAAGCGATCCGATGGAGCCAGCGCACAGGGGCCATGATGGGCACGATAGAGTGGCGCCGTCATGGAGCACGAGCATGCCGGCCACCGCCACCATGAACACGACCACAATCGAGACGCCCACTGGCCTGGCCAAAGCCTGAGCCACACCACGACCCGCCGGCAGCGATCTCGAGCGGGTGCTTTTCATGACGGCCACCATCGTGGTGGTCACGGCCGCCACTACAAGCCATGCACCTGCCAAGTGCATCGCCACGGTCCACCCTGCATTGTGGGCGAACACTGTGATCGCTCCCAACGGGACCTGGATGGCGATCATGACGAGGGAGGCAACGGTCGCTGCTCGGACAGTGCGATCGTGGCGGGCCTGGCGCCGGGCCACAAGGAACGTGACGACCACAAACACCGTGACCACCGCTGCCAGGTAGCGATGCGACTGCTCGAGCATGGCATGGTAATTGCCCACCAGCCCAAGGTTCCCGTTGCACAGCGGCCAGCTGCGACAGCCCATCCCCGACTGCGTGACGCGCACTGTATCCCCTAGCACCACCAGGAGGTAGGTGACGACTACCGTCGCTATCGACAGGCGGCGAAGGGCCCGTGGAGTGTGCGTCATTACGGCCTCACTCTAGGCTTGGCCCCCTGCAGGACCTTCGGCGCCGTCACCGGCACAGCTCCAGGTACCTGGTCGGCACCCGCCACATCTTCTGCTTCGAGGCCGCTCATCCACAGGAACACCAGCCGGGCAAGGGCGATGCTGAAGGGCAGGTCCCCGATAGTCCACATGAACGAGGCCCCAAGCTGCTGGTCCGCCAACGCGGAGATCCCGCCGGGCCGATGCGCCAGAGCGGCGTACGGAGCGTACAGCGGGTGAGCGGCAAAACCAATCACCATGGCGAGCAGGACGTTCTGGCCGATCGTAGCGAACATAAAGGCCATCGTGGTCGGCATAGATGCCTGCGAGGCTGACAACGGGGCTCTCAGCGGTGGGCAGCTTATGATCCTCGACCACCACAGGAGTCCAGCTCCGAGGAACATAGTGTGCTCGAGCGCGTGCACGTACAGGTTCGACAAGGTGAGGTCGTAGGGACCAGGCACATGCCAGAACCACATAGTCCCTGCGAGCACGGTAAACGCACCCCAAGGCGACATCACCAGAGCGCCGGCTCGACGCAGTGGAGCGAGCTTGAACAGCCACGATACACCATCCGCCAGCCTGCGATGCAGCGCTGCCGGCACTGCTCGCCACAGTGGATCGAGCGGAGCAGACGCGACCAGCAGCGGTGGTGCGACCACCAGCAGTAGGAGATGTTGGATCATATGTGCGCTGAAGAGCCACTGGGAGAGCACATCGAGCGGCGATAGGATCGCGAAAGCTATGATTGCGAGACCCAGGTAGAAGAGCACCTGGCGACCTGGCGTGGCCACGACGCTTGGCTCCACGACCCTGGGGTCCACGACGCCAGGCCGGTCGCCGCCGCTCCAGGCAACACCCTCCCCTGCGGCCCCGGATCTCCCGGCTCCACCGACATGATGCTCCACGCCAGTGGCAATGGCGCGATGCTGTCTAGCGACACCACGTGCGTAGGCCACTCCAACCACGATCACCAGCGCGGCGGCGACAGGCCAGAAGGCCTCCCCCCATGCCTTTGGCTCCAACCAGATGCCCCACAGGGGCGGGACCGGACCCATCAACGCACCCGCTCTTCCCCCATCAGGCTGCCGTGAATCTGCCCGAAACTGGCCAATTCACGGAAACAAGACCATGTTGCCTTGCACTTGGAACTCATGTCGCAATGGCGCGCAGCATCGGCAGGCACGCGCACATGCCAGTAGGTCAGGCACATCAGAGGAGGGCCGTGAGAAGCAGAGACACCACGAACAAACCGGCTATGTAGTACCACCAGTAACCAGCAGTCTCAAGTGGGTACGTGAGGCCGGTGAGCAGCCCTCGTCTGGCCCGCCCGAATAGGAATAAGCTGATCACCAGCGTCAAGAACGTGTGGAAGAGGCCAATCGCTCCGAGCAGCATTATCATGCTGGCATATCCGTGGACAGGAGCCGGGAAGGAGAAGCCGGTTGCCACTGACCATACCTGCACCGCGAACGCTACACACGCCAAGGCAAGCGCCAGCACGAGTCCGCTGCGCACGCCCGCGTCGCTTCCCGAACGCGCGCTCGGCACGATCTGGCTGCGGAAGACTACCGCCCCGAGCACCACCGCTAGAGTAACGATCAGACCCCCCGCGATGGCCGGTGCCTGCTCGCTGGCCGGCCGGAAGGCATGGCTGGTGTTGAGCGCATAGAGGTAGAGGAAGCCGAGGTACGCAGCTATCACCATGAGCCCATCGCTCATGATAAGTAGCAGAACTCCCACCTTCGCCCTCTTCTCAAAAAAGGCGACCTCATCTGCCTCGCTGTCCTTGAAGTGCGGGACAACGGTGGTGCTGTAACCTTCCCCATGAGTGGCGCTCATCTGACCAGTAACCTCCAGTGTGGGTGTATCGTTGACCTTCGCATCAGCTACGTGTGCCTAGGGCTCCGGAGATGGGAGCGTTGCCCCTCCGGCAGTAGCTTCCCTCGGGTACGCGCTGCCGCTCCTGCCCGGCTGGGCGCCGACACCGTTGCCATAGTCGTAGGAGGAGCCAGTTACCACAGGTGTCCGCTCGAAGTTCTCCAGGGGCACCGGCGTCGGAACTGTCCACTCGAGAGACTTGGCTCCCCACTCGTCGGTGTCGGCCTTTGGCCCTGAACGCCACGCGGAGATCACGTTGTAGGCAAAGATCGACACGGCTGCGACCAGCAGGCAGGCAAACAGGCTGGAAACCAGGTTCGGGGTGGCGAACTGGACAGGGATGTTGGCTTGCCAGCGCGCCTCGCCATGCTCTCCCGCATAGAACAGCGGCAAGAACGTCCCCAAGAAGCCGATCTCAAACAGCCAGAAGTGCGCTCGTCCCAATCTGTCGTTGAGGCGCCGTCCGAACAGTTTCGGGAACCAGTAGTAGACGGCCGCAAAGAAGCCGAATACCATCCCACCCACCAAGGTGAAGTGGAAGTGAGCGACCACAAACATGCCGCCGTGGAAGACACCATCGGTCGGGACGTCCGCCAGGTAGAGCCCGGTGACACCGCCGATGATGAAGTTGAACACGAACCCCAACGCGAAGAGCAGCGGGACGCTCCGCCAGATCCGGCCCCGCCAGAAGGTGCCTACGATAGCGAGGAAGATCAACCCAGTCGGGATCGAGATGAGCTCGGTGCTGAGCATGAATGGCCCGTCCAGGGGAGTGTTGGCCCCGCTCCAGAAGAGGTGGTGCGCCCAGACGATCATGGCGATCGCAGCCACACCCACGAAACCCCCGACGACGGCCTTGTAGGAGAAGATCGGTTTTCGGCTGAACACTGAAACCACTTCGGCGACCACTGCCATGGACGGCAGGGCGATCACGTACACCTCTGGATGGCCCATGAACCAGAAGAGCTGCTCGTAAAGCCACTGGCTTCCACCTAGGGCCGAGATGAAAAAGGCTGTTCCAAAGACACGGTCCGACAGAACGAGGAGCTCGGCCAGCATGAACGACGGGAACGCGATGGCACCCAAGAGGACCGAGAGCGCCCAACCCCACACGTACACCGGCAGCCTGTTCCACCGCATTCCCGGCGCCCGCAGGGTGATCACGGTCACGACGATGTTCATGGCCGATACCCCGACTGACAACCCGAAAAGAATGATCGTAAAGGCGTAGGCATCCATACCGGCATTGGCCTGGTCCGCCAGAGGAGCGTACCCTGTCCAGCCGGTCGGGAACCCCCCCAGGGCGAAGACCGACAGGAACACCGGGACAGCAGCGAACAGCAGCCAGTAACTCAACGCGTTCAGCCTCGGAAAGGCCATGTCCTTGGCCCCGATGGCAATGGGCAGGATGAAGTTCCCGAACGGGCCTGTGATCATGATGATCGTGGCTGCTATCATGAGAAGTCCGTGCACGCCTACGATCGTGTTGTACGTGCCTGGCGTGACGAACTTGGCCCCAGGGGTCGACTGCTCCAGGCGGATCAGGAAAGCAGCGGCACCCCCCACGATGAATAGGACGAACACGGTGATCAGGTACTGGATGCCTACCACCTTATGGTCTGTGCAGAAGCGGAAGTAGCGCCACGGACCCTGGCCCCGGCCTGCCAGCTCGAGCTCCTCGTTGTGGGTCGGCTGTGTACGACCGAACGCCCATCGCATCGGGTAGTTTAACGCTCCGATCCCGATGAAGAAGAACACTGCCCACCCGAGGTAGCCTGCCACAACGATCTGATTGATCCCTCTCGACCCATGAGCAAACTGCGCAACGATGAGGGCGACGAGTAGTCCGCCGACCAGACCTAGCACTAAGCCCGACACTATGCTGGGCACCAGGCGTGCCCTTCGAGACGGGGCGGCGCTCTGTGAACGCTGAGTGGGGGTCATGGTCGTGGTCATGTCGAGGATCCTCCTTGTGCCGATCCGTGAGATGCAGCGTGCAGCCATGCTATGTATGAGCTCTCCGAGACCACCTTCACCGGCGCCCACATATATGAATGGTAAAGGCCGCACAGCTCAACGCATCGCACCGTGAAGTCACCGATCTTGCGTGGGGTGACAACTTCGGTCGGAATTATCGAGCCGGGGTTGGCGTCGAGGGTGATCCCGAAGGCGCGGATTTCAAAGCCGTGGAGCACGTCGAGTGATGTGACGTCGAATTGGACTGGGTGGTTGACAGGAAGGACAAGCTCTTGGCTTGTCACAGGTTGGGCGTTCGGGGCAGGGTGAGGGTAGCGAAAGGTCCAGAGCCACTGTTGCCCGGTGGCATCCACGATCATCGGGTGCTTCGTAGGCACCTGTGCCCCGCGATAGATGCCGAACAGGCCCCATACCACAAGGAAGAGGCACAGCCCGCCCGTGATAGCAAGCCAGGCAATCGTCTGGCCCGATGTAGCCACGATTGCCGGTGCTGCCTCAGTCGGCGGGCGGCCAGCGGTCGCCGTGACTCTCGCTCTGTGGCGCACGAGGCTGTATCCGACGAACACCCACACGAACAGCGCGACCGGTATGGCCAGGGCCGTGAATACCACCACGGTCACATTTGCGAACACGTCATCAGCTGTGGCCGCCTTGGGCAGCAGCAGCGAACTCACTACCACCCAGACTGCTATGGCTATGATCGACAACCCTGCCCACCATAGGAGAACCTCTCGCAGATCGTGGTTCTCCGGCTCTGACGCAGTCCTGGTTGGAATATCGGACCCAGTCGATCCGCCCTGTTGGGTCATCACCATATCTCCTCTCCCCATGGATGTGCTGAAAGCCTGCCTAGGCAGTTCCAGAGCCCGCTTACTTCCCGGCTATCGACGTCTCGCTGCATCGCACCACCTGCCACCTGCCTAGTAGCTGTTGACTGCGCTGTCTCCGGCTCCGTGCTAGCACCGGCCACCGTGGTCATTAGGCTCATCCGACAACCGTCAAGGTTCCCGACATGTAGCCGGTGGTTGCCATCGGTCCTCCGAAGCCTTTCTGGTAGCCCTCTAGTCCCGTACCGCACGGGTCGTAGCAGTGCCAGACATATGTCCCTGCTGGGCCGGTGCGGAAGCGGAAGCGGATCACGTTCGGCTTTGGATAGAGGTGGCCTGCGATCGTCACAGTGTTGGGGGTGCTGTTGGGCACGCCAACCAAGGGAACGCTCACGAAGAGGTATTTGTACTTACCTGCCGCCTTGGTGGGCAACGACTGAAGCGTGAAGGTGTGGGCTACATCGGACGCAGGCACACTCGTGATCGGTCTGCCGTTCAACGACATTGTCCCGCCCACAGTGCCGCGGACCGTGTCGAAGAACTTGTTGTGCAAGGTCGTCGGGGTGTCGTACTGGAGGATCGTCATGGTCACTACGGTGTTCGCTGGGACCTGCAGCGATGTGCTGGGGCAAAAGGTAACCCATCCAGGGTCTGCCCCCCCGCCGGGGGCCCCGCCGGCCGAGCCGTGGCATGGATAGCTGTTGGGAAAGACGGAAAGAGTGAGGGAAGCTCGGTTCACCGCCACTTTCGTTGCTGCCACCGTGGCTGGCTGATAACCGAGATTCGCAAGGGACCGCACACCCACCCAGGCTGCAAAGACCACCACGAAGCCAATCATCACGCTAAGCACTGCACCGAAACCATGCCGTGTGGAATTGCGGGCGCGCTCTTGCTCTTTGCTCATCGAGTCCCCTCTTTATCTATCTATAACAAGACCCCCAGGTTTTCATGCGTTGCGCAGCAACTTAGTCAATTGAAAAGCGCTACGTCAATAGGTTGAGTACAATATCAGCTCACTCACATAACGTCAATCAAGTTACTTATGTATGCAGCCATTGTCAAGACTTCCCGAGAAAAAGCAGAGGTGAAAAAGAATGACAGAAGGGAGCTCCCGATCACCCCGGCCAGCCCTGTCACCGACATGACCTTTCTGCCAACCGGCCGATCGCCTAGGCTCTGACGGTTTCCATGTCACCCCTCCTGCCACTCTTGGCCGTTGCCGCTGGCTTCCTCTCGTTCACCTCACCATGCGTGCTCCCACTCTTGCCAAGCTACATTTCCTACGTCTCTGGCCTCCCCTCTGCCGATCTCGAACGGGGGGCGGCGCGTAGCATTGCACTGCGCTCTTCGCTCGGCTTCGTCGTCGGCTTCACGATCGTGTTCAGCGCCCTCGGAGCGTCGAGCACGCTTGTCGGGTCGTTCCTGGTTAGCCATCTTCCGATCATCGTCCGCGTGGCCGGGGTTGTGATCATCGTAATGGGACTGGCATCTGCAGGCTTGCTCTCCCTGCCGGTGCTCAGCCGAGAACGCCGGTTCGACCTCTCCCGGGTGCGGCCCGGGCCACGAGGGGCAGTACCGCTCGGGATGGCTTTCGCTTTCGGCTGGACCCCTTGCATAGGCCCGGTGCTCGCTACGGTCCTTGCCGTAGCGAGCACGAGCAGCACCGTCGCCTGGGGTACGGTGCTGCTCATGTTGTACTCGCTAGGCCTTGGCGTTCCCTTCGTGCTGCTCGCTGTCGGGTTCTCCCACGCCAAGGGCTCTCTTGGATGGCTCCATCGGCATAGCCACGCGATTGAGGTGGTGGGTGGGCTGCTGCTCGTCGCAGTAGGAGCGGCGTTCGTGACCGGGGCATGGCGAACGCTCTTCGTGCCGCTGCAGGCACAGTTCGCAAAGCTGGGGTGGCCCCCCCTGTGAGACCCGCCCCAGAGGAG
>JAMCQF010000003.1 GCA_023379605.1 Actinomycetota bacterium
CATTCAGCACCAGGTAGAAGCTGTCGTCTATTGGATGGTCCCCTCTCTCATTGGGACCTGGCAGCTCTTCGCCATTGAGGAAAACCCCGAGTGACTTTGCATATCCGGCCTGCCAGTCAGCATCGGACATCTCAATCCCATCAGGAGAGAACCAGGCTATGTCGCTTACGCCAGCTCCATGAAGGGGCCTGCCCTGGTACCAGCGCTTTCGGCGGAACACGGCGTGCTTGGCGCGAATAGAGGTCAATGTACGCACGAAATCTAGCAAGTCCTGGTCTGCGTTCTCCCAATCCATCCAAGAGATCTCGTTGTCCTGACAGTAAGCATTGTTATTGCCAACGGAATCGGGATAAATCTCGTCTCCTGCCAACAGCATGGGAACCCCTTGAGAGAAAAAGAGCGTGGCCAGGAAGTTGCGCACCTGGCGGCGGCGGAGCGCTACGATGCCAGCATCCTGAGTCGGCCCTTCGACCCCGCAGTTCCAAGACCTGTTGTGATCCTCGCCATCACGGTTGTCCTCGTGATTTGCCTCATTGTGTTTCTCATTGTACGAAACCAGATCAGCCAACGTAAATCCATCGTGACAGGTAACGAAGTTAATGCTGGCGCGAGGCTTGCGGCCTGTCCTCTCATAGAGATCAGAGCTTCCTGTGAGCCTCGATGCAAGCTCTGGAAGGGTCTGGTCCTGGCCTCTCCAGTAGTCTCTAACGCAATCGCGATACCGTCCGTTCCACTCAGACCACAGCATGGGGAAGTTGCCTACCTGGTAGCCTCCCTCGCCCACATCCCATGGCTCTGCTATGAGCTTTACCTGGCTTATCACAGGATCTTGCTGGATGATGTCAAAGAATGCAGAAAGTCTGTCCACCTCGTGCAGGGTACGCGCTAAGGTCGCGGCCAGATCGAAGCGGAAACCGTCTACATGCATCTGCTGTACCCAGTAGCGCATGCTGTCCATGAGAAGCTGCAGCACATGCGGATGGCGCACGTTTAGGGTATTGCCAGTCCCTGTATAGTCCAGGTAATACCTTCGGTCATCAGGTCGCAACCGGTAGTACGCCGCGTTGTCGATCCCTTTGTACGCGAGCATCGGGCCAAGGTGGTTGCCCTCGGCGGTGTGGTTGTAGACGACGTCAAGGAGCACCTCAATGCCAGCAGCGTGGAGCGTCTTGACCATCTGCTTGAACTCTTGGACCTGCTGACCCCTAGAACCGCTTGAGGAATAGCCCTCATGGGGGGCCAAATAGCAGATCGAGTTGTACCCCCAGTAATTTGACAGCCCAAGGCGTACAAGGCGCTCGTCGTGGACAAACTGGTGCACTGGCTGCAGCTCCACAGCAGTGATACCAAGGGAGACGAGGTAGTCAACCACCTCTGGCATGCCCAATCCGGCGTAAGTGCCCCTGAGCTCGGGTGGCACTGCAGGATGAGCAGCGGTGAATCCCTTCACATGCATCTCATAGACTACGGTCCTGTGCCAAGGGGTCTCTGGTGGCCGGTCATTTCCCCAGTCAAAATATGGGCTTACCACTACACTCTTTTGGGCGTATGCAGCGCTGTCGGCCCGGCTCATGCGGGACTCGTCTCTGTGCTGGAAGTCAAACAGTGAGCGGTTCCAGCGCACCGGCCCATCCACCGCTTTTGCATACGGATCGACCAACAGCTTGGTGGGATTGCATCGCTGACCTTCGCGTGGTCGCCAGGGTCCGTAGACCCTGTAGCCATATCGCTGACCGGGGCCTACTCCTTGCAAGTAACCGTGGTGGATATGGGCGGTCTCCTCTGGTAGAACGTATGAAAGCTCTGCGCCACTCTCGTCGAATAGGCACAGCTCGATCTTCTCGGCTACATCCGAGAAGATCGAGAAGTTCGTCCCCACACCATCGTAGTTGGCACCCAAAGGGTAGGGCCGTCCAGGAAGGATTCCGTTGACGGCACGCTTCACCACAACACCGTAGCGCCTTTCTCACTCTCCAGCTCGGCCAGGTCAGCCATGGTATCTATGTCGGCTGGGCTTCCTGGGCACTCAATCTCGGTGACCAAAGCCGGGTGGGAGCGAGCAAGAGCACGCGCCCCAATCTCTCCAGTCGCAGGAAGCAGTGGCCAGACCTCTCTATGAAGCCGTACCGGATGCCCCCGCTTGCCGTTGTAGGTGGCAAAAGCCACCGGGCTGGCTGCGCTGGCAACGGCAATGAAGGCCTCGGGAGCCACAAAGGGCTGGTCCCCAAGGCAGACCAGCGCGACCTGCTTGCCGCTGCTTTGGCACCACCCAATCCCTGCCATAAGGGAGCTGGCGAGGCCCTGGGTCCAGAGCGGATTGTTCACAGTTACAACTGCACGATCCGAGGCCTCGACAGCACAAGGCGCACCTGGTGGCACACCTTTGTTCTCGCGAGCCATCTGAGCAGCTGTTTTCCGAGCGGCGGAGGCCTCAAACTCTGCGATCACCCCGCTTAGGTCCACAGCGCCTGTTACTACAACCACCTGGCCAACCCCACTAAGTATGGCTGCCCGCAGGGTCCACCAAAAAACTGGCTTTCCTCTAAGAGGAGCCAGGAGCTTGTGGCTCTTTTCTCCCGGTGGATTGCTTGGCCCCGCTGAGCCGTCAAGTGGCCCTTTGGTAGTGAGAGCCCCCTCAGAGAACCGTGATCCGGCGCCAGCGGCCAAAAGGAGCAGGGCTACTGCGCTTCCAGCTGGACCAGCGCTGTGCTCAGCACCTAGATGAGCTGGCTCGGGCTCGCTTTCAACTACGGAAATTGGGCTGGCTCTGTTATCCATCTGTAGAGATCGAGCGGCCTTCTTCGATAGCGTGCCATACCCTCTGGGGAGTTATTGGCATGTCCAGGTTCCACACCCCCAGGTGCGCCAAGGCATCCACCACGGCATTTGTGACCGCAGGCGTGGATCCAATCGTTCCTGACTCCCCGATTCCCTTGGCCCCGAGCTCGTTTACCGGAGTGGGGGTCTCCATGGCGGTGCGCTCGAAGCTCGGCAGCTCGGCAGCTGACGCAATGGCGTAGTCGGCCAAGTTGGAGGTGAGCGGATTGCCATCCCGGTCATAGACCACCTCCTCCAGGAGAGCCTGAGCGATCCCCTGTGCCAGCCCTCCATGGACCTGGCCATCTACGAGCAAAGGGTTTATCAGGGTTCCAGCGTCATCCACAGCTACCAACCTGCGTAAGACGACCTGTCCAGTCTCGGTGTCTACGTCCACGACGGCCACATGAGACCCAAAGGGGAAAGTGGCGCTCGTAGCCTGATAGTCCACCTCTGCCATGAGCGGGGTTCCCTGCCGATCGCAGGCCTGGGAGAGCTCTGCCCAGGTGAGCGAGACTGCTGGCACCCCAGCCACGTGGAATACCCCCCTGGCAGGGTCCAAGACGACATCCTCATGGCTTGCCTCCAACAGCTCGGCAGCCACCTCCCTGGCTCGCTGGACCACCTGGACTGCCGCTCGGTGTACCGCCACCCCCCCTTCCTGCAAAGAACGGGATCCGAAAGTCCCTATGCCGTGGGGAACCAGGTCCGTGTCCCTGTCTATATAGCGGACCTTCTCCAGAGGAACACCCAGCTCATCTGCTGCCACCATAGCCCAGGCCGTGGCGTGCCCCTGTCCATGGACCGATGTTCCCGACTTGACCACTACATCGCCGTCCGGTTCAACCTGGACAGAGCCGTACTCAGGGGCAGGGAAAGGATTGGTGATCTCGACGTAGCTGGAGATGCCGATCCCCATCTGCATCCGCTCCCCGGCGCGCCTATGGGCCTCCTGCTCGCTACGGAGCTTCTCGTATCCTGCCGCCTGAAGTGCTCTTTCCAACGCCTTTGCGTAATCCCCGCTGTCATATACTGCACCAGCAGGGGTCGTAAAGGGAAACTCCTCAGAGCTGATGAGGTTCCTCATTCTGACTTCGGCCGGGTCAAGCCCTGCCTGCCTCGCAAAGATGTCAATAGCTCGCTCGATGGCGTAGGTAGCCTCGGGACGTCCCGCTCCACGATATGGAACCACCGGTGTGGTATTGGTGACCACCGAGGTGCTTGTGAACTCCATCGCAGGAATACGATACGGCCCGGTAGCCATGAGCCGGGTGAGGAATGGCAGGAATGCCCCGAAGGCGGGATATGCACCTGAGTCCTGGATGACCTCAAGGCGGTAGTGGGTCAGAGTGCCGTCCCTTTTGCCTCCTATCGTCACGTTTTGGATCTGCGCCCGTCCATGACCAAGTGCCACCATGCTCTCGGAGCGGGTCTCGGTCCAGCGAACTGGCTTGCCAAGATGCATCGTCGCCCATGCAAGTAGCAGGTCCTCTGGGTACAGGCCGGACTTGGCTCCGAAACCACCGCCCACGTCCGGCGCGATCACATGCACCTGAGCACTATCTAGACCCAACGTCATTGCCAGCTGGTCACGGACAGCGTGGGGGGTCTGGGTGGACAGCCAGTGGGTCAGCCTTCCAGCTGAATATGATGACACCGAGCTTCGCACCTCCAAAGGACAAGGTGCCACCCGCTGGTTGACCAACCTAGCTTTAGCGGTCAGCTCACAGCCGTCGAAAAACCCTGGATCGAGCTCTGCCACCTGCTCAAAGGCCACATTGGAACCGACTTCTGGAAACAGGAGCACATCGTTTCCCAGAGCCTGCTCGAGGTCCATCACTGCCGGCAGTGGGTCGAGGTCCACCACAACGGCCTCTGCGGCATCCATGGCTTGGGCTCGAGTAGAGGCTACGACCATAGCCACGATCTCTCCAACGAAGCGCACCGTCCCCCTGGCCATGGGCGGGCGTGCCATGGCTGGCTCCACCATGGGCACCGCCGGTGGGAGCGGGTCCAAACCCAGCTCTTCTGCGTCGAATGCCGCCAATACCCCTGGTGCTCTCCGAGCAGCTTGCAGATCGACCCCAATGATCCTGGCGTGTGCAACCGGCGAGCGAACAAAGACTATCCAGGCAGCATCACCAAAGCGAAGGTCATCGCCGTATATTCCACCGCTGGTGAGGAAACGGGCGTCCTCTGTGCGCATAACCCTGTTACCAAGAATGCTCACCTGCCATCACCTCCTTTTCATCGTTTGCGATCAAGCCCTCTAGCCTGTCTCTGCGGGCCCAGGTTAGAGCAATGGCCTCGAAGAACATAGCTCTCCAAGACCGCCCAGCGAGCAGTGTGGCTCCTGAACAGGGCTACTGCTTAGAGTGTTGTCACGACCTCAAGTGATCTTGGGCCATGCTCGAAAAAGCTGGCCACTTTCTCAAAGACATACCCGCTTGCCAGCTCGATGCTGCCTTGTGGGAAGCGACCGAGCAGCTCCTCAATCCCGATCCGGCCCACGGTCCTGGCCAGATGGGCACCCAGGCAGAGATGCGGGCCGAAACCGAAGGTTAGGTGGCGCTCGGCTCCCTCCCTGGGAACCACGAACTCATCGGCCTCAGCGAACACTCGCTCGTCGCGGTTAGCCGATGCCGTGCCAACGATGACCTTGGCTCCAGCTGGAATGAGCACGCCTCCAATCTCGACCTGCTTGACGCACCCTCGGGGAATGAACATGACAGGGGGCGCCAGGCGCATGCTCTCCTCGAGCATCTGGGGGATCTTGGAGGGGTCTTCGCGGATCTGGCAGGCCAGCTCCTCTGAGCTCAACAGCTCATAGGCCGCGTTGCCGAGTAGCTGGCTGGTGGTTGTGATGCCTCCAATCAGCAGATTGTGCACAAGTGCTCTAAGTTGACGGTCACTTAAGGCCTGACCGTCCAGCTCGGCTTTCATGAGCTGTACGAGTAGGCTCTCACCACCTTCACCGATGCTCTCAGCTGAGCGCAGATGGGCGATATGATCGTCTATATAGGCGGTGAACTCAGGGAAGGCTCCGTCGAAGCCCACTCCCCTCTCGGTCCTGTTCATGGCTGGCCACTCACTGTCCATGACCTCTCGGCTCCAAGACGCGATCCGCTTAGCATCACCAAGTGGAAAGCCCAGAAGATGGACCGTAGCCAGATTCGGCAGCGGTACGGTGAACGCCTCCACAAGATCGACGGTTGCACTGTTTGGTATAGCTTCCAACAGAGCCCTCGCTTGGTCGCGAATAAAGGGCTCCTGTTTGCGCACAGCTGCAACATTGAAGGCAGACAGCACCAACCTGCGTATGAAGGGATGCTGAGGAGGATCCTGTTCGCCCAGGACCCGGTCCTCCTCGGGAACCTCCACCCCGGGGGCTCGAAACCCTGCAGCGCTTGAGAAGTGCTCGACGTCTCTAAGCACTGCACGAGCCTCATCATAGCGTGTCACATAGAACATCCCCCGCGCTATTGGGGCCACAGGAGTCTGCTCCCTCAGAGATTTGAGCAGCGGCCATGCCGAGTTGGCATGCCCGGGTAGGAATGGGTCGAAGCTCTCTTGGCTCATATGTGCCTCCTTTCGTCAATCAACGCTCTAACCAAGCTGGCGGGCAAACCAACGCCGCATCTAATCCATCGAGGGGCCATACCATCTAGTGACATCCAATCCATTCAGGATCCTCGCTCCTTTCGCTTCTACTGCCACGCAGTACTCAGCTCTGAAGCCGCCTACACCTGAGACAAACACGTATGGCTCGACCATGAGGACCTGGCCCTCCTCAACCCTCATTGCATCCTCCTCCCCTGGAGCAAGATCCGCTCCTGCAAAAGGGGGTTCGGCCACCTCGGTGCCTATGCCGTGAACTACATACAGCGGGTAGGGCCATGGTGGTGGGCTGGAGGCGGGCCAACCATTCAGTGCAGCCTCACGGAGAGTCTTGGCACTAGCACCAGGCCTGATCGCCTCGACGACTCTGTTGGCGACCTCTGTCCAGCTTTCCGCCAGTGCCAGCATGGCCGGTGCTGGTTCCTTGCCCAGATAGAGCATGCAGCCCAGGTCACTGGCATAACCATCGAGACGGAAGCCTGCATCGAATGCGACGACGTCATCACTTTCAAGGCGGCGCTCGCCAGTGAGTTCCCGATACGGGTAGTGCCAGCTCCACTCGCCCCTTGCCCAAGCTGAATCTGATCGGTCTTTCGGCAAGACCGAGAACACCGTATCCACATGGATCTCGCTTAAGCCGCATCGGAGCGCTTGCTCATAGAAGATGCCGCTCAGCCTTCTTTCCGTTAGAGACTCTCTCACCATAGGGATAGTAGCGACGAAGGCCTCCTCTGTAGAATGAAGCGCCTTTTCCATGATTGCGATCTCTTGGCCCGTCTTGGGGTTGGCAGCCATGGTAAGCATCACAGACGCATCGACGACCTCCAGGAGCGGCTTTATACGATGGAGTCTGCTCAGGCACTGAAGGCCCAACCGATCTACAGCGATACGGCCCCGTGCTGGCAGGCTGTCGGCAAGCTCATCTATCAGTCTAGGATCATCGCGCGGAAGCGATGGATATATCAGGGTACCACATGCGCCAGCTATGGGGCTGGACGTCTCTCCTTCAAGATCCACGAGCGGGCTCCACGCCCCAGTTGCAAACCTTACTGCGTGGCTCGTCGTGAACAGCCATCCATCGATCCCAAGCTTGCCCATGGCTACATCCATCCGCCGCTGGCGTGCCTCTACAATCCCGGGTGCATCAAGCTCAATCACTCCAAGACCACCTCCTTAGGTGACGGCGAGAGCAGATGAGGACCTTGCGCCGATGCTTCAATGGTTACTGAAGCCGATCTGGATCGAACCGAAAGAACGCTCGTGGCCATGACGCAAAGGCCGGAAGGACTGGCGCGCCCTTCTCGAAGAACTGGCGGCTCATATCCACGACCGAGCCCTACGACCTCTATGCCACTGGGAAGATCCGTGGCCAGCCGATCGAAGCTTCGACCCACCTGGATCATATCGATAGCAGCGCTCAAGGCGTCCCTGTCACCTTTTCCCCACCTCGCATCGCCAATGAACCCGTTTACCACGGCGGCCACTCGCGCTGAAGAAAGCCCTAGATATGGCGGAAGAGCAGGAAAGGCTCCTTTCAGGCATTCCACCATCGCGATAGCGCCTCTATCCAGGCCTGCCCTTATCGCTTGGTTCACCAGCTCGCAAGAGACTCTCAGGAACTGCATCTCTTCGAGTGTCTTAGGCATCATTGCCCTTGCGAGGCTCACGGTGGCATCGACGAGCTCAGCGGAAGGAAAGGCATCCTTTACAAGCTGTATCCCTGCAGGTGACAGGGCATCCACTCCTATCACCCCGACGGGTATGTGCGCTAGCCACGATCGAAGGCTCTCGGCCATTAGAGCACGGCTCCATACGATCCCATGTACGAAGGCCTCCCCAAGATGCACAGCGCCATCGGGGTCTGCGGTGACCACATGTGGCGATCCAACATGTGGGACTACGGTGGTAGGAAGGGGCCAACCGGGCATATGGACTCCGATCCGAACGTGCCCTCCTGCAAATGCCCCAGCAGCGCTCCCGCCCAGCATTAGTGCGTCAATGTGATCCTCGACCATCTGATGCTGCAAGCGTGACAGGCCGTTTAGAGCACTTTTAGTCCGCTCATCGCCCCTATGCGCCATAGGTGTGCCCCTCCTCAAGGCTCTTTGCCATCCCCAGCCCCTTTGTCCTGGCCACCAGAGTCGACTCCCAGGTAGCTATGCAGGATCGAGCCCTCGTCCAAACTCTCGGGTCGCCCGGCAAATGTGATCCTGCCGTGATCTATTAGGTACACATAGTTAGACAGCTCAAGAGCCCGACTTAAGTACTGCTCGACTATCAAAAGCGAGATCCCAAGGTCAGCCAGGTGCCTAATTGACTCGAAGATCTGGTCAACTACAATCGGTGCGAGACCCATAGAGACCTCATCGAGCAGAACTATCCGTGGATCACAGAGATATGCCCGTGCAAGCGCAAGCATCTGCTGCTCTCCGCCTGACATGGATCCCGCGACCTGTCGCATACGGCCAGCCAGGATTGGAAAGGCGGCGAGCGCGCGCTCTAGATCGACAGCCCTGGTTCGTAGAGGCACCGACAACTCAAGGTTCTCCCTCACCGACAGTGCTGGAAATATGCCACGCCCTTCGGGAATATGGCATAAGCCAACATTTGCCCTCTGGTAGGGCTTGTGAGCGGTCACATCGGTCCCAAAAAGAGATACTATACCGCGGGTGGGCTTGAGCAGCCCTGATGCCACCCTCAACAGGGTCGTTTTGCCGGCACCGTTGGCACCCAGCAGCGACACCACTGAAGCCGGCGGGACCTCTAGGTCCACCTCCCTTAAAACCTCGACGTTTCCATAACCAGCGCAAACGCCTGAGAGACACAACAGTGCAGTCCCAGATGGACAAGGAGGCTCCTCTAGGACCATAGACCCTTCAGCCTCAACCGATCTCATCAGAGCACGCCCGCCCCGCCCTGGAGCTTGGCAGTGTTCAGCTCTGCAGAGCCTCCCAGATAAGCCGTTTGGACCACTTGCGATGCGGTCACCTCTGCAGGGGTGCCCTCGAAGATAAGCTTGCCGAAGTCCAAGACGTATATGTAACTACAGATGTCCATGACAAGGGACATATCGTGCTCCACAAGAGCGATCCCGACTCCCTGCTCTGCCACTACATTCTTTAAGATTGTGCCAAAACGAGAGGTCTCATTTGAATCCAACCCCTGGGACTG
>JAMCQF010000004.1 GCA_023379605.1 Actinomycetota bacterium
GGAGGGCTTGTCTTGAGCGCGGCAGTTGCCCTTGGAGCCCTGGGCGCGGTGCTAGCTGTGCGATGGTCTCCTACCCTCGGCTTGGATCTTGAGGGCGGGATCTCTGTGGTCTACAAGCCTGCGCATCCAGTGACCGCAGGAGTCCTCAGTGAGTCCATAAACATCATCAGGAACCGGGTGGACGCACTGGGTGTCTCCCAGCCCAACATTGGCAGTCAGGGAAGCGACATTGTGGTTCAGCTCCCAGGCGTGAAGGACCGCAGGCGGGCTCTTGCAATAATAGGCGAGACCGCTCAGCTCCTCTTCAGGCCAGTGTTGTGCCTCGCTCCTCCCTATACGCCCCCTGCTGGGGCAAAGCGCTCGGCGGTGCCCAGCGGTCCTCCGCCACCATGTGCTTCCACCGCCTTGGGCTACGTGTCTGCAAATCTGGCCAGTTATCCGAGCACTCCGCCCAGCCAAGACAAGCCCTCCGCTACGGTTGTGTTGCCGGCCCAGGCCAACTCCGGTAGCGGAGGGGACCGTTACGAGCTTGGACCAGCGCCTTTGACCGGCAATGCCCTAAAGTCCGCCCAGGCGGCCCTTATAGGCACCGGTTGGGGCGTGAACTTCACCCTCACGAGCGCTGGAGCGCCGAAATGGGATGCTCTGGCCAGCCAGCAGTTCCACAAGCAAGTGGCAATCGACTTGGACGGAGCAGTCGTATCCGCCCCGGAGATCCAGCCTAACCAGGCCAGCTTCACAAGCTTTGGCGGGAGCGGCCAGATCACCGGTAACTTCACCCAGACTCAGGCCAAGAACCTCGCCCTGGTGCTCCAGTACGGCGCTTTACCTGTCCAGCTTGACCAGCAGACTGTCCAGTCGGTCTCGCCAACCCTTGGAAAGTCCTCCCTCACCGCAGGGCTGGCTGCAGGGCTTCTCGGCTTGGCGCTTGTGATGCTCTACATGATCTTCTACTACCGTCTTTTGGGTGTTGTGGTAGTTGCTGGTCTGGCTACCACTGCCGCGGCCCTGTGGGCCATCGTCTCTATGCTCGGTCACACCTCCGGTCTTACGCTCGATCTCTCAGGGGTGACAGGGCTCATTGTGTCCATAGGCATAACGGTGGATTCTTATATAGTCTTCTTCGAGCGATTAAAGGATGAGGTGAGGGCGGGCAGGTCTGTCCGCTCCTCGGTGGAGAAGGGCTTTGCTCGCGCCTTTAAGACCATACTCGCAGCCGACCTTGTCTCTTTCATAGCAGCTCTGGTCCTGTGGGTTCTAAGCATAGGTCCAGTCAAGGGCTTTGCCTTCTTCCTGGGACTTTCCACTGTCCTAGACGTGGTCTCATCGTGGTTCTTCACCAGACCTCTCGTGATCCTCCTGGGTCGCAACCGTGCTTTCACCGAGGCCAGATGGATAGGGGTAGGAAGCGGACTTGCGCTTGAGGACGAGGATGCAGCTATGGGGTACACCTCCAATGGATCGGCCAGGGTGCCGGTTGGGAGTAAAGCTACGTGACGATGTTAGAAGATGCCCCGGCCTCCGAACAGGCGCCAAAGCCACACGGGGTGTTCTCCAGGCTCTATAGAGGAGAGACCTCCTTTGATTTCGTAGGCAGGAGGCGGTGGTGGTACCTCATCTCAACGTTGGTGATACTGGCCGGGCTGGTGTCATTTGCTACCCGCGGCCTGAACCTCGGCATTGACTTCAAAGGGGGCACATCCTGGGAGCTGCAGGCTCCAGGGGTGAGCGCAAGCCAGGCGAGAGGCGTGCTTCGCAAGTTTGGGCTGGGTGGAGCTACCGTGGAGATCCTCGGCGGCAAGACCCTAGAGGTTCAAGCCGATCTGAACAACCTCTCTGCTGCCCAGCATGCAAAGGTCGAGAACGAGGTCAGCGATGCCCTTGCTGGTCTGGCGCATGTCTCTCCATCGGCAGTGAGCACCAATGATGTGGGTCCTACCTGGGGAGGCCAGATCACCAACCGGGCGATCCTGGCCCTCATAGTCTTCTTCGTTGCCATAGGGCTGTATATATCGCTCCGATTTGAGTGGAAGATGGCTGTGGCAGCCATGGTTGCTGTGTTTCACGATATTCTGGTGACCGCTGGCATATACGCGCTTACGGGCTTTCAGGTGACTCCAGACACCGTTATAGCCGTGCTAACCATCCTAGGATACTCTATCTACGATACGATAGTCGTGTTCGACAGAGTGAGGGAGAACGCGCGCGGGCTTGGAGCCACAGGCAAGATGACCTACGCCTCCACTGTCAACCTCTCGATGAACCAAACGCTGGCACGATCTATAAACACCTCGCTGGTGGCGATCATGCCCATCCTTTCGGTGCTGGTTCTTGGCGCTTACGTGCTTGGAGCAACGACCCTGCAGTACTTCGGGCTGGCACTAACGATCGGGCTGGCAAGCGGTGCATACTCATCTTTATTCATAGCGTCTCCGCTGCTTGCTTCGATGAAGGAGCATGAGCCCCGCTATGCCTCCATTCGCCACAAGCTTGCCTCCCGAGGGGAAGAGGCTATGTTTCTTACCCCAGCTGCTGCCGCGCGCGGGCTGGATGAGGACGCAGATGGCTCAAAGGTGTCCAGGCGGCGCTCTCGGGGTCGTTCGCCGGCGCCTTCCTCGGGTGCTCTGGTGCCCTCCGCGTTGGCGACCAAGCCGGCACGCCAGGTTCCCTCAGCTCCGGCGGCTCCTACTGCGGTGCTGGAAAGGGATTCCGCTGATCGCCTCAATGCGGAGGACAACCAGGAAGAGATTGCTGCCGCCGCTGCTCCATCAGGTACTAAGCCGACCTCTTCTCGCTCGACCGCCAGCCGCTCTGCCAGCTCATCTGCTTCAGGGAGCCCCCGGAACAGGCAGGCACAGCGAGGTGGCGGTCAGGCGGGTGCAGCCAGTGCATCAAGGCCACATACAGCACCCAGGCCCAGAAAGAAAAAGCGCAAGCGCTGAGCTCTGCAGGCATTCTGCACTCTGATTCGGGTTCGCATTCTAGGATTTGGCACCCGAGCCCAGTGGCAGCCATAGCTGGTGATGGCATTGGGCTTTCCACAGGGTACCGTGTTGGTATGGCGACAGTGGAGCGTGTGCGGACAAGGCTGCGTGAGGGCTCTTCCAAAGAGGGAGCGGTCCCAGCCGGGGTGGCGCCGGTTGTCAGCGCCTTCCGCTCCCGGAACAGGCGTGGTGATATATCTGCGATCCTACGCGCATACTTCGCAGCAGCAGCTGCCCATGATGGCCAGTTTCGTCAATCTGGAGATCCTTACATAACCCACCCTGTAGCCGTGGCAACCGTGGTTGCAGAGCTGGGCCTCGACCTCGTCACAATCCAAGCGGCCCTGCTCCATGATGCGGTAGAGGACACCGGTTTGTCCTTGCAGCAGATAGAGGCCGGCTTTGGCGCCGATGTAGCCAAGGTGGTGGACGGGGTGACCAAGCTGGATCGTTTGAGCTTCGATTCCCGTGAGGCCCAGCAGGCGGCCACCTTTCGCAAGATGCTGGTGGCGATGGCAGAGGACTGGCGGGTGCTCATAATAAAGCTTGCCGATCGTCTTCATAACATGCGGACCCTTTCAGTGATGCCGGAATGGAAGCAGCGCCGTATAGCTCAAGAGACCCTCGATGTCTATGCCCCCCTGGCCCATCGACTGGGGATCCAGGAGATTCGCTGGCAGCTTGAGGACTTGGCCTTTAAGACCCTGCACCCAAAGCGCTACCAGGAGATAGAGCAGATGGTAGCGACTCGAGCTCCTCAGCGAGAGGAGTACCTGGCAGCGGTGCTCACCATAGTGCGCGACCGTATGTCCCAGATGGGCATAGCCGCTGAGGTAACCGGGCGCCGCAAGCACCTGTGGAGCATCTATGAAAAGATGGTTGTACGAGGTAAAGCCTTCGACGACATCTATGACCTTGTCGGGATTCGAGTCCTCGTGGAGTCGGAGAAGGACTGTTGGGCAGCCCTGGGCGCCGTGCATGCCATCTGGAGCCCGGTGCAGGGGCGGTTCAAGGACTATGTCAACTCACCGAAGTTCAACCTCTACCAGTCGCTTCACACCACCGTTGTGGGCTTGGAGGGTAAGCCCGTCGAAGTCCAGATCCGTACATACCAGATGCACCGCCGAGCTGAGTTCGGCATAGCTGCGCACTGGGGTTACAAGGAAAAAGGTGCCGCAGTCTCCCCAGCGGAGCTTGCCTGGTTCCAGCGCATAGCCGACTTCCAGCACGAGGCTGCGGACCCAGCAGAATTCCTCGCATCCCTAAAAGGCGACCTCACCCAAGATGAGGTCTATGTGTTCACACCCAAAGGAAAGGTCATTGCCCTTCCGGCAGGTTCAACGCCTGTGGACTTCGCTTACACAGTGCATACCGAGGTGGGACACCGCTGCATAGGAGCCCGTGTGAACGGAAGGCTCGTGCCTCTGGACTCTAAGCTCCACTCCGCTGACACAGTGGAGATCTTCACCTCTAAGGTTCCCTCAGCCGGGCCATCGAGAGACTGGCTCCAGATCGTGGTCACATCTCGTGCAAGGAGTAAGATCAGGCAGTGGTTCAGCAGGGAGCGCCGGGAAGATGCCGCAGAGAACGGGCGTGAGGAGATAGCCAAGGCTCTCCGTCGTGAGGGCCTTCCCGTACAACGCCTTGCCAGTTCCGAAAGCCTACAGAAGCTCGCGAAGGCGATGAACTATGCTGATCTGGATGCCCTACATGTAGCGGTGGGTGAGGGGCATGTCTCCGCGCGCTCGGTAGCTCAGCGTCTTGCAAGGGAGCTGCGGGGCGGGGATGGAGAGGTACAGCTTCCCAGCACGGTAAGGCCCGGTTCCCGTCAGCGCAGGAGGCAGGCTACTGGAGTGTATGTAGAGGGCCTGGACGACGTGATGGTGCGTCTCTCAAGATGCTGCACGCCGGTGCCAGGAGATGAGATCGTTGGTTTTGTCACCAGAGGAAGAGGCGTCTCTGTGCACCGCAGCGACTGCGCAAATGCTCTTTCGCTCACGGCGGTGAGCTCTGGGGTGCGTGAGAGGATCATAGAGGTGGAGTGGGATAGCGATACAGCGGGAGCCTTCTACGCATCCCTGGAGGTAAAGGGATTTGATCGCCCCGGCCTGCTGGCCGACGTCACCAGAGTGGTGAGCGAGCACCATCTCAATATCGTATCAAGCTCCTCTGGGACTATGCCGGACCGGGTGAGCAGGATGCGTTTTGAGCTGGAGCTGGCAGATCCCTCCTACCTATCGTCTCTGATCGCTTCCCTGGAGCGCATTGACGGAGTGTTTGATGCTTACCGGGTTCTACCAGGGAAGGGCGGATGACCAAGGAGAGCGCGAGCCTTCCCTTTGAGCCCCGAGCTCCCGTTGGGACACGCGACGTTTTGTTCCCAGAGTCGGCTATTTGGACCCAGGTCATATCCGCGTTCTACAGACGCGCCTCCCTTGCTGGCTACGGCCTTGTGCTGAACCCGCTTTTCGAGGACGCTCGGGTCTTCTCGCGCTCGATGGGCGAGCAGGCCGAGGTAGTCCGCAAGGAGATGTACACCTTCACAGATCGTGGTGGCCGGGAGCTGGCGCTTAGACCCGAGGGAACCGCTTCTGTGGTGCGGGCCTTTGTCCAACACCGTCCTGGCGTGCCATGGAAGGCGTGGTACCTGACGCCCGCCTTCCGCTACGAGCGCCCCCAGGCCGGTCGTTACCGTCAGCATCACCAGCTCGGTGTCGAGGTCATAGGCAGTGACGACCCGGACCTCGACGCAGAGGTCATAGCGCTTGCGTCCCGGTTCTATGAGGATATGGGACTGGAGGCTCTCGAGCTCCGCCTCAACTCCATGGGGGATCCGAACTGCGCCCCTAAGTACAAAGCAGATCTGGCGACCTTCCTTTCCACAAGGACAGGACAGCTCTGCACAGAGCACGCTCAACGAGCGTCAATCAGCCCTCTTAGGGTCCTGGATTGCAAGACCGATCAGTGCCGCCAAGCGACTGCCGATGCGCCCCGACTTGTGGACTGGCTCTGCGCGCAGTGCTCTGCCCACCTCGATCGGGTGCTCTCTGGGCTCGACTCCCTTGGCGTCCCATATTCGATGGACTATCGCTTGGTGAGAGGGTTTGACTACTATACTCGCACTACATTTGAGTTCGCTTCATCTGCATTGGAAGGAGCCCAGAACGGGGTGGGCGGTGGTGGCCGCTATGACGGCTTGGTGCATGAATTGGGAGGCCCTCACACCCCCGGCATAGGTTTCGGTATAGGGATCGAGCGCCTGTTGCTGGCGCTCAAAGCCGAAGGGCGGTTGGCAGAGCCGAAGTGCGCACCGAAGGTTTTTGTGATCGATCTGACCGGAGGCAGGCAGGCCCTGGAGATCACCCAGGAGCTCTGGGACAGTGGAGTCTCCGCAAACCGCTCTTACGGCGGTCGGTCGCTCAAGGCACAACTGCGGGCCGCAGATCGCTCTGGGGCTTCCGTTGCGGCGATCGTAGGCACCCAGGAGCTTGAGGAGCGCACGGTATCCTTGCGCATGCTGAGGGTTCCCGGCTCGGATCAGCTGCAGGTGCCCAGGTCCGAGCTGGCGGCTTTCCTAGCGGGCCTTGACCAGGATGAGGAGTTCCCGCTGGAGTCGGGGACGGTTTCACGTTGAGCCGCCACGAGAGGAGCGCTGTGAGTGCAATGAAAGCCCAGGCTAACCAGCCTGCAAGCCCTGCTGAGCCACCGGGCCCCAGCGCAGAGCCAAAGCAGGCACCTCTGGGTTCGACCTTGATCCACAGTGCGCCACCAGCAGGTCTACGCTCTGCCTGGTGCGGTTTGCTGGGCCCTAAAGATGCTGGGAGCCAGGTTCGCCTCTGTGGCTGGGTTGCCAGGCGACGCGACCATGGAGAGCACCTTAAGTTCGTGGATCTACGAGACCGTACTGGCGTGGTGCAGTGCGTTGTGGACGGGGCACACGATTTGCGTGCGGAACAAGCCGTGGCGATAACAGGAACCCTAAGGCTCCGCCCCGAGGGCACCGTGAACCGTGACCTTGCCACCGGCGAAGTAGAGGTTGCCCAGTGCAGGGTAGAGATCCTTGGGCCGGCAGACCCCGTTCCTTTCTCCTTGGAGGACCGCGCCGAGGTAGACGAAGCTGTGCGTCTGCGTCACAGGTACCTGGACCTACGCCGCCCCAGGTTGCAGGCGAACTTGATCCTGCGCCACGGCGTCAACTCCGCTCTGCGCTCTGCTATGGCTGCGCAGGGCTTTGTGGAGGTGGAGACCCCGCTGCTTTGGACTCCTACGCCCGAGGGTGCGCGCGAGTTCGCTGTTCCTTCGCGCTTGCAGCCGGGCAGCTTTTATGTGTTGCCGCAGAGTCCTCAGATAGCCAAGCAGCTTCTCATGGTCTCTGGGCTGGACCGGTACTACCAGATAGCCAGGTGCATGCGCGACGAGGATCTAAGGGCAGACCGGCAGTTCGAGTTCACCCAGCTCGACATGGAGGCCTCCTTTGTGGGAAGAGACGACGTGGTCGGTTTTGTGTCTCATGCAGTCCAAGCGGCCGTTCAATCCGCCAGAGGCGGTATGGAGCTGGGCTTTCCCACCCTTAGCTGGGACGAGGCGATGGACAGGTTCGGGACAGACAAGCCTGACCTTAGGATCCCCTGGGAGCTGGTTGACTTAAAAAAGCCGCTACAAACCACCGCGGCCAAGGCTCTCCAGGCTCCTGCGGTGAGAGGCCTGTTGGTTCCTGGTGGTGGAAGCTTTCCTCGAGCCCGGCTGGAGGTTCTCTCGGACCGAGCTAAGTCCCTCGGCGCAGCTGGACTGGCCTGGTTCAAAGTTGCATCTCCTGGGGGAGCCGGGCCCGACCTTGAGGGGCCGCTATCTAAGTTCTTATCGGACCAGGAGCGCTTTGAGGTTGCAAAGCTAAGCGGTGCGAGCGGGGGAGACCTGCTGTTGATGGTGGCCGCGACCAGAAGGGTCGCGTGCGAGGTGTTGGGCCAGCTCCGAGTCGAGCTGGCAAGAGCAGAGCTCAAGCAGGTATTCACCAAGGACGACCTGGCTTTCTGCTGGATAGTGGATTTCCCGCTCTTTGACGGAATCGACGAAGCGGGCCGCCCTCTGTCTGCTCATCATCCATTTACCATGCCAAATCCTCATGATCTGGACATGCTGGAGACCGATCCCCTCTCAGTGCGCTCAGAGTCCTATGACCTGGTGTGCAACGGCTGGGAGCTCGGCTCTGGAAGCATAAGGATCCACAGGGCCGACATACAGCGTCGAGTCTTCGACGTGCTCGGCATTCCACCAAAGGAGGCGGAGGCTCGCTTCGGGTTCCTCCTCGAGGCATTTCGCTATGGTGCCCCCCCACACGGGGGATTTGCTTTCGGGGTCGACAGGCTGGTGGCGATTTTGGCCGGTGAGGACAACATAAGGGAGGTCATCGCTTTCCCCAAGACCCAGTCCGGCGCTGACCTTATGACCGGCGCTCCAAAGCCGCTCTCTCCGGCGCGCCTTACAGAGCTGGGTTTGCAGACGCGGCTTTCGGGAAAAGCGCCCCCCATGCATTCTGCTGGCACCGCTGGGAGCCTCTGGGGTGGCAACATGTCTGGATTGGACCGCTAACGCGACGCTCAGCTCCACCAAGTATTCCAGGCGATGTGGCAGGCGACCTCTTTTCTGCCTCAGCATCTGCCCATCTGGCAACCTGTGGCCCCCTTGCTTTCAGGCTGCGGCCACGATCCCTTGAGGAGGTTGTCGGCCAGCGCCATCTGGTGGGACCAGGCGCCCCCATGAGAGCTCTTCTTGAGGCAGATCGCCTCTCTTCTGTGATCCTGTGGGGACCACCTGGATCTGGCAAGACTACCTTGGCCAGCCTGGTCGCGAGCACCACTACCAAGGCATTCGTGGCTCTCTCCGCTGTTTCCGCAGGGGTCAAGGAGGTGCGCGAGGTTATATCTGAGGCACACTCCAGGCTTGGTAGCCACCGGCAAGGTACCGTGCTGTTCATAGACGAGATCCACCGCTTCAACCGGGCACAGCAGGATGCACTGCTGGGCGCGGTGGAGCAGGGGGTTGTGGTGCTGGTGGGGGCCACGACGGAGAACCCCTACTTTGAGCTCAACGGTCCTCTGCTCAGCCGCTCGACATTGTGGCGCCTAAATCCTTTGAGCGATGAGGATATCGTTGAGCTGGCCGAGCGGGCGGCCAGGCTTGAGCAGGTAGAGCTGGAACCAGCAGCTGAGGAGGCTTTGGTGGAGCTCGCCTGCGGCGATGGTCGGGCTGCGCTTTCTACCTTAGAAGTTGCCATTGCGTTGGCAGAGACCGAGCCTGGGACCGGCTCGGGCAATGCACCTCGGCGGGTCAGTGCGGACCATGTCGTCAGAGCGCGTGCTGGCCCGGCAGTGCGTTACGGACGTGACATCCATTTCGACATGGCCAGCGCCTTTATAAAGTCGATCCGTGGCTCGGATCCAGATGCGGGACTTTACTGGATGGCTCGAATGCTGGAAGCCGGTGACGATGCCCGTTTCATAGCCCGCAGGCTACTGATCTTGGCGAGCGAGGACATCGGGCTTGCCGATCCGACCTCACTGCTCGTGGCTGAAGCCGCTGCCAGAGCAGCAGAGCATGTGGGCCTGCCTGAAGCAGGGCTCAACTTGGCTCAGGCTGTGGTACATCTTGCTCTTGCACCCAAGTCAAACACTGTTACAGCAGCGCTGGCTAGAGCCAGGCAAGACGCCGTTAGGACCTCTGGACTGGCTGTGCCAGCCCACCTGCGTGATGCCCACTACGGTGGCGCTGCATCCTTGGGCCACGGAGAGGGTTACACATACCCCCATGATGACCCCCTCGGATGGGTAGACCAGACCTATCTGCCCAGTGAGCTCACGGGCCGTCAGTACTACCGCCCAGGCACCCATGGCAGAGAGCCCGAGCTGGCAAGAAGATGGCCCGGTAGGCACGATGAAGCGAACTGACAGGCCGTCTTTCACGTCTACCCTGCTCAGGTGGGCAGATCGAGATGGTCTAAACGCGGTGGGCACTTGGCGATGATGTGCCAGGTGGCAAAGTTGCCCTTGGCCGCGCCACGTAGGCACCTTCCCAGCTACAGCGCGTTGCCGGATGCTGGGCAGGATGAGAACCGGTGCTCTTTAGGGAACGGAGCGGGATCATGAATGCGAATGAGCTTCGAAAGGCCTTCACAGGCTTCTTTCACGAGCGCGGCCACGTGGTCGTGGATTCGGCGAGCTTGGTTCCCCAGGATCCTTCAGTGCTTTTCACCATAGCTGGGATGGTGCCGTTCAAGCCGTATTTTCTAGGTGATGAGGTCCCACCGATGAGCCGGGCGACCTCGGTGCAGAAGTGCTTTAGGACCTTGGACATAGAGATCGTCGGCTCTACTGAGAGGCATTGCACTTTCTTTGAGATGCTGGGCAATTTCAGCTTTGGCGACTACTTCAAGCAGGAGGCCATCCCCTTTGCATGGGAGTTCGTGACCGAGGTGTTGGGCATAGAGGCTGATCGGCTATGGGTGACGGTTCATGATACCGATGACGAGGCGTACTCGCTGTGGACCGAAGGGATCGGCATACTGCCAGCACGGGTCCAGCGCATGGGGGAGGACAACTTCTGGCGCATGGGGGAAACCGGACCGTGCGGACCCTCTTCTGAGCTCTACTTTGACAAAGGCGACCGATATGGGCCAGGAGGCGGTCCAGCTGTGGGTGGGTCCGAAAGGTTCGTAGAGATCTGGAACCTGGTCTTCATGCAGTACAACCGTCTTTCGGACGGGTCCTTAAGCGAGCTCCCCAAGCGCAACATCGACACAGGGGCAGGTCTCGAGCGCATACTTCCAATCCTTCAGGGCAAGGATTCTCTGTTCGCCACGGATGTCTTTGCCCCGATTGTCTGTGCGGCAGAAGAGCTAACCAAGCATCGCTACGGGTCGGATCTAGCAAGCGACGTTGCCTTGCGGATCCTGGCCGATCACGCGAGAGCAGTAACATTCCTCGTTGCCGACGGTGTGCTGCCATCCAACGAGGCCAGGGGCTATGTCCTTCGCCGGGTGATCCGGCGTGCAGCCAGACGCGCCTTCCAGCTGGGTGTCGCTGACCTAGCCACACCAAGCCTCGTTGAGGCGGTCGTAGCTGTCATGAAGGACGCCTACCCCTATCTTGTGAGGGACCAGGATCTCATAACGCGCGTCGTTACCAGGGAAGAGGAGCAGTTTCGCCGCACCCTGGCGTCAGGTTCGGCGATCCTAGAAGAGGCACTGGCGTCCGGCAGATCTACCATACCGGGGGAGGTGGCCTTCCAGCTCCATGACACCTTCGGCTTTCCTGTGGAGCTAACCGTAGAGATTGCAGCAGAGCACGGGGTCAATGTAGACAGGCAGGGCTTCGATGCGGCAATGGCCGTTCAGCGCAACCGGGCGCGCCAAGGGGCCAAGACCGTCGCAGCCAGCTCGCAAAGAGAACACTACAGGCAGATCGTAGACAGCTACGGACCCACGCGCTTTACCGGCTATCAGGAGTACACCTCCCAGGCCAAGGTTGTAGCGGTGCTGGACGCAGCGGACCACAGCGAAGTTGTGATGGACCGCACTCCTTTTTACGCCGAAGGCGGTGGGCAGGTTGGAGATACGGGCACCATCACCACCGAGACCGGTGTGGCTCAGGTGACTGATACCACCTACGGCCTTCCGGGGCTTGTGGTCCATTCCTGCCAGATCGAAGGGGAGATCTTGGCTGGCCAGGAGGCCACCGCAGCCATAGATGCAAAGCGCCGAGACGCGATAAGGCGAAACCACACAGCTACCCACCTCCTGCACTGGGGGCTGCGAACTGTCCTGGGCGATCACGTCCGTCAGCAGGGATCTCTGGTTGCCCCGGACCGGCTCCGGTTTGACTTTAGTCACTTTGGCCCTGTCTTACATGAAGAGCTGTTGCAAGTGGAAGAGCTGGTGCAAGAGCGGATACTTGCCGATGAGCCGGTGCGCGCTTTTGAGACCACAAAGGTCTACGCAGAGGAGCTCGGGGCAATCGCCTTTTTTGGTGACAAGTACGGAGATGTAGTGCGTGTAGTGTTCT
>JAMCQF010000005.1:0-1353 GCA_023379605.1 Actinomycetota bacterium
CATGGTGACACCTATCTGTGAGAAATCGTCGTGGGCGATCGGCAGGTTCTTCGAGTTCAAAATGGTGCGCATCCAGCGCTGCCAGCCATCCTCTACGTTCAGCTCTGGCACAAGCCAGCTTGCCCAGCGGGGCTTGGTGCTGTAATAAGCTAAGAGCTTTCTCATCTGCGCTGCCGAGGGACGGGCTACTGGCTTGACCGCCGCTGAGGCAGTCCTGCCAATGAAGAGCCCTGCGGTGCTGGCCGCAGCTGCAATGGTCGCCAAGGCTCCGAGGAACCCGCGCCTGGAGATCCCATCAGCCTTCGATATCGTTCCCGAAGCCATATCGTGATAATAAGCTGGTCGCTTGGAAATAATAGAGTCCAAAGTCCCGATCTGTAATTGACTAGATCAGCTAGCTTGGCGCGACCTTTTGTATGGGAGGTCCTGGAAGATTGTGGGCAGATGCCATCTGCGCAGTGATCGGCCATAGGGACTCAATGACCCAACTGAGGCCATCTCAGCGGGCTTTTGCCGAATGCCCTGAGCGGGGTGGACGGGCAGCTAGCTGAGGCGGTCGAGCGGCACTCCGCAGCTGACACCTACGCCCTCCATGGCTTCCTCCAAGGGCACATCCAGGGCGCTCGCGACCGTGGTCGTATAGCGCATGAGGGCTACCGATGCCACGATCTCTACTATCTCCGCGTCGGTCCAGCCAAGAGAGCGCAGCTTGTCGGTCATCTCGTCTGTAACACCAGCCGGTCGCCGAGCTACTATGCGGGCGAAGTCGACTGCGGCGTTCTCCTTGTCGGTCAGGCGTGCAGACGGCTTGCCCTCAATGATCTCCACGCACTCCTGGCGGCTCCACTTCTTTCCCATGAGAGCGATCATGTGCGCTGCTGTGCAGTACTCGCACTCCACCTCGTATGCAGTGACAGCGAAGAACACCCTCTTTAGCTCTTCACGGATAGAGCCTTCCATGGCGGTGTTGAGGCTTAGGGTCCACAATGCATCGGTCGTCTCTGGAAGGTACGCAAGCGCTTTTTGAAGGCCGGGGACCATCCTGTAATAGGCCTTCACTCTCTCGAAGACCTCGTGGGTGCGTCCCTGCGCCTTGGTGGGATCGATTAGTTGAACTCGTGCCATCACTTCCTCCTTGGTTTCATTCCTCGATCTCTATATCGAGCATCTCCACCTGGTCCGGTCTCAACCGGTCGCCTGGGATCGGCTCCCCACTCCATCCACGATGCATCATAAAGCGCGGCATTCTCATGGCCGATCACATAAAGGGCAAACAGGGCAAAAGCACCGAACACGCCGCCGCCACAGTAGGTGATGACCCTGCAAGAGGGATCCAGTCCTACCGGAGCCCAC
>JAMCQF010000005.1:1363-5139 GCA_023379605.1 Actinomycetota bacterium
CCCACAGTCTGGCAAGCTCTGGTGCTGGCAAAAGAGTCTCATGAACCGGATCCAGATGGCAAGGGGCAGGCACGTTGTGAGCCGTTGGTATGTGGCCGGATCTGTGTGTGGGGTACAGGCGAACTTGACCGGTGAAGAACGGTTCTGGCAAGGCATCGACTATGCGGCTGCTCTCAGAGCCGATGGCGTCCATGACCTGGTCAGCGTCAACCCGTAGCTCCGGACGGATGCGTGCGGTGAACTTAGTATGCGCAATTGAAGGAGCTTGGTCTTCGAGTAGATAACCATGGGCCACCCATCCCCTGAGCCCGCCATTTAGAATCCTCACATCATCATGGCCGTAGTATCGTAGCGCCCACCATAGTCGCGCAGCCCATGTGCCACCCTTGCCGTCATAGACGACGACAGTAGTGTCATTGGATATCCCAAGGCGTGCCATGAGAGCCTCGAACCGATCGGGCTGTAGCACAGCAGTTGGGTCTTGTGGATCAGAAAGGTCTCCCATCACATCCAAAAAGACCGCTCCTGGGATATGGGCCTTGGTGTAGGCATCGTGCTCGGCTACAGCTTCAAACGCTCCTGTGGAGGTCGGCCTTACGTCGAAGCGAGCATCGACCACTCTGAGGGAGGAGTCACCGAGATGGGATGCAAGCCACTCTGGCGAGGCCAGAGCTTCTGGATGGCGATAGCTGGCGGTCAATCCCGTGCTCCTACTATCGCGACCTGGCCGTCTTGTGCCGGGCTCGGTTCTGTATCGCTCTCTAGCACACTGATCTCCGGTCGACGCTCGAAGCGAGATGACCGAGACAGGATTGCACATATATTAGATAGATGTCAATATAGTAATATGTCTAAGCACGGACTGACCCTGGATCACGGTGCTCATGGCGAAGTGGACACCGCAGGGGCAGCCGAACGGGTAGTACCCACCTCCCAAGGATGTGGAGGAATGGACTCGTACCCAACGCTTGACGAGGCCATTTCGCGCGAGGATGCCGAGCGCATCGCCAAGCTGTTCAAGGCCTTGGCGGATCCCACCAGGGTCCAGCTCTTGGGCTTGTTACGGGCAAGGCCAGGTGGGGAATGCGGATATGATCTAACAGGACCGCTCGGGATCTCCCAGCCCAGCGTAAGCTACCATGTACGGATCCTCCATGAGGCCGGACTGGTCACAAGGGAGCGTCGCGGCAGCTGGGTTATTTACCGGATCTGCGAGGAACGCTTGGCAGATATCCGCAGGGCCGCAGGGCCGGCGGCGGGCAGGATTTAGCCAGCACTGCTTGCGGACACATAGACACTTCGGGTGCTAGCCGAAGCAGGCGATTCGACATGTGCCGATGCCGGCCTAGACGAGCGCATTTGCAAACTGTCCCAACAAGGCATCTGAGACCGTCACCTGTTATTGGCTGGTTCCTCAATATCGCTTGCCCTTTGAATGGCCCGTCATCTGATGATCAGATGGGTGGCGCATGCTGTGGGCGAAGCGGCGTAAAGCAACCAGAACCTCATTTACAAACTGAGATGGCCCTAGATACTTAGATCCCGGATCTGCTGTCAGATCCAGTTCAAGGGGTATGAGCACGTCCTGCTGGAGACCGCTCAGACCCTGGGGCGCCTTCACGGCGAACGTAAGGAGCTCTTGGGCTAGGAATGCCGAGGCCTTTCTCCACGGTTCAACCTCTTTGGGAATGCTCTTAGACACTGGTGGCATCTCTGTAAGCCCAACTATCTCATCTTTTGTCCCGTGGGCGAGAATGCTCAGCCATACCCAGTAAGGAGCTCCCATCTCACTCTCAGCGACATGCCGGCCATAGCGGCCTGAGAGGAACAGCTCGGACTCGTGAGCCAGCTCCTCTCCAGCACTCATCCGCTTGGCCCGTTTTAGCATGTTAAAGGAAGGACGGAACATCTAAGCCAGCTCCCAAATGAACAGCGATACCTTAAACCATTATGCAAACCATTATTCGACTCAGCTAGCTGAACTGCCAGTGCCGGAGCTCGTAGCCGAGCCCTTGACCTCGATGGTGCGAGCCTTAGCCTTGTCTGCGACTGGTATGGACAGCGTGAGCACGCCATTGTCATAGCTTGCTTGGATGCGCTCTGTGTCAAGGTTATCCCCGAGGAAGAGGTCCCGGGTAAAGCTTCCCTGGGGTCTTTCGCATACCACGGTCTCTACGCCCTCGTCGCTCCAGTGCCTTTCTGCCTTTACAGAAAGGACATTCTTTTCAATGGTGATCTCGATGGAGTCCGGGTTCACCCCTGGGATATCGAAGTGCACCTTGAACTGGTCGCCGGCCCTGTAGGCGTCCATGGGGATCACCCGGGAGCTGCGACCCTGCTGGAGCTGCTCGTTGAGCGCATCAAAGGGCCTGAATGGATCGAACCGGATCAACATCTCCAAACCTCCTCCTGGTACTTGCCATGCAGTGGGATCATCGCGCTCTGAAGATGCAATTGACAGGGCCGAAGGTCCCTGGTTCCTCCCGCCTCCTGATACAACTTGCTAAAGCGATACTTCCCGCGGTGGAACCACGACCACGGGGCGTAGCGCCTGTTGGACTAGGGCCTCGCTGGTACTGCCCAAAAGCAGGCCAGGGTAGCCGCCAGAGCCCCGCCTGCCTACCACGATGAGCTCGGCACCCTCATCCTCGGCTGCGGCGATGAGGGCGGTAACAGGGTTTCCATCCACCACGGTGCAGCGGTGAGGCACGCCTTTCAAAGGCAGGGTCCACTGGTTCTCGAGGAGCTGGAGGATCTCGTCTCGGTGGGACCAGGCTGGCACGCTGTACTGGCCGAGGTGCTCAAGCAGTCCCAGTGCGTGGACTGCAGTAACCTGCGCTCCGAGATCGGCAGCGAATGTGGCCACCCACTCAAGCGCATGAGCGGCTCCGTCAGAGCCATCTACTCCTACTACGATGGAGCGGGTCGTGGCGGACATAACCTCGGCACCCAGGTCAGCACCCGGTCCGGTCGGTGCAGCGGATTTGGCACTCGAGCTGGCCTGGGTGGCACTGGCCTGGTCTTGTTTTGGTGGCGCTGGAATCATGAGAGTTGGACCGCATGGACTCGTCTTGCTGCCTCTATGTGATCTGCACCTGGCCCGCCGCTCGATGACGGCTCGGGCCTGTAATTCTCACCCAGGGCAGCAGAGAGTGTTGCAGCCATGGAGTGCTTGAGGGCATTGAGGTCGTAGCCGCCCTCAAGCACTATGAGCAAGCGCCCCGGGGCTGGGGCAAACCCCCGTGCGCGCGTTGCAAGGTCCGCAAAGTCTCCAGCGGTAAGTGCCAGGTCTGCCAACGGGTCGTCCCTATGGCCGTCGAAGCCGGCAGACACCACCACCCAGGTGGGAGCGAACCGCTCTATCACTGGGGTTGCAACCTCGTCCAGCACCTTTGCCACTATGTCGCCCGTGGCACCTGCTGGAAGTGGCAAGTTGACAGTCAACCCGGAAGCTTGGGGCCCTCCGATCTCTCCGAGGCCACCAGTTCCCGGATAGAAGGGTGCCTGGTGGGTGGATACATACAGCACCCTGGGGTCGTTGTAGAAGATCGCTTGGGTGCCATTGCCGTGATGCACGTCCCAGTCGAGAATGAGGACGCGCTCGCCCTGGTCAGCCAAGCTCGCAGCGGCAACGGCAACGTTATTTATGAGGCAGAAGCCCATGGCGGTATCGGCTGAGGCGTGGTGACCCGGAGGCCTGGCCAGCACCAGGCCAAGCTCGGCTTTGCCCACTTTCAGCTCCTCCAAGGCAGCAAGTGTTCCCCCAGCGGCAAGCA
>JAMCQF010000006.1 GCA_023379605.1 Actinomycetota bacterium
CGGGGGTGTGAGGAACATCCCTGCCCAGCGCTACGAGGTTGCCAGATGCCTGGGCGCCAAGCGACGCCAGCTCTTCTTCAAGGTCACCCTGCCCTCTACCCTGCCAGAGGTTTTCACGGGGATGAAAGTGGGAATCGGGATCGCCTGGAGCACGCTTGTGGCAGCAGAGCTGATAGCTGCGAGTGTGGGCCTGGGCTGGCTCGTGGAGCAGGCTGCCACACAGCTACGCACCGGGATCGTGATAGCGGGGATCATCGTCATCGGTGTGATGGGCTACCTAATGGAGCTCGGAATCAGGTTACTCGAAAGAGCTGTAATTCCCTGGCGTGGTCATGTCTGAAATAGGAGCGATCTATGTCAAGCAAGTGGATCAATATAGCAGGTGATGATTAGTTAATATTTAAGAAACAATTATGCAATAAAAACACTCAATATGTAGCCTCAAGCTTGCTAGCTTGGGAAGTAAGATCAGGTAGTCGCCGAGTTATGAGGGAGATCAGGATGTCCAATATTTTGAGCAATGTAAAGGTAAGCAAAATTAAGCTAACTGCAGCGTGGCTAAGGCCTGTTAGTAGGAGTGCGATGCTCCTGGCCACGCTCGGGCTGGCAGCTGTGGGACTTGCAGCCTGCAGCTCCTCTCCTGCACCGGCGGCCAAGAAGGTGTCCACGAAGAGCGTGAGCAGCCTTCCGGTTGTCATAGGCTACGAGAACAACGGTGCAGATCCTTCCATGATCACGGTTGCCAACGATTACTTTCAAAAAGACATTGGCTCAGGGGTTTCTCTCAAGCTCTTTACTGATGGCCCTGCCGCACTCTCAGCAATTGCCTCAGGGTCGTTGCAATTCATGTGTGGGATTGGCCTACCGCCTGTGATCTCCGCAATTGCACGCGGGGTCCCCCTGGAGGTGGTTTGGAACCAGGAGCGCTATACCACAGACGCAGGCATCGTCGTGAAGACCTCTTCGGGGATCACCTCTCTGGCTGGTCTCGAAGGGAAAACGATAGCGATAGACGTTGGATCGGAGTCCTCCTTCGAGCTTCCGAGCCTGCTCGCACAGAAGGGGATCTCCCTTTCCTCGGTGCATCAGCTGGATATGAGCCCACCGGAGATGGAAAGCTCTTGGGCAGATGGTCAGATCGAGGCTGCCATCGTTTGGGATCCCGCGTTTGGCTACCTGGCCAGCCACGGTGGGCGGATCCTTGCTACCGATGCGAGCCTGCCACCCAATGGCACATCATTCAACATTTGCGTCGCAAATAAGACCTTCGTGTCTGCTCACCCATCGGCAGCTGTCGCTTTCGAGAAGGCTATGCAGGCAGGTGTCTCGTACATGAAAGCAAATCCAACCTCTGCGCTTAAGATCATGGAGTCTGAGGCTGGCATCACGGCCGCTACGGCCAAGGAGGAGCTCGCCGGGTACCAGATATATGACCTTGCTGATCAGGTGACATCTTCGGTACTGGGTCATGGCTCTGCAGTAGCTACGGCAGGCACCACCCAGTCTCTGGTGAATAACTGGAAAGTGCTCTACAAGCAGGGCTTCCTGTCTAGCCCTCCACCTTCGAACATGGCGGCTTACGTGGATCCAACCCCTGCAGAGCAGGCGCTCGGTTCCTAGGGGCTTGGTAGGGCTAGGCTGAGCGGTATAGGCAGGGATGTCAGGGACATGGGATTTCTCACTCTTGAGGACGTGACGCTGCGCTTTGGGGGCAGCCGGGCTGGGGCAACCGCCAGCCCGGCTGTTCTCGAAAAGGTGAGCATCGAGGTCAAAGAGAAGGAGTTTCTCACGGTCCTCGGGCCCAGCGGCTGTGGCAAGACAACCCTCTTGCGTCTCATTGCAGGGTTTGAGCGCCCTACGCATGGAAGGATCGTCTTTCAAGGCAAGGAGATCACCAAACCGAGCTCCGAGCGGGTCGTGGTCTTCCAACAGCCCTGGCTATATCCGTGGCTGAGCCTAAGAGAGAACGTGGCTTTTGGTCTTAAGATACACAGCCGGCGGGTGGACTGGGCCAAAGTGGACCAAATGATCGAAGTGGTGGGGCTCACAGGGTTCAGCAAGCATCCCCCCTATCATCTCTCCGGAGGGATGCAGCAGCGTGCGGCGCTGGCGAGGGCGCTTGTCATGTCGCCGAAGATCCTTCTTATGGACGAGCCCTTCGGCGCCTTGGATGCCCAGACCCGCCAGCTGCTCCAGGAGTTCCTACTCGGGCTTTGGGAGAAGCTCGACGTTACTGTGGTGTTCATCACCCACGACGTAGAAGAGGCAATACTGCTCGGAGACAGGATGCTTGTAATGGGGACGCGACCTGGCTGCATTGCGTTGGAGCTGCCTATTAACATCCCACGACCGAGGGATGAGGCCACTACGCTTACACCTGAGTTCCTTGCGGTGCGAAGGCAGGCCCTTGATACCCTGCGGGAGGTGGCGTTGGCGGCTTCGGGGATCACGGGCACTCAACACAGGGACGGCAAAACCCGCCAGGACAGGTCCCGCCAGGATAGAGGTGGTGAGCCCGCTGAGGCCTTAGCTGGTGGAGAGGCCCGGGCCCTAAACGTCATCGACGCCACAGCAAAGATCCTGAGCAGCCTCGAGCACGAGACCACTGAGGTCTCTTCTACGGGTCCGTAGTGCACGGTGCAAAG
>JAMCQF010000007.1 GCA_023379605.1 Actinomycetota bacterium
GCAAAGGGGTAAGCGAGCTTTCGATCGCCGCTGTAGCGTTGATCTCCGAGCCAGGTGTCCTCTGGTCCCCAGTACGCGTCCTCCTCTGGTCCCCAGATGTCCTCGCGGCCGAATCCGAACCCGAAGGTTTTAAAGCCCATAGACTCAAGTGCACAGTTCCCAGCGAAGACGATGAGGTCTGCCCAGGAGAGATTGGCCCCGTAGCGCTGCTTGACGGGCCAGAGAAGGCGCCGGGCCTTGTCGAGGTTGGCGTTGTCTGGCCAGCTATTGATCGGGGCGAAGCGCTGGTTGCCGGTCCCGGCGCCTCCGCGTCCGTCGCTGATCCGGTAAGTGCCTGCGTCGTGCCAGGCCATCCGGATAAAAAGCGGTCCGTAGTGGCCATAGTCGGCAGGCCACCACTCTTGCGAAGTGGCCATCACCGCGGTGATGTCGCTTTTTAGCATCTCGACATCAACACTCTTGAACGCTTCCCGGTACTGGAAGCCGGTGCCAAGCGGGCCTGCCTGCTTGGAATGCTGTTGCAGCACTCTCAGGTTAAGCTGGTCCGGCCACCAGTGCTGGTTCGAACGGCTACCTATCGCCGTGGCTGTGTGCAGCATCGGGCACTTGGTTTTACTGTCACTGCCGGACATCTCGGCACCCCTTTTCTCTCTTGCTCATCTATTTACTTTGTGGACTTGGATCTTGGGCCCTGAGGTCGCAACTTTCTGGTCATCTAGGCTTGGGTTCGATTGACAGCCGGGGCATATCCCCCAGTAGGTGACCTCGGCCTCGTCTAGGAGATAGCCGTGGGTGTCAGAGGGAGTGAGACACGGGCGTCGACCGATGGCACAGTCGACGTCTTGGACAGCTCCACACTTGCGGCATACCACGTGGTGGTGGTTGTCTGCGACCCGCAGCTCGTAGAGAGCGACGCTGCCAGCGGGCTCTATCCGGCGAACCAGCCCAGTTTCCACGAAGGCCGCGAGAACGTTGTAGACCGCCTGAGAAGAGACCGACCCAAGTTCAGTCCGTACTTGGCCAATCACAGTTTCGGTGTCCGCGTGAGGGCTGTGAGACAGCGCCAAAAGTACCGCAATACGAGAGGCAGTCACCCTCAGCCCCGCTGAGCGCACCAGTTCCGCAAGTTCCTCTCGGGCCTGTTCCATCCCCAATACTCCTCTCGACAGTATATTAGATCAACTACTTGACTATAGTCAATCAATTCTATAGATTGGAACCATTCCACTTACAAGAAGGAGGCAGCAATGGTAACCATAGATATAGGCATAGACGAGGAGCACCGGCGGCGCATCGCGGGGGAGCTGTCCAAACTACTTGCAGATACCTACTCGCTGTACTTGAAGACCCACAACTACCACTGGAACGTGACCGGACCCATGTTCGCCACGCTTCATCTGCTCTTTGAGCAGCAGTACAACGAGCTGGCACTCGCTGTCGATCTTATCGCCGAGAGGATCCGCGCGCTTGGTGAACCCGCACCCGGCACTTACCGGGAGTTCTCCGAGCTCTCAGCCATAGGTGAGGATGACCGAGCTCCCGACGCTATGGACATGGTGCGTAGGCTCGTCGCAGGGAATGAGACCGCGACCCGGACCGCTCGCAGCGCAATGCCAGTAGCAGAGGAAGGTGGAGACCAGCCCAGCGCCGACCTGCTTTCGGAGCGCATGCAGGTGCACGAGAAAGCCGCTTGGATGCTCCGTAGCCTCCTCGAGTAGGCGAGAAGCCATCGGGAACATCGCATTTCTATGACGTTTCCCGTTGGCTATGTCGCCCTAGCCGGCATAGGCACCGCGCGGTAGGATCTATCATGTGAGCATTCGAGTTACAGCCATTGACCACGTGCAACTTGCCATGCCAACCGGCGCTGAGGCAGAGGCGGAGGCGTTCTACTGTGACTTATTCGGCTTTAGTGTCCTGGCGAAACCAGAGCCGCTCGAGTCTCGCGGTGGCCGGTGGTTCGTTTCGGGGACTGTTCAGGTGCATCTAGGGGTGGAAGAGGGCTTCAGACCAGCTCGTAAGGCTCACCCTGCCCTGCGCGTGGATGGGTTCGACGACTTAGTCGCAAAGCTCGAAGACGCAGGTGCCTCCTGGCGCTTCGACGAAGATCTGCCCGGAGTCCGGCGCTTATATGTGGACGATCCCTTTGGCAACCGCATCGAGGTGATCGATGACGCGCGGTAGCTGGCCGTCTCATCCCGGTGAAGATCGTCAAGCAATCCATTGAGGATAGGCGTCGCTCCTCTTCTCGCTCCCGCTTGCCAGAGGATGGCCGGTCATTGGCCGATCAAAAGGCAGGGAGCCAGACCCCCAAGCGGGTAGCGAGTAGGCAAGCATGACCAAGGCTCACAACCGATTCGAAGGTCAGGGATTGACGAACGAACATCAGGCTGAGAAGGGAGAGATCACGAGCATAGAGGGCATTCCAGCTCTCTCGCTCGACGCCATCAGCTCGGTTGCCTACGGGCCTGAGGCCATGCTCGTGGTGCTTGCGACCGCCGGCGCTGGCGCGCTGGAAAAGATCGAGCCGATCACCATAGCGATCGTGATCCTGCTGGCGATCCTGGTCTTTTCCTACCGCCAGGTGATCCAGGCATATCCCGACGGGGGAGGCTGCTACGCGGTGTCCAAGGCCAACCTTGGCAGCCGTGCCAGCCATCTGGGGGCGGCAGCTTTGGTTGTGGACTACGTGCTGACCGTCGCGGTATCCATAGCGGCTGGGGTGGCTGCACTTGTATCTGCCTTTCCGGGTCTAGCCCCCGATGCGCTGGTGATAAGCCTCGCCATCCTGGCTGTGCTCACAGCGCTTAACCTGAGAGGCCTGGCCACAAGCGCCCGGGTCCTTGTCCTTCCGACAGCAGTGTTCATTATCGGGATCTATGTGGTGATCGTGGCCGGCTTTTTTCGCTCTCACCCCGCTCCTGGGGCTGGTGTGCACCCTGCCATGATCCCCAAGGTCGCTGCCGCGGTTGGCATCTTGGTGCTGCTCAAAGCTTTCTCCGCTGGTTGCAGTGCGCTTACAGGGGTGGAGGCTATTGCCAACGACGTCCCTGGTTTCCGAGAACCCCGGGTCCGCCGTGCCATGCGCACCGAGATGCTCCTAGGCGGGATCCTCGCAACCATGCTGCTCGGACTGGCGGTGCTCACGGTCAAGTTCCACATCGCCCCAAGCCCAACTGAGACGGTCCTCAGCCAGATCACCGCCGCTTCTCTAGGGCGGGGAGTGGGCTATTACGTTGTAGACCTGGCGACCACGGTGATCCTCGCCATCGCTGCCAATACCTCCTTTGGGGGCCTGCCAGTTCTCGCCAGTCTGCTCGCCAGAGACAACCTGGTTCCCCATGTGTTCGGCCTGCGGGCAGATCGCCCCGTCTACCGCTATGGGGTCGTCGTTCTGGCTCTCCTGGCTGCTTGCCTTCTGGTGGCCGTGAACGCAAACACCAACTCTTTGATCCCACTATTTGCCATCGGGGTGTTCACCGGCTTTACCCTCTCCCAGGCCGGGCTCGTCCGCCACTGGGCTGTGAAGCGCCCTAAGCGGTGGTGGGCTCGGGCTAGCCTGAATGGGCTTGGCGCTGCGATGACGGCTGTGGCGACGGTCATCTTCGTGGTTACCAAGTTTACCTCGGGGGCCTGGGTGGTGATCGTAGCCATCCCCGTCCTGCTTTACGGCTTTGCCCGGGTGTCTAGGTACTACGCCAGGGTCGGCAAGGACCTCGGGCTCGGCACCATCCCAGCCAAGCCGATCTCGGCGGCAAGCTTGATTGTCGTGGCCGTAAATGCGGTCTCGAACATGACCGAGTACGCCCTTAGCACTGCGTTGTCCTTTGGTGGGGAAGTCATAGCCTTAAGCGTCCAGTTCGACAATGACAGGGCCGACGCTCTTCGAGCCGCTTGGGATGCCTGGAACCCGGGTGTTGACCTTGTGATCTTACGCTCTGCCAGGCGGTCGATCACCGCACCGGTGCTCGGATACCTTGGCTCAGCAGACCGTGTTGCCCACCGGCGCGTGCTCGTCTTGATACCGGAGGTCGAGCCGAGCAAGCTGCGCCACCGGATCCTTCAGAACCAGCGCGGGCTGATCCTCGCCAATGTCCTGCGCCGCCGCAGCGACGTAACAGTAGCCCGGATGCCTTTCCATCTGACCCATGAGTGAGATATTGAAAGGCGCGCCTGGTTGTGTGGCTGTGCATGCCATGGCACCCAGCGGCGTCTACCTTAGGAGCCGCAAAAGCTTCCAGAGCACCTGCGCAAGGCGCTTATCCAAGCGATCGGTGTACCATGTTAATGAACTTATGAAGTTCAGTGGCTTAGATATATAGAGAGAAAGGACATATTGTATGATACTGGCAATGGTAGAGTTTCCTGTTGATGGCGCAAGTGCAGATGAGATTGATGCAATATTTGAGAAATCCGCTGACAGATACCGATCGGTAGAGGGATTGATTCGTAAGTATTACATAAGGAGCACAGATAATACCATGGGCGGAGGCATGTATCTGTTTACAGATCAGCAGTCAGCCGATAAGCTTTATGACGATGAATGGCACCGTTCATTTGTGGAGCGCTACGGGCGCCAGCCGCAGATCAAGTTTTTCCACTGTCCGATCGTCGTAGACAATAAGATAGGTGAAATTGTGAAGTAAACTCCCAGGTCGTCATGCCATGGCAATACATCGGCGGCTATAGGGCGGTTATAGGGCGGTTATAGGTCCAGGTTACAGCTGGCACTCAGCTAGAACTGAAGATGAATTTTGTGCCGACGCTGTTTTGAATGAAGGCATTTTCCATTTTTGCTGCGAGCGCATGGGTTGCTTTCCAGCCAGTGCAGTGCGCCGGTACTATAACAGCAGGCTCTAGAGCAGCTAGCTCCTGGGTGACGTGAGGGATTATGGGCTCGAAGATAGGGCCACCGAGGTGGAACCCGCCAATCACAGCGTATACTTTTTCGACCCCGGTCAGACGGCGAGCATAGCGGGTGATGTTCACTATTCCGGCGTGGCCGCATCCTGTTATGATCATAAGGCCCTTTCCGCGAATATTGGCGATGACCGCTTGATCATCAAGGATCAGTGGGTCAGGCTCCCAATGCCCACTGCGAAGTGCTTGATGTACTGGGAATCCTGTCTCAAAGGCAGTAGTGCGGTCAACCTCACCCGTAATGAGCAGAGATCCGTCTAATATGAACGAGGGTTGTTTCTGCTCTGCAATGGTAAAACCCATGCCCTCCACTGCGAAGCGACTCAGGGTGGGCAGCTCAAAAGGATCCTTTCCTTTGATTGCTATTCGCCGTCGCGTGAAGACCTCTGGATGGAGGACTATCGGCAGCTGGCTTGGGCGGCCTAAGGTCCTTGCAATACCATCTAGGCCAGTTGTGTGGTCGAAGTGGCCGTGGCTCAAAACGATTGCCTCAATGCTTGAAGGAGAGATATCGAGCTTGCGCATGTTCTCTACCGCGCCATCTGGGCTCGTCCCGGCGTCGAAGAGGACATGGTGCGTATGGCCGGACTTGTTCATGGTCACCAGGGCCGAGAAGCCATGCTCAGCTACGGGCTCGTCGAAGTTCGCACCCTCTGCCATCCATGGAGTGCGGGATCGCTTCACGTCGCCAAAGCCTGCGCGCTTGGCTACTGCCGAGTCGGCAAGGTTCGCATCGAAGAAGTTGTCGACCACAGTGGTCACAGTTAGCTCATCTACCGGTTCCAACTCTATAGCCGCCTTCGCACTTTCAAGATCAGGGCTTCTGCCACCCTCATCTGTTGTTGCTGGGACAAGGGCCTGTCTCCAAATACTTGCGGGTATCTCTACTAAGGCATCAGTGCACATGCTCAAAGACGCTAGCTGCCTAAGTGATTGGCATCCACCAAGGTGCACAGCCGCTAGGCCAGGTTGGCAAGGCCCAGCTCCGCAAGGATGGCCAGAGCGGGCCCCGTCGAGCTATGCTGCCCGGACGGAGAAAATGCAGTACTCGCTTATCTTGGAGCAGGATCTTACTGCGGCGAGCCTACGAAGCTGCACTGCACGCGACGGTGCGGGTTGTCAGCGTTCATGTCCACAAAGACGATGCTCTGCCATGTGCCAAGCACGGGTAGGCCTTTGCGCACCGCCACCGTGAGCGATGGGCTAACGAAGACAGGAAGTATGTGGTTTGCCCCATGTCCCACCGAGCCATGCCGATGCTTGTAGATGTCCTTGTGGGGGAACAGGCGTTCCAGGGTGTCTTCCAGGTCGCTCTCGGAACCTGATCCTGTCTCCATGAGCGCCAGACCTGCTGTTGCGTGGGGAGCAAACACCAGGCAGAGACCATCTCCCTGGTCTCTGCAGAACTCTCTAACCTTGTCCGTTATGTCTATGATCTTGCGCGAGCCCGTGTCTATGGCGATCTCAGTGAACCTCATTGCAAACTAGAGCTTAGATCGCCATGGCCAATTCGCACCGGTAGGGCGGTTAGAGCCAGCCCAAGGTGGCAGGGACCATGTACAGGCCGAACCCTATAACGACAAGGCACAGGAGGGTGGCTACCACCCTGTGAGTGCCGGCCATCCTGTGCTCTGGGGGCAAAGCCTTGGCCTCCAGAGCCAAAAGGAAGCCAAGCACTATCGGCAGCAGTACTGCGTTCATCACCTCGACGTCTATTACAAGGCTTACGAGGTCCAAGCTGACCAGGACCACCACGGCCCCGAGCAGGTGAGCCATGCCATAGGTGATGTAGAACTTCGCCGAGCTTCGGGTGGGAGGCTCATTTAAGGTGTGGGTCCACCCGAACACCTCTGAGATGCCCCAGGCGCCAGCAAGCGATGCCACAAGGGCGGCCACCAGGCCAGCTCCCAGCATGGTCAGGCCGAGTAGCACTCTTGCACCCAGCGTTCCGAGGAAGGGTCGTAGGGCAGAGGACATATCTCCGACTGTGGAAAGAGCAGCACCAGGATGGGCCACGCCAACCGTAGCGGCGAAGGCCAGGACCATGACGATCATGATGCCCTGGGTGATCACTGAGCCGGCTGCTGTGTCGTGTCGCGCCGCTGCGATGTGTCGGCAAGTGAGCCCTTTGTCGACCACGGCCCCTTGTTGGTAGAAGATCATCCATGGCATGATGACAGCCCCAACATTGGCGGCCAGCAGCATGACATAAGAGCCGTTGTGAAGCGGCAACCGGAAAAGGCCGTGGGCGATGGCATGCAAGTGTGGATGGGCCATGATCATCGCGGGGATGAAGACCAGCTCGGCAAGGCCGAACGCTATGCCGATCCGCTCGGCCCGCCGGTAGCTGCCGGTCATGGCGATCCCGATTAGGAACGCAGCCGCAACCGGCACGGTAACCGTGCGTGAGAGGCCAAAA
>JAMCQF010000008.1 GCA_023379605.1 Actinomycetota bacterium
CGTGCAGAACCATGGATCGCCTCGAACATGGCGATCTCGCTACCGATGTTCGCGCTGCCTGCCAGCCCTACCGAACCTGCGATCTGCGCTGCCACGTCGGAGAGGATGTCCCCGTAGAGGTTCGGTAGGACCAGCACATCGAATGCCTCTGGGGTGTCGGCGAGCTTTGCAGCACCAATGTCTACGATCCAGTGCTCGGATTCTATGTCGGGGTACTCAGCCGCCACTTCATCGAATACTCGGTGGAAGAGCCCGTCGGTCATCTTCATGATGTTGTCCTTGGTGAAGCAGGTCACCTTGGATCGGTTGTAGCGACGCGCGTACTCAAAGCCATACCTGATCACCCGCTCGGTTCCTGGGCGGGTGATCAGCTTTAAGCACTGGGTCACGTCTTCGGTCTGGCGGTGCTCGATCCCGCCGTAGAGGTCCTCCTCGTTCTCGCGGATGATCACTACGTCCATGCCGGGATGCTTGGTAGCGACGAACGGAAAATATGATGGGCAAGGCCTCACGTTGGCGAAGAGGCCAAACGCCTTGCGGATCGTCACGTTCAGGCTCTTGAACCCTCCACCCTGGGGAGTGGTTATGGGAGCTTTCAGGAAAACTTTAGTCCTCCGCAGGGAGTCCCAGGCTTCCGGATCGATGCCAGCGGTATTTCCCTGCTCGTAGACCGTCTCGCCGATACGGATTGTCTCTACCTCGAGCTCAGCACCTCCGGCTGTGATGATCCGAAGGGTGGCTTCCATGATCTCCGGGCCAATCCCGTCGCCGTATGCGACGGTGATTGCAATGGGTTCAATGGTCTCAGCGCTCATGTACTGCTCCTTGGTCGCGATCGGTTGGTGGGTCGAAAAAGGTCCTCACAGCGCAGGCAGTGGAAAGAAGGTCGCAATGCCATCGAGCTCTTCTAGCTTGGCCATTCGCGACCACTGCAGTGTGCCAGGCAGGCGGGCCAAGAGCTCCGAGATCGCTTCATCGGTCACGTGAGCATCATTCCGGCGCGCCACAAAGCGCAAGCGCAGGACAACGTGTTCTCCTACATGGCCCACCCTATCGTCTAATTCCTCTTCTAGAGCAGCTACTAAGCATAGATGAGTGGCGCTTGCTGCACAGCGGGCCATTTCCAGCACGTGGCCCTCGCCACGTAGTCGCTCCACCCACAAGTCGATCCCCACTACTCGCCGTCGCCGGCATGGTGGCCGCTCCAAGGTGCTCGGCTGAGTGGTGGGTCTATCGAGGTCTTCCATCATACACTCCAGTAAATGCGAACTGTAACTCATCATATCACCTTCGCATCAAAGGGTAAGGCCATCGAAAACGCTGGGCAATCAGACGAGATCAGCTTCCACGTGGCTAGTGGGTGGGATCGTAAAACATCCTTCGGGCTTCGGCGACGACGTATAGCGATCCGGTGACTACGACGAGTTCGGGACTAGGTAGTGACTCGATAGCACGCGTTAAAGCATCGCGCACTCCCTGTACCGCCTCGATGGCGGTACAGGGCAAGGTTTCTCTCACGATCTCCGCAAGAGCACTTGCTGGCAGGGCGCGTGGATTTTCTGCCGAGCAGCACACGACCTTGTCGGAGGGCCGGATCCCGAGCTCGGCGATGATCTTTCCAGCTGGCTTGTCAACCGAGGTGCCAATGACAAAGGTCCTATGGTCACCAGGAAAGGAATCGCTCAAGGTAGCTGCGAGGGCGCGAGCCCCAGCGGGGTTATGAGCGCCGTCCACCAGCACCCGCGGCTGTCCACATACCAGCTCGACACGTCCAGGATTACGAAAGACTGAAAGGACTTGCCGCACGACCGGATCAGGGATGGGTCGGTAAACGCATTCAGCAGCCATGAGCGCGATGCTAATGTTCTCGGCGTGATGGAACCCGCTGATAGTGATTGGCACGTCAAGGTAGCACGCAGCGGGAGTTTCCAGTGTGAGAACCTGTCCCTCTTCGGTAAGGTTACGTCTTAGGATTTGGAAATCGACGCCACGAACCCAGAGGGGATGAGGGCGTCGTCTGGTAAAAAAGCCACGAAGAGACGGGTCGGGCTCGCCGAGCACCAGGCCATTGCCAGCTTCAATGATGCTAGCCTCGGCGGATGCGACCTCGCGTCGCGTTGCGCCAAAAAACTCGGTGTGATCTAAGTCGATGTTGGTAAGCACGAAGAGAGCAGGAATTGCCACCGCCGTGGCATCGTATTCCCCGCCCAGTCCGACTTCTATGACAGCGAGATCTACCTCCTGGCATGCAAACCACATCATGGCTGCTGCGGTCACAATCTCGAACCAGCTCAGTTCCAGGGACATCTTGGTCTCAACTTCCGCAATGGGTGCGAACAAGCTCCCCAAGGACTGATCGGTGATCGGGGAGCCATCTACGCTAATGCGCTCGTTCAAGTGATCGAGGTGGGGGCTCGTGAAGGTGCCTACTGTGAGGCCGACGGCCTGGAGCAGAGCTGCGGTGGCCCGGGCTGTCGTAGTCTTGCCGTTCGTGCCAGCAACGAGGATGCTCTCATAGCGGCGCTGGGGTCGCCCCAACTGTCCCAAGAGTACATCGATGCCAACCCGGCTCGGAGGATCGCGCCAGCCACCTGGTAGCGCACCAACTCCCAGCTCACGGTTGAGGTGGGAGTTGAGCCATGGGAGCCAGGCACCCCGCTCGAAGGCTGTGGCCGATCCAAGCTCGTACGCCATGTTGTAGGTCACGGAACCTCTCAAAGCATCTTCTATGATATAAATTTCGTGATATTACAACCGTATGTTTAGCATGTCAGATCCAGCCAGTCGAAGCCGGGAAGTCACAGCTGGCCTAGAGCGGGCGCCGGCGCGGCTGCTCGTCTGGATGTGCCTACTGTGTTCATCTATGGTGGCAGCAGCCTGCCCGGGAAACATCTCGGTCGCCAGGTAACGATACAAGACGTCTTTGAAGGGGTCGGGCCACTGAGTGCGAGATCCATTACCTTGAGCGAGACTCCTTCTTACATCCCCCGCAGGCTATCGTTCTTACATCCCCCGCAGGCTATCGCCGGGCCGTTTAAGTGCTGCCACAGGGCGCCAAAGGCCCCGGCTCGAGCTTGGATCTGATCCGCGCCAGGATGCGTGCCGCCGCGCATGGACACCGAACCCGTTGTCGATACCCATGACCGTGATGCCTTGGGCACACAAAGCCAGCATGCAAAGAAGCGCCGTATGGCCTCCCTGGCTCGATCCGTAGCCGACGCTTGTAGGCACCGCGATGATCGGAGCGGAGGTCAGCCCTCCTATGGCGCTGGGCAGCGTCGCTTCCATGCCAGCGATCACAACTATCACATCGGCGTCTTGGAGCTGGTCTGCGACCGCAAGGAGGCGGTGGAGCCCTGCCACGCCGACGTCGGCGATGACCTTTGGGTAGTAGCCATAGGCACTGAGCGTCGCCCGGCACTCCTCAGCAACCGCAAGATCACCGGTCCCGGCACTGACGACCATGGTCCGTTCGTCGTGGCGGCGCTGTGCATGCCAGATGAGCGTCGACCCGATGACATTGCCACCACGGTTGCGCTCGAGCACGGGCTCGATCTGCTGCTCGTCGGCACGCGGCGCAGCACCCGCTGGGCTTCACCAGGGGCAACCTCGCCCGCCGGAACCGGTTCGAGGAGCTGGCGGAGGCTCGGCCACGGATCCAGGCTGGCGCCACCCACAGCGGTGGGGTCACTGTCTTCTTCGGGTTGCTGACGCGATCCTCTCACCACAGCTCCGGGGAGAAACATGACCCCCACTCCGTAGCGTCGAGGAACTCATCTCGTGGGGGCTCGAACCCCGCAGGGCGAAGATCGCGGTTGCTGCTCTCAGTCGTTGCGGTCAAGAGTCACCTCGGTGCGCCGCACGACGCAGGCGGTCTCTTATGGCAACACCGAGCCCTTCGTCTGGAGGCAGCTCCACGACAAGAACATCCAACGCTTCCCTATCGGCCTCGCGCATCACCCGGTAGAGCGACCGGGCAAGCACATCGACCTCGCATG
>JAMCQF010000009.1:0-5574 GCA_023379605.1 Actinomycetota bacterium
CCGGCAGTGGTTCAGATGCCTCCGGCAGTGAAAGGGAACCTCCTGGATCTCCTGAGCACAAGTTGGGCGCTTTGGGCCTCAAGCCCGAGCGCTCCTCTTAGGTCGCCTGGCTGGTGCAGAATGGCCACGTGAGACATCCAAGGACACTTAGACCGCTGTCTGCAGTAGTGCTTGCCGCCGGAGAGGGCACCCGCATGCACTCCTCAAGGCCAAAGCCCCTACATAGGCTTTGTGGTCGCCCTATGGTGCTCTACGTGCTGGATGCTCTAGCCGAGCTTCCCGTCGACAGGGTGGTGGTCGTTGTCGGCCATGGGCGCGAGCTTGTGACAAAGACCCTTGGGGATGAGTCGCCCAGCGGTCTTGCAATAGAGCTTGTCGAGCAGACAGAGCAGCGTGGTACCGGGGATGCGGTGGCGGTCGCGCTGACGGGGCTTCCCGAGGCGCTTACCGTCGATGAGGATGGAGATGTGCTCATCCTTCCTGGGGATGCCCCGCTCGTGCGCGCCCCCACTATTGCCGCCCTGGTTCGTGCACATAGAGGCGCAGATGCTGCCGCAACCATCCTGACGGCTCGTTTGGATGACCCTTCTGGGTACTCGAGAGTGGTACGCGGCAAGGAGGACAGGGTGGCCCGAGTTGTAGACGAGGAGCATGCGACAGATGATGAGCGCGATATAAAAGAAGTTGCTACCTCGATCTATTGCTTCAGGCGTAGCGTGCTCGCCCCTGCGCTACGCCGCCTGATCCCTGCCAATTCCCAGGGCGAGTATTTTCTCACCGATACTATCTCGGTGCTTCATGATGCTGGTCACCTAGTCACTGCCCTGGTTGCCACCGATCCCATGGAGGCTGCCGGGGTGAACGACCGCGCTCAGCTGGCAGTGGCTGAAGCAGAGCTCCGGGACCGCACAAACGAAAGGTGGATGCGGAGGGGAGTCACCATGGTCGATCCGGAGCGCACCTATGTAGATGCCGCCGTTGAGCTGGGAGTCGACGTGACCTTGTATCCAGGGGTCCTGCTCCAGGGCCGCTGCCGCCTGGGTCCTGGCGCCCATGTCGGACCCGATGCACATCTGGTCGATGCTCTCGTAGGAGCAGGTGCAAGGATCTGGCAGAGCTCGTGCCGTCAGTGCGAGATTGGTCCAGGCGCTCAGGTCGGCCCCTTCGCGGTGTTGGAGCCCGGGTCGGTCGTCCCAGAGGGGAGCATAACCGGGCCGTTCTACGTGGGCCACCAGCCTGGCGGTGAGCTATGAGGTCTCTGCGGGAACGCCACCGTCGCAGCCAGCTTCTACGTGGGCCACCAGCCTGGCAGTGAGCGGTGACTGGCGACCAACGTCGAGCGCTGGGCATGGAGGTGTGCCGTAGGTGCTCTGCTCTGACACGTTCCAGGCCAGACCAGCGGGAGCGTCTTTCGCGGCGCCGCGGGCGCTTGGGTCGAGGAGTTGGTGGTTCCCACTGGCGGGCCATCACCAAAGCGGCGCCGCGGGCGCGCGGGTCGAGGAGTTGGTAGCGTCTTAAGTGATGGAGCTGGTACCGCACCGCCGGCTTGAGCTGTTCAGCGGACGCTCGAACCCGGCGCTCGCTGAAGAGATTGCCGAGCATCTGGGCGTTAACCTTGGAGAGGCCAACCTGCGGGAGTTTGCCAACGGGGAGGTCCATTGCCGCTTTGGAAGCTCCATAAGGGGCAGCGACGTCTTCATCGTGCAGACACACTGCGGCCCTGTCAATGACAGCCTGATGGAGCAGCTGATCATGATCGATGCAGCCAAGCGGGCCTCAGCCAAGCGGATAACCGCGGTCTGTCCTTATTACGGATACTCCCGCCAGGATCGCAAAGCAACGGGAAGGGAGCCCATAACCGCGAAGCTGGTGGCGGATCTTCTCTCTGCAGCAGGTGTGGATCGGGTGGTAAGCGTGGATCTCCATTCCGGCCAGATACAAGGTTTCTTCGACGTCCCCTTTGACCATCTTACGGCCATGCCTGTCATGGTCTCATATCTTAGAGCCCATGTGATGGGCGACCTTGTGGTGGTGGCTCCTGATGCAGGGCGGGTAAAGGTTGCAGAGCGCTTTAGCCAGGCGTTAGGGGCAGAGCTGGCGCTGGTGCACAAGCGCCGCCCGGCGGGAACTTCCAATGAGGTCGAGGCACTTCATGTGGTGGGCGAGGTCTCCGGTCGCCACTGCGTCCTGATCGACGACATGATAGACACAGCAGGCACCATTTGCGCAGCCGCAGACCTTTTGGAGTCCAAAGGGGCGACTGAGGTATGGGCAATGGCAACCCATGCAATTCTCTCCGACCCGGCTGTCGATCGGTTGAAGAGCTCGGCCATAGCAAGGGTCATCACGACAAACACCTTGCCAATACCCCCGGACCGCTGGATTGACAAGATGGAGATCCTGTCGGTGGCTCCTATCATTGCAGATGCCATAGACGCAGTCTTTGAGGACACCTCTGTCTCAGAGATATTTGGAGGCCAGAACCTGGCTTAAAAGGAGAGCTCTCCTCGGGCGCAAGGGGCAGGCGGGCGGATGGGCGATGTTAGGCCCGGGTGGCTTTCAGACCCCAGCAAACTGGAATGATGTATTAAAACAAGCCACCTCAAGATATATATTCTCAGCATATTTTCAGCAAAATCGACCTACACTGGAGGGCCGATGTCCCCAGGACCAGCGCAGCCACCCGAGGATCGCCGGTCGAGGCTGGGACCTTCCGGCACAGGGAAGCCAAGCGGACCGGTTGGCCCAGGCATCCCCCCCAGTGTGCCCTCCGGGCGCTCTAGATCAAGTCGCAGTGTCGCAGGTCGTGGTGTGCCCACTGCCAGGAGGGCGCCTAGCCAGGCCATCAGGGGCTCGAGGAGCACATCTGGCAGAGCGCGAGCTGCCAGCTCGTCGCTTTATGGGCCCCAGGCCATCCCGTCCCGGCGCGCGGGAGCACACAGCCCCAGAGGACCTTCAGGCAAGGAAGATCCTCTGGCAGCTTTACGTGCTTGGCCACTAGTGCCACCAGAGCCACCTCGTAGGCGTGCAGCCACAGGGGGCGGGGTAGTAGCAACCTTTGCCCCCGAGCTCATACCATCTGCCCGGCCCGAGAGGCTAACTGGCGTAAAAGCCAATGAGCGGCTCACGAGCGCAACAGGGCTGGTCCTTATGGTCCTGCTGTTTGCCGAGGGCTTGACGATCCCGTTCATAGCACCGCTGCTCTCCTGGCACATCCGCATAGGGCTGCTGCTGGTGCCCCTGGTCGAGATCGGAAGAGCACCGACCCTTTGGCGCTTTGCCCGCTACTATCTCGGCGATCCGCGCTACAGGAGAAGGGGGCCGCCCCCCCTCGTGTTTCGGGTTATAGGGCCGATCCTTTACCTGTCGACGGTGATCCTTTTCATAAGCGGCATAGCGCTATGGCTACATGGCCCGAAGGGGTCTGCAGCTGTAACCTTGGGATTGATACATAGGACGATATTTGTCGTCTGGTTCGCTGCCATAGCCCTACACGTGATCGGGCGCATACTTCCGGCCCTGCACAACGTCTTCCAGGACTCCGCAGAGCACAGGCTCTCGGACCTGCGCGCCCGCCGAGCTTCAACCACGCGACATCTGCTCATTGCAGGTTGTCTGGTGCTGGGGCTAATAATTGGGATGAGCGTGCACGCTCTGGGCTATGGATGGGCAGGATTCGTACATGCCCAGACCAGCCATAGCGTCGTCCATGCGTCTGTGTCTCAAAACCGGATCGGGAGGTCTGCAGGGCATTCGTGACGCCCGCGAGCGAGGCTGGCCCGAGCGCGCTGGCGAGTAGAGCAGCTATGGACCTAAGCTAGCTCGGTCATGCCTGATATTCTTCTATCTGCTGAGACTGGCCGGAAAACTGGCAGCCGCACCACCCGCCGCCTTCGGGCCGAGGGGAAGGTGCCCGGCGTGCTCTATGGCACAGACATCGAGCCGACGCCGGTCGCAGTGGAGTTGAAGGCATTGCGCCAGGCAATGTCCACAGAGAGTGGTGCGAACGCTCTGCTCTCGCTGGAGGTGGATGGAACCAGGCACCTGGCCCTAGCCAGGGAGTTCCAGCGCCATCCTGTGCGCGGGAACGTTATTCACGTGGACTTCCACGTCGTACGGCGCGACCGACCGGTTCTTGCGGAGGTCCCAATCGTGCTCACAGGGGAGGCTCTAGAGGTCCACAGGGGAGATGGACTGGTCGATCAGCAGCTGTTCACTCTCTCCATCCATGCTTTGCCGGGATCCATCCCCAGTGGGTTGGAGGTAGACGTGACCGACCTGGTGATAGGCGGTGCGATACGGGTGGCGGATCTGGCTCTCCCATCCGGCGTTGCCACCGATGTCGATCCCGAGGCGGCAATTGTGGTCGGCCAGCCTCCAAGAGTACAGGCCCTTGGAGGTGGCGAGGAGGCTGTGAGCGGGCCAGAGGGCTCTACCGCCGGCGGTCCTGGCGGCTCCGCACCAGGGGGCGGGGAGTAGCAGGACCTGCTGCAAGCCCGCTCATCACGGTCAGGGATCCCCGCTGATCTTGTTGTAGTGGGGCTGGGCAATCCAGGCGCGAAGTTCAAGGCCACTCGCCACAACGTTGGCGCTCAAGTTGTAGAGACCTTGGCGAAGCGCCATGCCGTGCTGCTCAGAGGACCCAGGGGCATCCCTGCGATCTGTGGCGAGGCTCGAGTCGAGCTCAAAGGTGGGACCCGACGCCTTGCGCTGGCGCTGCCTCAGACATTCATGAACGACTCTGGGATCGCAGTGGCCGCGCTAGTTTCCCGTTACGGGCTGGAGGATCTGCACCGCCTGGTCATCGTCCACGACGAGCTGGACCTTCCGGCAGGCGAGGTAAGGGTCAAGCTTGCAGGCGGCCTGGCTGGGCACAACGGGCTCAAGTCGATAAAGGCTCATCTGCATGACGATGGCTTTGTGCGGGTGAGGGTGGGCATCGGAAAGCCCCCGGCTCCAAGCCAGGGGATCAATCATGTGCTCTCCAGACCCTCCAAGGCTGAGAGCGCCCTTTTGGAGATCGCAGTTGGAACAGCAGCAGACGCGGTAGAGGCGGTATTGGAAGCCGGACCTGAAGCTGCTATGAACCGCTTCAACGCCCGTTCATAGCCAGCAGTTGGCATCCCCCCGCCATCGGTACCACCTACTATGAGAGCTGCTATGAACCGCTTCAACGCCCGTTTGTAACCACGCTTCCCAGGCGGACTGCAGCCCCGTGGGCCGGAGCCGGGTAGCCTCCGCCATCATGGGCCTTCACACCCTACTAAGCAAGCTCGAGACCGACGCGTCAGTGATGGCCACCGTGGGTTCCAAGGCCACCACCCTCGCTGTGCCAGAGCCCGCGCGCGCTGCAGCGATTGCGGCTCTGGCCGATCTTTCTGGTCGCAGACCGGCGATGGTTGTCACGCCCACGGGAGCAGAGGCAGAGCGTCTCGCTCATGATCTAAAGGCTTTTCTTGGAGAGCCGGCTGTAGCGGTGTTGCCGGCCTGGGAGACTCTCCCTTTCGAAAGGGTGAGCCCAAGCCTGGAGACCATGGGCAAAAGGATCCGCCAGCTCTGGCACCTAGGTGCCGG
>JAMCQF010000009.1:5584-7050 GCA_023379605.1 Actinomycetota bacterium
GGCGGTCCAGCTGGCCATGGGAGCGCGCCCGGCGCTTACGAGATCGCCGCTAGAGACAGCTCAACTTCAACCGGTGCTGTCAAAAGCTCTGATCTGGCCGGTCTTTTGGCACAGCCCCAAGTGGTGGTGGTGCCGGTCAGGGCCTTCCTGCAAAAGCTCGCTCCGTTCGAGCGTGTCCAGGATCCCGTTGTGATCCGCAAGGGGGACAGCTTGGAGGTACAGGAGCTCCTTGGTCACCTCGTTGCGGCTGGCTACCGCAGGGAGTACCAGGTGGAGCACCGCGGTGAGGTGGCAGTGCGAGGAGGGATAGTTGACGTTTTCCCTGCCGATGCAGACGATCCTGTCCGCATTGATCTCTGGGGCGACGAGGTAGACAGGCTCACCAGGATAGATCCTTCCGATCAGCGCTCGGTCTGCGATCTCGAGCAGGTCATGATCTTTGGGTGCCGCGAGCTCATTTGCAGCCCGGAGGTGCAGGCAAGGGCCAAAGAGCTCGTAAGGAGCGAGCCATGGGGGAGAGCTCAATGGGAGAAGTTGGCTGAAGGCCAGGTCTTCGACGGCATGGAATCATGGCTGCCTTGGCTCGTGGAGACCAAGCGCACCGTTGCCGATCTTCTCCCAGCTGAAGGACTTTTACTTCTTATAGATCCGTCACGGCTGGCTGTTAGGGGACGCGAGCTTGTCGATGAGGAGGCTGCCCTGGCAGAGGCGTTGGCTGTCACCTGGGGAGTGAGCGGTGGAGCCGACTCCTTGCCGAGGCTCCATTGCGCTATTGACGACCTGCTCACCACCACGGCCTCGCCTGTGTGGTCAATCCCGGCTTCGGCCAGCGGACCGGCTACCCCAGCAGTGGAAGCAACCGCTTGGGAGCTCCCAGGCATAGGCGGTGACCCAGCTGTGGTGGGGGAGCGCTTGGCAGCTCTGGCAAGCCAGGGATGGTCGGTCACGGTGTGCTCAGAGAGTCCAGGGACTGCAGCACGCCTGTCGCAGATGTTCTTGTCCCAAGGGTTGTCAGTGCCTGTAATGCCTGAGGGCGAAGATCTCACAGGGCCGGGGGTCCGCCTGGTTGTCCAGCCGCTCGAGAGGGGATTTTGCTGGCCAGCAGCCGGTGTAGCAGTGCTGGCGGAGTCGGACCTGAGTGGTCGCCGCAGGCCACACCGGGCGCCGCGCGCTAGGTCGGCGCGGCGCATGGAGAGTGGCTTCTTCGACAATCTTGGCCGGGGCGACTACGTGGTGCACCGTCATCATGGCATCGCTCGCTATGGCGGGATCGTCACCCGGACCATGGGTGGGATAGAGCGGGACTACCTGCTGCTCGAGTACAGGGGAGCAGACCGGCTGTATGTCCCAACCGATCAGATTGACGCAGTGACGCCATACAGTGGCGGAGACTCTCCCTCTCTCAGCCGTATGGGAGGTTCGGACTGGTCGCGTACGCGTGCCAAAGTGCGCTCAGAGGTGCGCAA
>JAMCQF010000010.1 GCA_023379605.1 Actinomycetota bacterium
TGGAGCTTCGCATCAAGTGCTCGAGCCCAAAGCTGGCTGGTTTCGATACAAAGGCGGTGTGATGACGGCAACCGATAAGACTACGGTCACTTGCCCGTCATGTGGCAAGCGCAACAGGATCCCCAAGGCCGCAAGTGGGACGCCGCGCTGCGCGTCTTGCCATGCACCGCTGCCTTGGCTCACAGAAGCCGGGGATGGAGAGTTCGACGAGGTGGCCGCGCATAGCCCGCTTCCGGTGCTCTTGGATCTCTGGGCTCCCTGGTGTGGGCCGTGCAGGATGGTAAGCCCTCTAGTGGAGCAGGTAGGAAAGGATCTAGCAGGCAAGATCAAGGTGGTGAAAGTCAACGTCGATGAGGCGCCACGGACTGCATCACGCTTTGAGGCCATGTCGATACCCACCCTCATCATCCTCGATCACGGGGATGTGATCGCTCGCCAGATCGGAGCTGTGCCAGCAGCGGCGCTACGGGCCTGGGTGGATGGTGCGCTTGTCAAAGCAGCTGGAGCCAGGACAGGCGGTACCAGCGCATCCAAGCCGTAGATCCCAAGAAGCGTGCTTTGGTGGCGTGCAATGCGAAGCCTACAGAGCTAGCCTGAGCTTACTTGGGCTCTTTGTCGGTTCGCCGCCCAGCGACACCGGCAGGCAGCAGGATCTGAGGAGGTATATCGTGGCAGATCTAGTTCTTTATGACGCCACCTATGAGCCAGAGCGCATAGGGATTGTGACTCTCAATAACCCAGACAGGCGCAACGCGCTCTCAGAGGCAGTGCTCAAAGAGCTTCGCGAGGTTCTTGAGAGCATCGCCGTAGCAGGTCGGGTGAATGCTGTCATAGTGCGCGGCGCAGGAACAGTGTACAGCTCAGGCCACGATCTTCGCGAGATCCTCTACGGTGAGCCCACTGATGTGCTCCGCCTTTTCGAGGTCTGTGACGAGACCATGCATGTGGTCAACGAGATCCCCCAGGTCGTGATAGCCGAGGTGCACGGCGTTGCCACAGCGGCTGGTTGCCAGCTCGTGGCTACCGCTGATCTGGCGGTCGCGTCCACAAAAGCGAGCTTTGCCACCCCTGGGGTGCGAATAGGGTTCTTTTGCAGCACGCCAGCCGTTGCCTTGTCGAGGAATGTACCAAGGAAGAAGGCAGCCGAGATGCTCTTTACGGGGGACCCGATAACAGCAGAAGAAGCTGAGCGGGTCGGCCTTGTGAACAAGGTAGTTGCGCCAGAGCTCTTGGCAGAGGAGACCCTTGCACTAGCACGCAGGGTTGCCAGGTTCAGCTCGGCCACTCTGTCCACGGGCAAGCGCAACTTCTATCGCCAGCTCCAGTTGAACGACGCCGCTGCATCAGCGCTGGCCACCCAGGTGATGGCGACGTCCAGCCAGAGCCCAGACGCCAAGGAGGGCATCGACGCGTTTCTCTCCAAGAGGGACCCCACCTGGAGTGACCGCCAGCTGGTTACGCCCTGAGGGGCCGACTACAGGGGGCACCCGCTGTAGTTTGGCTCGCCTTTTGGCAGCTGGTTGCGCCCTGAGGGGCCGGCAACTGTAAAGGAACGGTTGTCCGGAAGCTAGTTGATCCGAGAGGCGTGTCCGGCCCACTCCTTTTCGCGTAGCACGCCTTTTTGGATCTTGCCCGTAGAGGTCTTGGGAAGATCGCAAAACTCTATTGACTTTGGGCACTTGAAGTGTGCCAGACGCTCCCGGCAGAACAGGCTGAGCTCCTCAGCGGTAGCCTGCTTTCCTGGAGCGAGCGTGACAAAGGCTTTGGGTACCTCGCCCCAATGCTCGTCAGGTATGCCTATCACAGCTGCTTCCAGGACTGCCGGGTGCTCCAGGATGACCTTTTCCACGTCCTGGGTGGAGATGTTCTCTCCGCCGGAGATGATTATGTCCTTGGCACGGTCCTTAAGCTCTATGTAACCGTCTGGGTACCACACGGCGATGTCGCCGGTGTGGAACCAACCCCCGGCAAAGGCATCCGCTGTGGCTTGCTCGTTTTTGAAGTAGCCGGTCATGACGCCGTTGCCTGCCATGAGCACTTCTCCAAGGGTCTCCCCGTCTCTTTTAACGTCCTCGCCGGAGTCGCGATCCACCACCCGCAAGTCGCCCAGTCCTATGTAGGGAACGCCCTGGCGTGCTTTCTTCCTCGCCTTTTCCTCCACGCTTAACCCGTCCCACTCCGGGTTCCACTCACACACCGTAAAGGGACCGTAAACCTCTGTCAGGCCGTAGACGTGCAACACTTCGGCTCCTAAGGCCTCCATAGTTCTCAGCACCTTTGGCGACGGAGGAGCGCCTGCGGTGACAAGGGTAATGGGGCGGGGAAACCCCTTGCCTGTCCGATCCAGCTCTTGGGCGATCATGGTAAGCACCGTGGGAGCGCCGCAGAGGTGTGTCACTGCCTCCTCTTCGATCAGCGCTACGACTTTATCTGGGATCACCTTGCGCAAGATCACGTGAGTGGCGCCTATAGCGCTCACAGCCCAGGGGAAGCACCACCCGTTGCAGTGGAACATTGGAAGGGTCCAAAGGTACACGCTTCTTTGGGTCATGCGTGCCTCGATGATCTCCGACAGGGCGTTTAGATAAGCACCCCTGTGGTGGTAAACAACGCCTTTGGGACTTCCCGTGGTGCCACTTGTGTAATTGATGGATATG
>JAMCQF010000011.1 GCA_023379605.1 Actinomycetota bacterium
TACGACGCCTCGCGCCGGCCTGGTGGATTGCACTCACGGTAGTGGCAACCTTTGCTGGCTTGAGTGGAGCCTTCGTGCTGTTCGGACCCGAGGCGGCAGCCAAACCGCAGCCAACCAATCATGTAGGCACTGTCGCCGGGGTCGGGTTCATCAGGCTGCCTGGCACTCCTGCACCGCCATTCTCGGTCGCCAACCTGAGTGACCCCCTCCTGCAGGAGTCGCTTAAGAGCCTGCAAGGGCGGCCCCTGGTGATCAACTTCTGGGCATCATGGTGCGTGCCTTGTCGCAAAGAGATGCCTGCTATCGAGGCGGCTCACAGCCAGCTTGGACCATCGGTGACTTTCCTAGGGATCGACAGTAATGACTCACGCGATGCCGCGTTGAGCTTCGCAGCACTGACTGGGGTCACCTATCACCTCGGGTTCGACCCAGACGGTGCGGTCGCATCCTCCTACGGAGTCTACGGCCTACCGACCACCTTCTTCGTCTCTGCGGACGGAAGGCTCGTTGGGCGCCAGACGGGCCCGATGACCGAAAGCCGTCTCGAATCGCTGGTCAACATGCTTTTCGCGGTTCATATAAACCAATCGCCTTCTTGATGGTGGCTCTGAGAAGGTCCGGCGGTCACTTTGACCGCTGGACCCAGCCGGCGCATACTTGGTGATGCGCACGGTGATCCCAGCAACTTGACGTGTCGATCTACAGCGCCACAAAGCTCTCACTTCGAAGCGGCCTCGAGCTCGCCCCCGCCTCTCCATATCGGGCGCCTCGGCTTGTCAAAGAGGATCTCGAGTGGCTCGCCTCGCAAGGCGGCGAACACCTGATCCTTCCAGCGCTCGGCTCCAGCAAGCGGGCTTGGAAGGTGATCCTCTGAGAACCAGCCCAGGTCCGCGCACTCCAAAGGATGAGCTGCAAGGGATCCGCCCGTGACGCGGCAGTGGAAGACGAGGGAGTAAAGAGGCACCCTGGTAAATCCCAGCCTCAAGCCATCCAGCACCGCGATCAACCGGACGGGCTCGACATCGATGCCGGTCTCCTCTTTGACCTCTTTAACCACGACCTCAGCTGCCGAGTAGCCGATATCGGCCCAACCTGTAGGGTATAGCCACACCCCTGAGTCCGCACGCTTGATGAGCAGCAGCTCCCCAGACTCGTTGCCAACTGCGGCACCCACAGCCAGCTTGGGGGTGACGTACCCAGCCAACCCTTCACCCACCTGATCAAGCCACTCCTCTACAAGAGCGCCGCTGTCATCAAGCGGTGACGCGCCAGGCTCTACGCTCGCGCGGATATCTGCCGCTATGCGCAGCACTTCCTCGTAGCGCTCACGCTCATAGAGACTCTTGGTGAAACCCATGCCGGTACGGGCGATGGCTGCCAACGCCTCGCTCCAGCGGAGCAGGTCACGATCGGATGCCCGTTCCCCCATACGCTTGACGCTAGCAGCGCAAGGAGGTCGTGGCGCTCCCGGGCCTGTTAATTCTCAAGCCGCTTTCTGCCTTCCCACAAGAGAGAGATGGGTCGGCCCAGTTCGGTTGGATGCAATGACCAGAGGTGCTGGTGGGGTGTCATGCAAGAGATGGAGGAGCCTGCCATGATATAGCGTGCCCGTAAGAGATGACTGCCGCCATTACGTAATGCAGACAGTGCGTGGGGGTGACCGCTTGGAGCGCTGTAGGCTCGGAGCTAACGGAAACCTCCCGTTCTCCTGTCCCGAGGGATGCATGTTCCACGAGCCCCGCAAAGTTTCGCAGGCAGGCTGGCAGGTCCGCGAGCCTGGCAATGGAGCGGGCCGGGCGTGATCAAGGGTTGACCATGGCTGGAGCCAGGCGCTTGCGGGTCGTCCGGCTCAGCGCCTGCCGGGGACCAAGGCAAAGAGCGACTGACCGGTTGCCCACAGGTCTGGATCTCACCCTTCGATCAGATCGCCAAGCGCATCAACTTTCACCCCCTGGGAGGTGAGCCAGGAGAGGGATTTTTCCACGGCCTCGGCCTCACCATCGATCTCGCAGATTATCCATCCCTCGTGATCGTCGACGGAAGCTCTTCGGATGTTGGGAAGCAGAAAATAGGCCTGCACCATGCGGGCAAGCAGGGGTTGGCGAATCAGCTCCTCTGGAAAGGTGAGCCGGACCTTCACCCCCATCGCAAGCCCGCTCTCTCGGAGATCAGCTCTGGATCCTCCCTGCGAAGATTCCCTGGACGGCTCGACTCAAAATATGGGGGAGACATGGGCTCACCTGGAGCCTGCGCGAGGTTGCCAGAGCGAAATCCCTCCAGGTCCAAGGTCACGTACCTATATCCAGCAGAGTGCAGCGCGCAGACGATCTCCTCCCGGCACAGGACCGCCCTCTCCAAGTCCTCTAGCAGCAGCTCGACGCGCGCCGCATCGTCGTAATGGCGCACCCGCACCTGTGAGAAGCCGAGCCTACGGAGCGCCGACTCAGACCGTTGCACCCTGGAAAGCACCTCAACGCTCACCGGTGTCCCATGGGGGATCCTGGATGCCAGGCAAGCCGCAGCTGGCTTGTCCCAGGTCCGCAATCCGAGGTACCTGGAGACTTTGCGGACCAAATCCTTTGTGAAACCCGCCTCCAGCAGAGGAAACACGGCGCCCAGGCTTGCTGCAGCCTCCTGACCAGGTCGAATGTCTCCCAGATCGTCTAGGTTGACCCCCAATGCAACCACTGCCCGCTCCATGCGTGCCTCTGGAAGGAGCACGGCCATGAGCTCGGTCTTGCAGTGAAAGCAGCGGTCAGGTCCGTTCCGAACGTAGCCCTCCGCCTCAAGCTCAGAGGTTGGGACAGCCTTCCATCGAAGATTCCACTCAGCAGCTAGAGCTTCGCAGTGCTCCTCTTCTTCCAGGGGCAGCGAGGGAGAGCAGGCTGTCACGCACAGCACTGAGTCGCGGCCAAGAACCCTAGTTGCAACCCAGGCCAACAGCGAGGAGTCAGCCCCACCGCTGAAAGCCACCACCACCCTTCCCAGATTGGCCAACAGCTCCTTTAGACGGTCCAGCTCGGCCCCCTCCACCTCTTGCCCAGTGGACTTGCCATTCAGCCCTTTATGCTGCCTTGGGCTTAAAGCAGCACCGTTGCCGGTGGTGGACAAGGTCGCCAGCGACTCTCCTGCAGGGGTGCTCGCTTGCTCCACGCCAACCTTCACGCTGCGCCCACAGCCATGAGAACATCGTGTGCGTCTGCCAGCATCCCCGCAAAGAAAGGCCCGAACTCCGCGTAGCGCGCCGAAACCTCATCGAAGCGCATGGTGTAGACCACTGCCTTGAGGTCGTCTATGTGCTCGGCAAAGAGGGTCACGCCCCATTCGAAGTCGTCTAGCCCCGCGGACCCAGTCACAAGCTGAACCACCTTTCCAGCGAATCTGCGACCCGTTGATCCGTGGTCGTACATGAGTCGCTCCCGGTCCTCGTAGGACAGCTCGTACCAGTTCTGGCCTCCGAGCCCACAGCTCTACATCGGATAGAAGCAAAATGCCGACTTTCCCTGCGGAGGCAGCTTCGGGTATAACCGCTGGTTCAGCCGCTCCTCTGGCATGCCGGCGGCGTACTCAGACACCTCTGTAAGAGACACATAAGAGCTGTGGGCTCGGAGGCCACTTTGGGCCAGCTCTGTCTGGAACAGCCTAAGCCGCCATAGGTCAGAACCCATAGCCATAAAGCACACATCGGCCTTGTGGCCAAGCAGAGCTGCGGAAAGGACTTGGTAGCCGTCTTCTACCATCGACTTGACCGAGGAGAGAGCAGACGCGCTGTCTACCCCAGCCTCGGAGACTTTGCAAAAGAGGTGAATAACCCCTAATCCACTGGAAGGGACAACCGGTTCGAGCTCCATTTCGCCAAGTCTATGGCCAACTCACGATCCGGGCTCGGCACGCCTCATCGCTACCAGTGGCGACACCGAGCGCGCCCGGCAGGACACGGCCTAACTACCCCAGGGGGTCTCCCCCAAGTACCATCGGAGGTGGCAACGCCAATCGCGCCCGGCGGGAGACGGCCAAACCGCCTCCCGCCGAAGCTCTGCGATCAGAAGTCCTCCATCCCGCCTCCGCCCGGCATGGCCGGCGCCTTCTCCTCTGGCTTGTCCACGATGACAGCCTCTGTAGTGAGGAACAGGGCCGCAATGGACGCAGCGTTTTGCAACGCAGACCGCGTCACCTTCGCTGCATCGATCACGCCAGCCTTGAAGAGGTCCTCGTAGATTCCTGTGGCAGCGTTCAGGCCCTCGGAGGCCGTTGACAGTGACCTAACCTTCTCGACCACAACACCACCCTCAAGGCCTGCGTTGACCGCGATCTGCTTGAGAGGCTCCTCCACAGCCCTGGCCACGATCCTCGCTCCGGTGGCCTCATCTCCTTCAAGCTTCTCGGCCAAGTCAAGTACTCTCTGCTGGGCACGCAGGAGAGCCACGCCTCCTCCAGGAACTACCCCTTCCTCAATCGCTGCCTTGGTGGTCGAGACAGCGTCCTCGATGCGGTGCTTCTTCTCCTTCAGCTCCACTTCGGTAGCAGCTCCAACCTTTATGACCGCTACTCCTCCGGAGAGCTTCGCCAGGCGCTCTTGGAGCTTCTCACGGTCATAGTCGGAGTCGGTGTTCTCGATCTCAGCCTTGATCTGGTTGATGCGCCCTTTTATGTCCTCGTCGTTGCCGGCACCTTCCACGATCGTGGTCTCGTCCTTGGTCACCACTACCTTGCGTGCCTTGCCGAGCAGATCAAGAGCGACGTTCTCAAGCTTGAGCCCGACCTCCTCAGTGATCACCTGGCCACCTGTGAGGATTGCCATGTCCTGGAGCATGGCCTTGCGGCGCTCCCCAAATCCTGGAGCTTTGACGGCAAGGCTCTTAAAGGTTCCCCTGATCTTGTTGACCACAAGTGTGGCCAGAGCCTCTCCTTCCACGTCCTCCGCGATGATCACGAGCGGTTTGCCGGTCTGCATAACCTTTTCCAACACTGGCAGGAGATCCCGAACGGCTGACACCTTGGACCCAACGAGAAGGATGTATGGATCCTCCAGCACCGCCTCCATCCGCTCAGGGTCGGTCACAAAGTAGGGAGATATATAGCCCTTGTCGAATCGCATGCCCTCGACCAGGTCCATGTCCATGCCGAAGGTCTGGGACTCCTCTACTGTGATGACCCCGTCCTTGCCAACCTTGTCTATGGCCTCAGAGATCATCTGGCCGATCTCGGTGTCAGCTGCTGATATGGCAGCAACCTGAGAGATCTGGTCCTTGGAGTCAGTATCGCGCGAGATGTCCTTCAAGCCAGCCACAGCGGCTTCAACAGCTTGCTCGATGCCACGCTTGAGCGACATCGGGTTGGCACCGGCGGCTACATTGCGCAAGCCTTCGTGGACCATGGCCCAGGCCAGCACCGTCGCAGTGGTTGTGCCGTCTCCGGCTACATCGTCGGTCTTCTTGGCAACTTCTTTTACCAGCTCGGCACCGATCTTCTCGTATGGGTCCTCCAGCTCTATCTCCTTGGCGATAGACACACCGTCATTGGTGATGGTTGGAGCTCCCCATTTCTTGTCTAGCACTACGTTACGGCCCTTCGGACCGAGGGTGACACGAACGGCGTCGGCGAGCTGGTTCATGCCGCTCTCCAGCGCCCGGCGGGCCTGCTCGTCAAAGGCGATCAACTTGGGCATTGGGTTCCGTCTCCTCCTGTCGATTCCTGTCGCTCCCGGGCTCGCTGCCCTGAGCGATTAGCACTCTCAACTTGCGAGTGCTAACAGCAAAGCACGCCCGGAGAGATTTCGCAACTGCGCGCCAGGGATTATCTTCTTTTAAAACTCTCACCCGCCAGCAACAGCTGGGACTCTCACCCGCCAGCAACAGCTGGGACTATGGAAAGCGTCTGTCCAGCTGTCACAGGAGTGTCAAGGCCGCTCAAGAACCTCACATCCTCATCGGCCAAGAACACGTTAACGAACCTCCGCAACGATCCGGTCTCGTCGAAAAGGCGCTCGGCAAATCCAGGATGGGCTCCATCGAGGGCTTTCAGCACCTCACCCACTGTCTCGCCTTCCAAAGAAACCTCGCCTGACCCCCCCGCAAGGGGCCTGAGCTGGCTAGGGATCCGCACGGTAACGGGCATGGTTATCTCCTCCTTGGGCATGGGTTGCCTTGGCTCTCAGTGGTTTTAATCGATTTCAGCCGGACTTGGTGCGGACATGGATAGCTTCAACTGGACCAACGCAGTGCGCCAGCACCTGCGCTGAGCTAAACCCTGGTGGTCGAGTTGCTCTCATTACGGCTGCAGCTGAACTGCCTCATCGAATGCTTCGAGGGTGGGCAAGATGGTAGCCGTGGGACCCACATGACCCACAAGAGCCTCGATGGTCTTAAGACCATGTCCTGTCACAAGTGCCACCACCCGCTCATCAGGCCTGACCACCCCCTCAGAGACCAGTTTCACCAGACTGGCTATTGTCACTCCTCCTGCTGTCTCGGCAAAGATCCCTTCAGTGCGAGCCAGAAGCCGTATGCCCTCTATGACCTCATCATCGGTAACCGCTGCAAACGAGCCTCCTGACTCACGAACAGCCTTTAGTGCGTACCAGCCATCTGCGGGGTTGCCAATAGCCAGCGACTTGGCGATTGTTGACGGCTTTACCGGTCGCACATGATCGCTTCCCTCAGCAAAAGCCGTGGCTACCGGAGAGCACCCTGTTGCCTGGGCGCCCGAGATGCGAACCTGAGATCCCTCTGGTAGTAACCCCACTCTGACCAGCTCTTGGAAGCCCTTTTTGACCTTGGTCAGCTGGCTGCCTGAAGCAACGGGAACCACCACATGATCTGGAGCATCCCAGCCCAGCTGCTCGGCGATCTCGAAGGCCAGCGTCTTGGAACCCTCTGCGTAGTAGGTGCGGATGTTCACGTTCACAAAGGCCCAAGTGGGTCGCTCGCTGGTGAGCTCCGCGCAGAGCCGGTTCACGTCGTCGTAGTTGCCCTGCACAGCCACGAGCTGGCCACCATAGACCGCTGTGGTGACGATCTTGGCCGTTTCCAGGTCATAGGGGATGAACACGATCGAAGACATGCCAGCTCTTGCTGCATGAGCAGCCACAGCGTTCGCGAGGTTGCCTGTAGAAGCACACGCAGCCACCTTAAAGCCCAGCTGGCGAGCCTTCGTGAGCGCCACTGACACCACCCGGTCCTTGAATGATCCGGTGGGATTGGCGGTATCGTCCTTGATCCACAACTCCCCCAACCCCAGCTCCGCAGCGAGACGATCGGCCCTCACCAGTGGCGTAAAGCCTGCTCCGAGGTCCACGGGCGCTCGCTCATTCACCGGCAGCAGATCTGCGTACCGCCAGATAGTGCGGGGGCCCGCTGCGATCGACTCTGGGGTTATGTGAGCTGCAATTGCCTCGTAGTCATAGTCCACCTCGAGCGGACCAAAGCAGAAATCGCAAACATGTAAAGCCTCCGCCGGATAGGTACGCCCGCACTCCCTGCAGCGCAGTCCCGTAACGAAGTCCATGGCTCCTCCTCATCGCTCGGGCATTGGCACCTGGTGCTCTGGGCACTGGTTGCCGCGGCGTCTTAGGGCCCGGTCCCTCAGCCGCTCTGGATGATCTGCTCTAGGTTAGCAGGCTTGCACACATTTGCCAGCTCGATAGATGAAACCATCCAAAGCTCCCTTGAGCAAAGATCCACTCAGGTGGTCGATCTCTGGGCTACCACCGTGAACACAAGTGATCATGAACTGCCCGGCTGGCATTTAAAGCCCGTGGTGAAGCACTCTCGAACAAGACATGATCCCATCCTTCAACCACCAGGACTTCCCGCCAAAGAGGCTGTCGGAGCTTAAGGCCGGCAGCACCGTCTCTGTGTGCATTCCCGCCAAAGACGAGCAGTCTACGGTTGGCCAGATAGTCACAGCCATCAGAGAAGGCCTGATGGAGCACATCAAGTTGGTCGATGAGATCATCGTTATAGACGATGGCTCCAAAGATGCGACGGCCGATGTCGCGCTCAAAGCAGGTGCTTCGGTGCACGTGGCATCAAAGGTGCTCGAGGGGCTGGGGTATGGATGGATCGGATCGGGCAAAGGTCAGGCAATGTGGGCAGGCGCTGCGGTCGCCCATGGTGAGCTGGTGATCTTCTGCGACGCCGACGTAACCAACTTCTGCGTTCACTTCGTCACGGGGATTCTGGGCCCACTGCTTACCAATAAGACAATTGGGCTGGTCAAGGGCTTCTACGACCGTCCTCTTGCCTCCGGTCCGCTCGGTACTGAGATGGGAGGGGGCCGGGTGACAGAGCTCGTCGCCAAACCGGTGCTGTCGCTTCTGTTTCCTGAGCTGGCGGCCGTACACCAGCCACTGGCCGGGGAGACGGCCCTACGGCGTGCCATGCTCGAAAGGGTCAGGTTTGCCGCCGGCTACGGCGTAGAGATCGGTCTGTTGATCGACATCTCTAAGGCCTTTGGTCTGGAGGCCATCTCCCAAGTGGACCTGGGTGTTCGCCATCACAGGAACCGGCCTTTGGATCAGCTTGCCCCCCAGGCTGCAGAGGTGCTGTCAACGGCTCTGTCCCGAGCGGGCGTCACTCAGCCCGAGAGCTCAAAGGACCTCCCTCCCCTGGCAGAGGTACCCGCTTACCGTGATCGCGCTAGCCACTAGCCTCCTCGCTTCGCAGCTCACCACTTGGCCGGCAGGGCAGCGCGATCGCTGACAGGCGTTAAGTTTGAGCTACCTGCATGTGATCAGTCCTAGGCCTTCCAAGAGCTCAGCCATCACCTCCTCTACACAGCTGAGTGGATCCTGAAGTGACCTCGCTGCCCCAAACTGCTCTGTTAGCGACACCAATGTGCCATCCAGGCAACCGAGCTGCCCACGGAGCGCTCTTGTGATCTTCGTAGGTAGCTGCTCCACCTCTCCCGCTATCACAACCACCGGCACCCGCCGCTGCCCTGCCATCGCTTGGACCAGAGCGGGCAGCTTGCCCTCAGCGCTTGTGTGGTCGTAACGTCCCTCACCAGTCACCACCACATCCGCAGCTTGGATGTTGGAGCCCAAATCCACCGCAGAAGCCACCATCTGTGCGCCTGGCACCAAGGCGCCGCCAAGCGCAGCCAACCCGCCTGCTAATCCACCGCCTGCACCTGATCCCGCCAACGCTGTAACGTCCACGCCAAAGGTGTGCTCGTATTCACCGGCAATCGCTGCCAGCCGCTCGTCCAACAGGCTGACCTGCTCGGGCGATGCACCCTTTTGGGGTGCGAAGATCCTTGCTGCGTCCGCAAAAGTGCTGCGAACATCGTAGGCTCCTACCAACCTGACGGCTTCTAAAGCGCCAGCCTGCCTTGCGGGCATGAGCACATCCACGGCGCCTTTGCCTCCATCGGTGGTGGACGACCCACCAATGCCCACTACCACTGTCCTGGCACCTGCTTCAAGGGCTGCCAGCACAAGCTGACCGACCCCCCTGGTGGAAGCGGCCACGGGATCATTGCGCTCGGGACCGCCCAGAACATCCAAGCCGATCGCACTTGCGGACTCGATGAAAGCAACAGGTGCCGTGAAGCTGAGCTTCCCTGGTGTATCCGCGCCGGCCTCTATACCAAAGTGCACCCCAGGGATCAGACGGAGCAGCCACTTCACTTCAACCTCTCTGCCAAGAGCATCTTCCACCTTCGCCACTTGGAGCTTGTCGCTGGGGGACGCTAGCGCCTCCAGGAAGCCCTCCCCCCCCCATCCGAAAGCGCAACTGGACCATCCCCATCCGGCCCGCCTGGCCCCTCTGCAAGCAGCCAGGCCCAGTTGCTTGCTGGTGGCAGTCCCCTTGAACTTGTCGAACGCACCAAGCACACTTGCCATCGAGCCATCTTGGCGCGTTTGGCCAGCTCGCGCTCGGGTATCTCCATGAGCTGCCTGCCAGCACCTTTGTGACCCTCGGCCTTCCCCACCCGGTGGGCGTGCCCAAGTCGCTAGTGTCTGGGGATGGCTGCAGGCAACCAGATAGCGCCAGATCCCCTGGCAGAATCAGGGGCTACTCACCTCACCGTGGTCTCCAATCGAGGACCCGTGTCCTTCGAACACGACGAGAGCGGCGAGCTGGTTGCACGCGATGGAGCGGGGGGCTTGGTCTCTGCTCTCCGTCCGCTCCTCGCCGGCTCGGGGGCAACATGGGTCGCTTCGGCCATCACGGAGGCGGATCGGGAGGCTACTGCCAGGGGTTGGATGACATCGGACGGGCTCGACCTCGTAACTGTGGCCAGCAATCCCGAGGACTACGCAATGGCATACGATGTGATCTCCAATGGCACCCTTTGGTTCCTCCACCACCACCTCTTCGATCTCTCTAGGCGCCCCCGCATAGACGCAAGGTGGTGGGAAGCCTGGGAAGCCTACCGGGTCGTGAACGGGCTCTTCGCCAACGTGATAGCCGAGAGATCCCCCGAAGGAGGCACTGTCCTCATCCAGGACTACCACCTCTCTCTTGTGGGTGCAGCGCTGCACGAGCGGCGAGACGATCTGCTCACCTCGCACTTCAGCCATACGCCGTTCTGCTCTCCAGAGATGCTCAGAGTGCTGCCCGATCCAGTGGCCCGAGAGCTCCTGGAGAGCTTAAGTGCGGTTGGCGCCAGGGGCTTCCATACCCGCAGATGGGGTGATCTCTTTACAAGATGCACGCAGAGCATGAGACTGCCACCGGTAACGACGTTTGCTTCTCCACTCTCCCCTGATGTTGAGCACCTTAAGACCATGGCTGGATCTGCCGAGTCCCTCAGGGCTCGCCAGTGGCTCGACGAGCAGGTGGGGGATCGCAAGGTCGTTCTTCAAGTAGCACGAGCCGAGCTGTCCAAGAACCTGCTGCGTGGGCTCTCGGCGTTCGATCTGCTCTTGGAAGAGCACCCCGAATGGCGAGAGCGGGCCGTCCACGTTATACTGGCAAACCCTTCCCGCCAGATGCTCGCCGACTACGTGGCATACCAAGCCGAGTTGGAGCACCTTGTCCAGCTCGTCAACGAACGGTGGGCGACCAGCAGCTGGACTCCGATTCTGATGGAGCTGTCCAACGACTACCCACGATCCATAGCTGCCCTGGGCCGCTATGACGTGCTCCTGGTCAACCCGCTCCGAGATGGCCTAAACCTTGTGGCCAAGGAGGGTCCGGTGGTAAACGAGCGGTCAGGAGCAGTCGTGCTGAGCAGGGAGGCCGGGGTATGGGAGGAGCTGGCTGGCCTGGCCATCGAGATAAACCCGTTCGATATAGCGGGAACAGCCAGCGCCATCCTCTCAGGGCTGACGATGCCCGAGCAGGAGCGCTCAGAGCGCTCTGAGGGGATAGTCCACAAGGTCATCTCCCGGCCGGCTGCGAAGTGGCTGGCAGACCAGTGCCTCGCAGCGACCGGCAAGGAAGAGTCCTGCTGAGGACACCGCCGTAGAGCCAGGCCTACTGTCTGGCTGCTGGTCCTCAATCGCTACTTACTGGCAACCATTTTCGTCCCCGCACGCGCTCTCGGCGGCATCTGCGAGGACCTCCAAGAACTTGACGGCACCGACAGGCCCCTCCACAACCACATCGGCGCGTGCCAGGAGCTCCGGCGGGGCCTCCCGCCCACCAACAGCTACCTTCATGGTGATCTCCCCTTCACGGGTGAGCTCATCAAGGGCGTCAAATGCCTTAAGGTCACCGAGATCATCTCCTAGGTAGCAAACCGCCCTAAGGCCACGACCCATGGAGAGCAGCGCGGTTCCCTTGTCTACCCTGAGAGGGGGGCGTAGCTCGACTGCTTTCTTGCCATTTAGTATCTCAAGGCCAAATAGCCTAGACAGCTCTGCCGCTTCGGCCCAGACCCACCTTTGGGCTTGGAGAGGATCATCTGCCTGGCGCCAGTGGAAAGTAAGTGCCAGCCCCTTTGACTCGAGAAGAACCCCCGCAGGAACCTCCACGCCGATGCGCTGAGCAGCATCTTCAATACGCTGTCGCCATAGCTCTGCCCCTTCTTCGACCACGATCACAGGCCCAGCCTTGGTTCCAGCGGACCCACTTACCTCAAGGCTGGCCTGTGAAGGTGAGTCGCCAGCTGGCCAGATGGCCCTCTCCAAACCGTACAGACCGATGAGAGAAAAGGTCGGCGGGAAAGCCCTCAGGTCGAAGTGGCTGAGAAGAAATCCGACCGGCCTCCCTGAGACCACGGCAACCTTTGAGAAGCATGCCGCAAGGCGCATCAGGGTCCTTATGGCACCCTCCTGGGGTATAGCCGCAGAGGGGTCCTCCACAATTGCCGAGAGCGTGCCGTCGAAGTCCACCATCACTGCGGCCTTCTGCGGCAAGGCGGCCACGACCTCCAACAGCTCTCCTGGAGGCTTGCCAGTCACACCGTTCATCTCGAAACCCAAAGGCCCGGCGTCCCATAACAGCCCGCATCCATACGAAATTTGGTGAGAGCCCACAGCTGGCGGTCACTGCCAGGCTGATCTCGGTCACTGCCAGGCTGCTGGCGTAGAGCCTGTCCCTCCACCATGGAGAGGCTAGCTGCTTTGATCCGCCGGTGCTCCAGACGAAAAGTTACTCGAATAGCGTGACCTAGGAAGAAAATCTAAGTGTTTAGTTGTTAACTTTATTGACAAGATGACCAGTCAGCGCGATAGTAAGAGTTGTAACTGGTACGCAAAGACGATCGAGCAAGAGAAAAATAAAAGGAGATGATCAAGATGTTGATGCGTTTCGATCCATTCCGAGAGGCTGACCGGGTGCTGGATGAGACCTGGGGAGGTTTTAGGACCCGAGCCTCGGTGATGCCGCTGGATGCCTACCGGCATGGCCATGAGTATGTCGTGCACCTCGACCTACCCGGAGTAGATCCCTCAAAGGTAGGGCTGACCGTGGAGAAGAACGTGCTCACCGTGAGCGCAGAGCGCTCCTTGGAGCCAGCCGAAGGTGATGAGGTGCTGATTCGTGAGCGGCCTCAGGGCAGTTTCACTCGCCAGCTATATCTGGGAGATGGCCTTGACACCGACAACATTGGTGCTGATTACCGCGATGGCGTCCTCACGATAAGGGTGCCAGTAGCCGAGCAGGCCAGGCCTCGTAAGGTCCAGATCACTACCCAGGCTGGAAGCGGAAAGCCTGAGGCAATAGATGTCGAGTCTGCGCCAGTAGGTGCTTCAGCCTGAGTGAGCTCCAGCTCTGGCGCTGTGCAGACAACCATAGCGAACCGGCTCTTATGGGGGCCGGTTCGTGTTTTTATGGGAGCCGGCTCGTGCGCTTATATGGCTAGTCTCGTGCCTTTTTTCACCCGACTCAACCTGCTGATCGCCAAGTAACCGGTATCCTGATGCGCCTGCCGGCGTGGCGCAGCTGGAAGCGCAGGCGACTTGTAATCGTCAGGTCGTGGGTTCGAGTCCCACCGCCGGCTCGTAATGCGATGTTTCTGTCAGAGTAGGCAGGCACGGTCTGCCTGGAGCTAGCTCGAATGCCACACGTGGCAGTTCTTGTAGAGCAGAGCGGCAGTGATCTTTCGCATCCCTCGTCCCAGAGGCAGCCACCACCTCTCCACTGCGGATGAGCGGGATCTGCAGCGATCGGTGCTCTGCTGTTTTCAGGTACGGTCTTTCAGCTCTTGATGAGACGCTGGCACCTTCTTCGCCGCTGTAGCGGATCACCACTTCGGCGGTGGCTTGGCCCGACCGATCCAGCTGACGGAACGCTCTCTTGGGCCCGGGGATGGTGGATTTCACTCCGCCGCGCTTTGATACCGGCTTGAGGGGCCCGTCCTTACCCGGCCCAGCTGCAACTGCAACTACCTTGTAGACAAATCCTGGAGAAGGGCAGTTGGAGCCCACGACCAGGTGGGTACCAACCCCGAAAGCATCCACTGGGGCTCCCTCGGCCAAAAGCTGCGCGATCCTTGCCTCGTCCAGCTCCCCGGATACAAGGATGCGGGTCTGGTGAGCACCCTGCTTGTCGAGGGCTGCACGGGCCTTCCTCGCTTCTACAGCAAGATCGCCCGAGTCGATGCGAATTGCCCCGAGCCCTGGGCCTGCAGCACTTAGAGCATTGGCTATTCCCTGGGAGATATCGTAGGTATCGACAAGAAGCGTCGTGGACGGCCCAAGGGCATCAACTTGGGCCCGAAATGCTTCCAGCTCACTTGGGTGCGCCATCGTAAAAGAGTGGGCGGACGTGCCAGCTGTTGGAACTCCATAGAGGTACCCAGCTTCCAGGTTCGAGGTTGAATCAAATCCCGCTATGTAGGCTGCCCGCGCAGCAGCAACAGCTGCTTCTTCATGAATCCGACGGCTTCCCATCTCCACAAGCATTCGCCCTCTGGCGGCCGATACGACCCTGGACGCCGTGGAGGCCACGGCCGAGTCGTAGTTGAGGATCGAGAGAACTACCGTCTCCAAAAGGACTGCCTCGGCAAAGCTTGACTCCACCGTGAGGACCGGCGAGCCTGGCATGTAGACCTCCCCCTCTCTGTAGCCGTCCACGGATCCTGAGAACCGGTAGCCTGCCAACCACTTAGCCGTAGGAGCCGAGACCACGCCCGCGTCTTGTAGCCACTTGAGCTCTTCGTCTGAGAATCCAAAATCCAAGATGGCTTTGATCACCCGCTGCGTTCCAACAACCAAGCCGTAGCGACGGCCCTCGGGCAGGGCACGGGCAAAGACCTCGAAGACGCAGCGGCGGTGTGCGATCCCAGAACCCATGGAAGCATCAAGCATCGTTAGCTCATACCGGTCAGTTTTCAGACCTGTGCCAGGTCGCTTTGCACCACCGCTTGAAAGGTGACTAGAAGATGTCAGATCTGTCTCTAGACTCTGATGCTTACCGGATGTGAACCTCACACGCCGATGATATAAGGGCCTCGTCGCTCAGTAGGCACAAGACCCACCCGTGCACGCATGCTGACAAGTGCGATCAGGCATCGTCGTGGAGCAGGAGGTTTCGCTGGTAGCTGCGGGAGAGGTTTCCCAGCTCGTCAGCTGCGCGCCGAGTCGCTTCGGTCAGCTCCTCAAAGGAGCGGCGAGCAGCTTCCAACCTTGCGTCCAGGGCCTCGCTGGTGGCAGTACGAGCATCTGCCACGGCGCTGCGGGCGCCCTGGACCGCTTGCCCCGCACCAGCTATGAGCTGAGCTGGGGCCGACGTCAATGTGCCAACCGACATGGCGGCCGCTGAGAGCGCCTGATTGAAGTGCTTGCGGAACATGCCCACATCGAACTGACCGTCTTTGATCCTGCCTGCTCTGCGCATCTTCTTCGATGGCGCCTTCAGGTCCTTCACAACCCGAGCTACAGCAAGGACCCGCAACGCATAGTAAGTAGGATCCCACTCCCACCAAAAGAACCCCTGGCGGGCGGAAGCCTGGTAATGGTGGTGGTTATTATGCCAGCCTTCTCCAAAGGTGAGCATTGCCAGCAGGAACGAGTTCCTACTCGTATCGGTGGTGGCATAGCGCCGCTTGCCAAACACATGGGCCATGGAGTTGATAGCGAAAGTCCCATGCCACACCAGCACGGTCGAGAGGAAAAACCCTATGAAAAGCCCTCCCCAGCCTCCTATAAGGAAGCATCCCGCTGCGAGTGCCCATGGCCCTATCCAATTATACCGATCCACCCACACAAGCTCCGGAAAGCGAGTAAGATCGCGAATCGCGTCGCGATTTGTCTCTTTGAACCGGTCAGAGAGGATCCAGCCCACATGGCTCCAGAAAAAGCCGTGCTGGGGAGAGTGGACGTCCCGGTCGGTATCGGAGAAGCGGTGATGGGCGCGGTGGTGGGCAGCCCACCACAGAGGGCCCTTTTGGACGGCTGTTGTTCCTGCGAAGGCCAGGATGAACTGGGGCACCCGAGATAGCCGGTAGCTGCGGTGGGAGAAGTACCTGTGATACCCGCCAGTGATCAGCATCATTCTCACCAGGTACAGACCTGCGCATAGGATCACATCGGTCCAGGTGACCTTCACGAAGATCGCAGCCAGTGGCAACAGGTGAGCAAGCAGGAACGGAATGCTGTGCACCCGGTTGATCCGCTTGTCGCCCGGTTCAATGGGGCGGTCGTAGGGATCCGAGCTTGCTGCAAGAGAGCCAGGAGATGTGGTGCTGCTCATTGGGAAAGGGTACCAGGACCATAAGGCGCAATGCCTGCGGGTAAGGCACCAGCCCCGGCTCGCTCCTAGCGGTGGACCGACGTCGTAGTCCCTGCGTGACGCTCGCGCAACAGGCTCTTTAGCACCTTGCCAGTAGCGTTTCTAGGCAGCTCCTGCACCATCTCCACTACCGTGGGGCACTTGAAATGCGCCAGCCGCTCACGGCAGTGATTGATCAGTTCTTCACTATCAAGAGTTGAGCCCTCCTTTACCACCACCGCAGCGACGACGGTCTCTCCCCAGGTATCATCGGGTATGCCATACACAGCCACCTCCAGCACAGCTGGGTGGAGGTAGATCACCTGCTCTACCTCGATTGGATAGACGTTCTCGCCACCGGTGATGATCATGTCTTTCAGCCTGTCGACCAGGGTGATGAAACCTTCCTCGTCGCACCTTGCAAGATCGCCAGTGTGGAACCACCCTCCTTCGAATGCCTCCGCGGTTGCACCAGGCATCATCCAATACCCGGCAAAGATGTTGTCGCCACGCAAGACCAGCTCCCCCACTGAAGATGTGGGTACATCCCTGCCATGCTCGTCGACTATACGTGCTTCCACGTCGGGCAGGGGCCGGCCGATCGAGCCGGCCTTTGACTCGACATGGTCGCTGTCCAGGACTGACACAGACGGTGCAGTTTCGGTCATCCCAAATCCCTCCTGGAAAGGCACGCCGTGGCTCCGGAAGAACCTTATGACCGGCAAAGGGGCCGGAGCCCCGCCGGAAACGGCCAGCTCCAGAGACGAAAGGTCGTAGGCATCGAAGTCGGCAACTCTGGTGAGCGCTGCCCACATCGCAGGAACGAGGAACTGGACCGTGGCCCGATATCCCGACATGGCCTGAAGAAGCCGAACCGGGTCGAATCCCGACTGGATGACGTTCTTCCCGCCCACATAGACCAACGGCAGGCTGTGCACGCCCAGCCCGCCTATGTGGAACATCGGGGCGACAGTTACGGTTACATCATCGCTTCGCAGGCCCCGACCCAGCAGTAGAGCATTGCGAGCGTTGGCAATGGCATTGGCGTGAGTGAGCATTGCACCCTTGGGCCTACCTGTGGTCCCAGAGGTGTACATGATCGCATGGATATCCCTGTCATCTACATCCATGCCGAGCGGTTCGCAGGTAGCACTGTCACGCAGCTCGTCATAGTCAAGCTCACCGGCGTCAAGTCCGTCACGGTCGGCACCAGCGCCGGAACCACCCGCTGGGGCCTGGTGGCCCTGGGTGTCGACAACCCGGTGTCGGACCCGCACGCCCTGTTGCTCAAGGGCGGCACGTGCTGTAGCACCAAGCGCTTGGTGGTACACAAGGACGTCTGCACCGCAGTCAGCCAGGATATAGGCGATCTCATGGCTGGTAAGCCGCACATTTACCGGTACTGCAATCGCTCCGAGCTTTGCGCAGGCGAATATCGCTTCCATAAACGAGATCGAGTTGAAAAGCAGCATAGCCACCCGATCTCCCCTACGGACCCCGAGCGCGATAAGCGCTCTTCCAAGCTGGCTGGTCCGATCGTCGAATTGTGTGTAGGTAAAGGAGTCGGAGGCAGCCGTGTCGTCTACAAGGGCAACCTTGTCCCCGCGACGAAAAGCCTGTTTAGCGACCCAACTGCCTATACCACGGTCCACGGCTATGTAATATCACGCCGCCACCAGGCCCGCGCATTCAGCCGACGTCCTCTGTGACAACCTGCTGGTACCGAGATCTGATCGAAGTGACTCGATCGGCCTCAAGTGACATACTTATTTTTCGGTGAACACCCTGCTGTCAAAGCGTGGCGACTACGTGATCCGCTGTGCAATCTGCCTCGGCCATGCCTACAGCCAAGGGGAACGACGCAAGATCCGCGAGGTCGTCTCCGAGATGAGAGTGCCAAAGAGCTTCGCTGCTCAGGTTCTGGCAGATCTGGTGCGGGCTGATATCGCCGCTTCGAAGGCGGGAAAAGAGGGGGGCTACTGCCTGCTCCGCCCACCTGACACTGTCACGGTCACAGAGTTGGTCGAAGCTGCAGAAGGACCTATGGTAAATGGCGGCCGCTCTTCGGGCGACCATCAAAGTCATCCAGGAGCTTGCTCGTTCCAGCATGCCTGGAACGAGGCCACGTCCCTCTGGCGTGAAGTGCTCAGCCATACCACCCTGGCAGACTTGCTGGCCCGTGACCGAGCACTCGAGGATGGAACGTTTCCGGTCCCAGCTGACTCGCACCGCATGGGTGGACGGGCTGTCAAACTAGAAGACTCCGTCCAAGTGGAGCTCTCTGCTTCACAGCTGGCGGACGTCCTGGCAGCACGCGAGGACCTGCTCAGGCACCTGGCGCGCGCTGCACGCTCTGACGGGGAGGCAATTCGAGTACGCGTAGGCCCAAAGGTCATCTCCTGGCTTGCAAAGACGGTATCGGTCCATCTGGGTGAGCCACGCCTCACGGGCAACCTGCTACGCGTATCCTTGTCGTGGGAAGCTACCGGCGTGAGCGGATTGTTTCCTCGCCTCGCTGGGGAACTGATGGTCACGGCAATCGATCCGTACAGATCTGAGCTGCGCCTGGCTGGCCGGTACCGCCCCCCGCTCGGTCGCACCGGCGAACTCATTGATGACGTCCTCCTTGGCAACCTGGCAAAGGCAACAGTGCGAGCCTTCCTGTGCCGAGTGGCACGAGCAGCCGAGGACATGGCAGAAAACGTAGCACGGCGCTCCTAATCATGGAGCTGCTCGCACTATAGCATCCACTCCGACCAGGCTTATCTGCCTTGCTTACCTTGGGATCCTCCTCACCCCGCCCATGCGGTTGGGATCGTGCATACCAAGCAGTGTGTTTGCAAAGGTTTCGACCGCGGGTGCCTTATCAGCTCGGCGCGTAGCTGCAGGGCCAAAGGATGCCTCTGCCACCACCTTGGCCCCGTGTGACTCGAGTGTCTCGCGCAGCTCTAAGAGTGCTCTTTTGGGTGAAACCCCGTAGGTGCAAAATGTGGCAAGGGGCTTCTCGCCCAGCCAGGGAAGCTGGGCCGCCCATCTGCGGGTCCGAGCAGCGACATGCACACCTGCCACGACAAATCCCTCCACCCAGGTGCCCACCACCACCAGGTCCGCCTGGGCAATATCTGCGCTGTGGACCTGCTCCAGCTTGGCAACCGTCACTTTGGCCGCAGCGATGTTGATCAGCTCTGCGATTCTTTTGGCAACCCGCTCCGTATTGCCCCCGCGGCTCTCGTAAGCCACCAGCACCCTGAGGGCTCCCCTCGCGCCCTGGTCAGAGGAGGGGCCTCTTGCAATCCTGCGATCGGAGAGCAGGGCGTGCGCAGCAGCTCTGCCTTGAGCCATGGCCTCCACGACAGTTGCCGGACCCACAAGAGCATCCCCTGCAACCCAGACCCTTTCTGCAGCTGGTAGGCCCGCACGCACCCTTGCCTCCTCACGACCCATGGAGAGCCTTCCCACTGGCTGGTGGCGTGCATACTCAGGCGCGCTCACAGCTAGGATACCGCTGGCCTCCCAACGACGATCCGCTATACCTGAAAGGGCCCGCCTGTAAACAGGAGATGCGGGCGAAAGGGGAGCAAAGCTCGGATCCAGCCGGTATCCCATCGCCATCACTACCAGGTCTACCCCCAGGGCATCGACATCGTGTATCACTACCTTGGGGAGTTCGCCGGGGTTGTCCTGGCGAGTGCCATCGAGGTGGGCCGTAATTGGCCTGTCCCCGCCTGCCTCAAGGCTGGCCAGGGTCGTCGAGAAGCGGATCTCGACCCCTTCTGCCTCTGCTTCTTCCAGCTCGTCAGGGCGCACTGGAGCGAACCTGCGGTCCATCCAGTCCACGCAGACAGCCTTTGCGCCCAGCCGGCGGGAGAGCCTTGCCACATCCATGGCTGTGTTGCCACCGCCCACCACCAGCACCACGGGGGGTTCTTGGGAGCTTGGAGCCTGGGGTTGACCCAGCAGCTCAACCATGCTCTGGCCTGCTGCAAGGGCTTCACGGGCACTGGTCAAAAAGCGCGTCGCATCCCAGATGGCCTCGGTGTCCCCGCCCTTTACGGGCAGGCGGATGGGGTTCCCCGCTCCGTTGGCCAACACGACCGCATCATGGTGCTCCAGAAGCTCTCCGAGCTTATCTGGACGGACTTCCTCGCCCAAACGAAGCTGCACTCCTGCAGAGACGAGATCATCCCAGCACCGGCGCTCCACAGCTTTGGGTAAAGTGAAGTCCGGTATGCCCCAACGCAAAAGCCCACCGGGCTCTGCGTCCTTTTCAAAGACGCTGACCTGAGCCCCGGCCTGACAAAGCGTCCAGGCTGCTCCAATGCCTGCAGGCCCCGAGCCAACCACGGCTACTTTAAGGCCCTTTCCGCCATCGCCGATCTGCTCCAAGGGCGGGATGGGGGCGTTGTCGGCCACAAAGCGCTCCAAGGCTCCAATTGCCACAGGGATCCCGCCTGCTAGCGACCAGCTGCATGCCCCCTCGCACTGTATCGCCTGGTCGCAGACCCTAGAGCACACATCCGGCAAGAAAGTGGTCCTCGCCAGCACGGCGTGTGCCTCGTCTAAGTCCCCGTGGCTGATGGCCGCTATGAAGCCGGGAATGTCATTGTGAGCAGGACATCCCCTCACACACGTCGGATCCGGGCAGGAAAGGCAGCGTGATGCCTCCTTTAGGGCATCGTCCCAACTTGCAATCCCAGGTCTTGTCTCAGAAAGGCTGCCGGCAAGATGCTGCGGATGGCGCACGGAGATCTCAACGCGTGGCTCTAGCACCATTGGCCCATCTACCGTGATGGCTGAGAACGGGCAGGTCCGCACGCACTGGCGACACCCCACGCACAGCTCACTGTCTGCCAGCGCAGTCCAAGTCACAGGGTCCATGCCAAGCGCCCCGACAGGGCAGCGTATGACACACTCCTGACACCCTGCGCAGCGGTCTATCAATATCTCCACCTTGGGAGAGCTCATCTGGGATCTTTGGTCATCAAGGGTCATTACTGACATCTTTCGGCTTCCTTTCTAGGATGCTGCGTGCATGAGGACATAGAGGATGCTCGCCGCCAACCCACAGGCAACGACGAGACCAACTGCGCTTAGGCGAGCAGCGAGCGGCCTGCTGGCAATAGGCGCCAGCTCTCTTGAGGAGATCCGCCAGGTCGCCCAAACCGACGCAAGGGTGCCAAGGGCTATGACAGCCACTTGGACCATCACTATGCCCGGGTTGGAAAGAAGGTGGGTGTTGTAGAGAGTGGCGCTCGTAGAGCCGGCGCCAAAGATGTTCTCCACGGCAGGCACGATGCGTGTGGCGTGCTTGAAGAACTTGGGTAGCTGGCGTGCGAAGTAGTCAGCGCCAACCACGGGGATGAGCCCGTATGCAACCGGCAAGAAGAAGGAGCGAAACCTGCTCGTTGCTTGCATAAAGGAGTCCTTGGACTCCACCCCCTCGTTGGCCAAATCGCCTCTTGCAGGTGCATCCCTGTGTCCAAAAAGCCGGCTCATTACCAGTACGACACCCGCAGTTATGGCTGTGACCAGCCCTATGATGCCTATGTAGTCAACAGGGTTGGGATAGTTGGGAAAGTCCATGTGACTATTCAGCCAGCCGTCAACAGTTGTATATATGCCGAGTGCGTTCACCTGCTGGAAGATCACAAGCCCCCAGAGGGCTGCTACGGCCCATGCCACATCTGCGCGGCGCCTCTTTGGAGCCACCACCGAGGTGAGTGGCTTTTGCAGGAACAGGCCCACGTTCTCCTCGGGGCAGGACTTGTAGCACTCGCTGCAGAGCCCGCAGGAGAGGTTGGAGTCGGCGCTACCCGGCCAGGTATACCAGGGACAACCGTATCCGTCCTCGCTGCCTCTCATGCAGTCCTTGGTCTTGCAGTCCAGGCATACCTGGCGATCCCGCGTGCGGAACCCCGCCACAGAGCCCATGGCCCCAACCGTTCCTATAAGGGCAGACAGCGGGCACACATAGCGGCAGAAGCTTCGGCGCTCGAAAACCAAGAAGAAGATCAAGGCGCTTGCAACTATGCCTATGACCATAAAGCTCGTGAATGCCGGGTTTCCGGGGCCAGCGATGTTGAAGAACTCCTCTATCCAGGTAAGGACCAGGAACGTGGCCACAGAGAGCAAAAAGCCGTAGCGGGCCAGTGGCTCGGGCATCTTCTTGCCAAGACCAAGCCTGTGTTGGGCACGTTGCCACAAAGCCCTGCGCTGGATCCACTCGGCAAACCCTCCAAAGGGGCACATGACACACCATCCCCTGCCCACAACCACCATGAGCACGAAGACAAGGCAGAACCAGATGTACCAGGTGATGGCGGTAGCAAAGTTGAGGCCTGGGACCACGGTGCCCAAAAGACCCAGGAAGATCACAGCCCAGAAGATGATCTGGTTTGGAAGTATCAAAAAGAACTGGAACTTCCTGTTGTGAAGGATCCTTGCCACCCTGGGATGCCGTGCCAGATCCCACCCTGGCAGAGGATCGGTCGGAGAGAAGCGCTCCTTGATCCCGCTTCGGGCAGGCTGGCGCAGGCGCACAGCGACAGAGACCGGATCAATCACGTTGGGCTCAGGAGATGGAGGGGAAGCAGAGGGCTCTGCTTCTGCCAGGATCGTCATAGTTGCCTCCTAAATCTCATATACATATAGCAAGTCACTTAACGTGTATTATTATCTGCTCTCCATTTACTAATGTCAAGTCCAATGCTATACTTCTGGTCATGAACATGACGCTATCCAAGCGCGGTGACTATGTGGTGCGCTCTGCGCTGTGCCTGGCAAGGGCACACGGCTCCGGCCACTACCGCAAGATCCGCGAGGTAGTAGCAGAGATGGATGTGCCGCAGACCTTTGCCTCCCAGATCCTTGCCGACCTCGTGCGCGCCGGACTGGCCGAGTCCAAGGCCGGTAAGGGAGGCGGCTACAGGTTGGCAAGACCGCCCGAGACGGTGAGCCTGTTGGAGGTGGTAGAGGCCGGAGAAGGTCCTTTGCGCTCCGAGCGGTGCGCCTTGGGGGAGGGTCCGTGCCGCTGGGATGTAGTCTGTCCTCTGCATGAGACCTGGCGTGAGGCCACAGCCGCCCTGAGGGACTCCTTGGACCGCACAAGCCTGGCTGTGCTTGTGGAGAGAGATGAGGCCCTCTCGGCAGGGACCTACCCGATGCCTACTGACTCCCACCGCCATGTTCAAACCGGCCTGGAGCTCTCAGACAGGGTGCAGGTCGAGCTTTCTCAAGCAGAGCTCTCCAACCGGCTGCAAAGCGCTTCCTCTCTTTTGGCCCGCTGTGTGGCCGCTGGCTACGACGAGGCGGAATCTCTGCGAAAGCGCATAGAGCCTTCGGGCATCTCCTGGGCTTGTTCTTCCATGCCCGCTGTCGCCTACGACGCCTGCCCGGCAGATGGGAGTTGTGCGGTTGCCTCCCCGATCGCGGGGACAATAGGAGGGGCAGCGACTGCGGCCATAGACATGACCGCCTCAGGGAGTAGGTACCGCCTCAGCTGGGAGGCGGGCGGCCACACAGGTGTGGCATCGAGGTTCGAGGGCGAGATAGCTATCCGCGAGCTGGACCCTGAGCGCACTGAGCTCCAACTGGCTGGCAGGTTCAGGCCACCGGGGCTGATAGACGAAGACGAGCTCGCAACCCGTCTCAGCCAGACAACCATAAGGGCGACACTGCGCCGCTTGGCCCATGAGCTAGAAACACAAGCGGGCCTGCTCACCTTGGCATCCACTGAGCGTGGCTGAGGGATCCGCGCGTCCCATGGCAGCGCAGGGCCCCCCGGCCAGCGGACACGGTAACATTCACGGCCTGGCCAGAGCACCCAAGAAGTGCCTCCTGCGAGCCACCTCGTAGCACCCAAGAGCTGTGGCTACCGATACATTCAAGGAATCCACGCCCCTCGCTTGCGGGATTGCCACTAACAGATCGCACCTAGTCTTGCAGAGGGCAGAGAGCCCCCTACCCTCAGAACCGACCACTACAGCGACAGGGCCCGCTCCCGCTTGCATGTCGAATAGGGACACATCCCCGTCGGGATCCAGTCCTATGATTTGAAGTCCACGCCTTGAAAGCTCCGCAAGTGCTGCAGGTATTCCAGCCACAACCGAGAACTCCAAGTGCTCTATTGACCCAGCGGCTGCCTTGGTAACTGTGGGAGTTATATGCACGGCCCGCCGACGTCGGAGAACAACTCCGGCGGCACCGGCGGCAGACGCGCTGCGCAGCAGCGCTCCCAGGTTGCCGGGATCAGTGACGCCGTCGACAACGACCACAAATGGCTCGGGCGCCGCGACAAAGGGACCGCCAACGCTTCCCGCAGCGTTGCTTGCAAAAGATGACTCCATGCCCCACTGGCCGTCAGTGGCTCTGAGCATTGAGCGGGAAGCAAGGTGGTCAAGGCCTACGGCGACGAGCGGGTCGGCCAGAGCGACCACCCCCTGGTTGGCAGATGTCCTGGCCACTTGGGCCATTTTGGCAACATCAGTTTTACGGATCCGTATCCCTACCGCACGTGCCAGAGCTGAAAGCTCCTCAAAGTGTGCTGGCTGTGCCGGGTTCGCAAGCATCCACAGTTCATGCACTCGCCGCCTACCCACCCGTAGTAGCTCCAAAACTGCTCTGTAACCTTCCACTTGGCCGCCACCGAGCTCAAATACCTGCCGGGTGGGGGATGATCTTCGACTCGCACCGCCCGATCGACTCGCACCGCCCGATCGACTCGCACCGCCCGATCGACTCGCACCGCCCGATCGGCTCGCACCGCCGGATCGACTCGCACCGCCGGTACTGGAAGCCCTTCGGGCATTCTCGGCGCGAACACGCGACGCTTTACCTCCTTCTCTGGTCACCTCTCATCAGCCACAAGCAGCGCCACAGCCATGCAAGCTATGCCCTCGGAGCGTCCCAAGGCACCGAGCAGCTCTGGACTTGCAGCCTTTAGGCTGATGGGAGCTCCGATGAGAGTGCTCAGATTGGCTGACATCGCGTCTAAGTAAGGAGATAAGCGGGGTGTCTGGGCCACCACAGTGCAATCAGCGTTCACAAGCCGCCACCCTTTAGCCTCTACCATCTCTTTGACGCTCGCAAGGATCGCCAGGCTGTCGGCCCCGAGATGCTGAGGGGAGTCGTCGGGGAAGTGCCTTCCAAGGTCTCCGAGACCAGCTGCACCGAGAAGGGCGTCTGCGACGGCATGGGCCACCACGTCAGCATCGCTGTGGCCCACCAGACCTCGCTCGCCCTCGAGGTGCACTCCTGCGAGCACCAGCGGACGTTGCTCCACCGAGGAGAACGGGTGCACATCCAGGCCAAGTCCGATGCGCAGCTGGGGAAAGCTCACCTCAGCTTGTACCTGCTTGCCAGTGCCTCCAGCACCTCCAGATCGGCTGGGGTGGTAAGCTTCAAGTTCTGGGGCTCTCCGGGCACTGCCACAACAGTCCCACCGGCTGCCTCTACAAGCGATGCATCGTCGGTAGAATCGATCCAGCCTTGGTGAGCTGTGCGCAGGGACCTCGAGAGGAAGGCCTGCGGCGTCTGGGCCAGCACAAGCCCGCTGCGATCGATCGTTGCGGCTACGCGCTCCCCTTCAAGGCGCTTGACAGTGTCAGGTATTGGAAGGACGGGGATGGCGCCATCTGCACCGTCTGCCAGAGCCTCCAGCACGAGAGTGAACAGACCTGCAGAGGCCAAAGGCCTGGCGGCGTCATGCACCACTATTATCTCAGCGCTTTGCGGAA
>JAMCQF010000012.1 GCA_023379605.1 Actinomycetota bacterium
TCCTCCTCTCCGTAGTCACCGTGTTCGGTACCGGATCGGAAGGGAGCTCTGCTCATCAGGTCTTTCGGGATGGACCAAGCTATGACAGTGACGACCAGGATGGCCACGAGGACGGAGAGGAGGACTACGAACACGGTGACTACGGAGAGGAGGACTACGCCTACGGCGATGAAGACGAGTACGGGGAGTATGGCGACGAGGACTACGACGAGGACGAGCCGCGCCGCCGTGCGCCGTGGCACTTCAAGGTGCTCGCAGTGGGGACGGTAGTCTACTTGGGCTACAGGACCTACCAGGGGGTCAGCTGGGTGGTCCATCACATCTAAGTGCCAGTGCCAGCCAGCCTGGTTGCAAAGAGAGTAAAGGTGGGTGGCTCTGCCGCTCCTTGGACGGCAAAGAGTATCTTGGCCCCAGGAGCCGGGTGGGCTGCCTGGAGCGCCTTGATAACGGTGTTCAACCTGTGGGTTGGTACCCTTCGGTGGTACGCCTCCAGAGCTTCGGCCAAGGCCGGATAAAGCTTGTGCACCCTAAAGCCAGTCTTAGCGCTTATCTTTAGAACAGGAGCATAAGCGAGGAAACCCAGGCGATCAGCCACCTGCGCTCGAACTTGTGCTCGATGCTCGGCGTCGAGCATCTCCCACTTGTTGCATACGATAACCATCGCGCAGCCGCTCGCATCAACTCGCTCAGCCAAGCGCTGGTCCTGGTGGGTAACTCCCTCTGTGGCATCTATCACGAGCAGGACCACGTCAGCCCTGTCGACTGCCTGGAGCGCCCTTAGAATCGCGTAGTACTCCGCTCCCTTTCCCACTCGAGCTATGCGCCGCATCCCAGCTGTGTCCACAAAGCGCACTGCGCCATGAGGAGTTTCCACGACCGTGTCAATTGCATCTCTGGTAGTGCCAGGCATGTCGTGCACCACAGAGCGGTCCTCTCCAACAAGGCGGTTGAAAAGTGTCGACTTGCCGACATTGGGCCGACCCACTACTGCCACAGCAGGGCAGGTATTCCCTGCTGTATCGCCTGCCCCATCGTCACCAGGCGGCTCGCCTGGCCCCTCCTCGGCTGAAGAATCCTGCTCGGGCCTCTCGGATGATCTCGGAGCGTTTGACTTTCCAACTACGCTGAGAACCCTTACCACCTCATCTAAAAGGTCACCTGAGCCCCTGCCATGTAAAGCACTCACCATCCATGGGTCTCCTAGACCCAGCTTCACAAAGCTCCAGGCCTCTGGCTCCAACGCTGGTGAATCCACCTTATTGGCAACCAGCAGGACCGGCAGGGAAGAGCGCACCAAGAGACGCGCCACCTGCTCATCCTCACTGGTGAGGCCGACAGAGCCGTCCACCACCAGCAGCACCAGGTCTGCCCCGGCAATTGCCTGGGCCGCCTGAGCACTTACAGCCGCCTCCACCCCATCTGCACCCGCAAGCCACCCGCCTGTGTCCACCACGGTAAAGCTTGTGCCATTCCACTCTGCCCCGATAACGTGACGATCCCTGGTCACCCCGGGCCGCTCCTCCACTATCGTCACGCGCCGCCCGACAAAGCGGTTCACAAGCGAGGATTTGCCGACATTGGGCCGACCCACTATTGCCACTACGCCCCCAGTCGCACCGCTCTTGAGCACTGCTTCACTCACTTAAGCACACCCTCCAGAGCCATACGTAGTGACCAGCCGTCGGATGGGAGCACCTCAACGTCTCGCGGCAAATCCATCGGAGTAAGGTCGTCGAGAAAGCGACCTTGGGAAAGGCAGGCATCCGGCAATAGATATCGATGCCCAGCGGGCTCCAAGGAGAGTGCTCGCGCAATATCTGCTCCAGACATGAGCCCAGTCACCGCGATGTTCCCGCCAAAGGTCTCGTTCTTCACGGTAACTATCCTTATATCGTCTCTATCTACAATAGGAATTAGGGGCTCCAGGACCTGTGCACCGTAAGGGGCAGTGACTATGGCCACCGGGAGGTCCTCTATCCTCCCTGGCCGAGGTGTGTTTCCGCGACGACTGCCTGCGCCTTTACCCAAGGAGATCGGGATTACGCTGCTGGAACCCGATGAGGCTGAGCCATGGCAATGATCAGGCATTGACCAGGTCATGTGCAGATCAGACACTCGTGGAGCCCTATAGCCAGCAGCCGGCGCGCCGTCTACCGAGGAGAAAAATCCTCTATGCACCCCCTTGGCGGCACTCTTATCACCCAGGAAGGCTTCGCGAAAAGCGCGCGCCATGCCAATTCCGTTCTCATGCTGGGGAAAACCCTCATACTCGGAGGCTTCTGGGAGGCAGCGGTTTGCGAGCAGGTAGTACTCATCGGCGGCAAAGACCATGCGCCGTCCTAGCGCCTTTAGGTAGCTCTGCTGCCAATATGCCACCGCATCGAGAACGCCCGCTGCCTCTTCGGCGCTGTGGGGGCGCATTGTGGGCTCCTTGGACCACTTGCTTACACCAACGGGCACCACGGCGATGCTCGCAAGCTCTGGATAGGAGTCCAGCACCCCGACCAAGGTCTCATCGAGAACCTCTTTGTCATTGACTCCTGGGCAGACGACGACTTGGCCATGGACCTCTATCCCATGATCCAGCAGAGCCCGCAGCCAGCGAAGGCTGATTGCTCCCCTCGGATTGCGCAGCATCTTCGCTCTAAGATCCGGATCTGTGGTGTGAATGCTGACAAAGAGCGGGCCCAGTCTTTGGGTCACTACCCTCTCTAGATCCATTTCCGTAAAGCGTGTAAGGGTCGTGAAGTTTCCATAAAGAAAAGAGAGCCTGTAGTCGTCATCTTTTAGGTACAAGCTCCTGCTCATCCCCTTGGGA
>JAMCQF010000013.1 GCA_023379605.1 Actinomycetota bacterium
CGAGAACGTGGAGATGAGCCAGAACCTCCATCAGGTCTGCGCGGCTGAGGGGGTGCGAAGATTTGTCTTTGCCTCCACAATCGAGGTCTACGGGGTGCAAAAGATCACAGAGCCGCTGGATGAGGACGACGCCACCCTCTTCACTGGCAGCTACAGCCGTAACAAATGGGAGCTGGAGCAAGAGCTGCTGAACAGCTCAGGCGTGGAAACAGTGGCCCTTAGGATGCCGATGGTCTTCGGACCGGGCTTCTACCATGAAAAGACCGTCCTTGCACTCTTTATGCTCTTACGGGCAGGGCTTCCGATCCCTGTTACCGCACCACATGTTCCGGTCTCCTTCGTCTCCTCTTCCGACGCAGCTCAAGCCTTTGTGCTGGCTGCCACCGAGAGGCAGGCGCCCCGCCAGGCTTTCAACGTGGCGGCAGAGGATCACCCGAAAATGCGAGACTTCTTCTGTGAGCTTGCCAGACGCTCAGGGTCACGTTCACGCCCGTTGGTCATTTCGCCCTCTGTGGTGCACGCCGTGGTGCAGGCCGCCCAGCGCAAGGGAAGCAACGGCCGCTCAAGGCTGACCGGCACGCCAGCCGAACTGGTCGCCTACATCGAAACCGGCGGCGCCTACAGCATTGAGAAGGCACGCAAGCTGCTCGATTTTGTCCCCCAGGACTCATGTGCAGATGCCTGGATTAGGACCTACAGGTGGTTTTGGTCCCAGCCCTGGTCAGAACGGTACCGGGTCGCCTTTATAGCCAGGGGTTGAGCGTGCTGTGCTCCCCCTGGTCCATAGAGGTGCTCTAGAATTCCAAGAGCCTTGACCTAGGCGATGATTGATGAGGAGAGTGTGCCTGGCTATGGCAAGCTTTGAGATACCGACTTTTTCCAACCCCAAAGAGGAGAGGGAGCACCGCAAGAAGAGGCTTGTGGCGGCCTTCCGGCTCTTTTCCCGGTTCGGGTTCGACGAAGGGCTAGCAGGGCACATAACTGCCAGAGACCCAGAGCATGAAGATCGATTCTGGGTCAACCGTTTCGGAACCCACTTTGGGCTCATGAGAGTTGAGGACCTGATCCTGGTGGACAACGAGGGTCGGGTGCTGGAGGGAGAAGGTCCCCTAAACCAGGCGGCTTTCGCCATACATTCTCAAGTTCATGCGGCACGGCCGGATGTCATCGCAGCTGCGCATGCGCATTCCATGTACGGCAAGACCTGGTCCACCCTGGGAAGGCGCCTCACCCCTCTCACCCAGGATGCTTGCGCGTTCTACGAAGATCACGGCCTTTTCAACGATTACACCGGCGTGGTGAATGACCCAGAGGAAGGCAAGCGCATCGCGCATGCCCTGGGCGGTGCAAAGGCAGTGATTCTACGCAATCACGGCCTTTTGACGGTCGGGCATTCTGTAGATGAGGCGGCCTGGTGGTTTATCACGATGGAGAGATCGTGCCAGTCACAGCTCATGGCAGAAGCGGCTGGAAGCCCAGTACGCATATCTGACAAAGACGCACGGCTGACCGCAAGCCAGGTGGGTGGCCACCTGGCTGGGTTCTTCAGCTTCCAACCCCTCTACGACCTCATCTTGTCCGAGCAACCGGACATGTTCAGCTGAGAGTGGGCGAAACACCCGCGAGGCAGCCCAAGCCGCAACCACCAACCGGACCCGGAAACGCTCCCGGATCCCCTTCTGCTCCTCAGGCACCTCCTCAGGCACCACCGCAGCCACCTTGGGCATGGCCGGGGCAGGCCAACCAGAAAAAGCCGGCAAGTCCAGGGACTACCCCTGGCTCTTGGCCGCCACCATATGCTTACTGGGGGCCTGCGCAACTCAGAATGCAGCGCAGCGCAGATAGCGCGGGCCGCCCATTTGCGGACTGGTGGCATCGTGCAGCTGCTCGCTTGCTTGACGCGGTGTTCGTCTTTATGTTGGTTGCCCTGGTGCTGGGGATGCTTTCTTCAAGTGGCATCCTGCCTGGCTACACCGTCGAGAAGGTGAACCAGGCTACCGGGCAGGTCCAACTGCTCCACCAAGTCTCGGCATTGGGTTGGATAGTGGCAGCATTCATCGCAAGCCTGATTTGGCTGGCTTACTTCGCCCTGCTCGATGGGAGCCAGTCGGGCCACACAATAGGCAAGCAGGCACTGGGACTGCGCGTTCGTGACATCGACAGCGGTGACCAGCTGGGCGCAGCCCGAGCGCTACTTAGAGAGCTTGTGATACTCGTATGCTTTTGGGCATTTATTCTCCCACTGCTGCTGGACGCAATCTCCCCCTTGTGGGACAGCAGGCGTAGAGCATGGCACGACAAGCTGGCCGGATCAGTGGTCGTGGAAGAGATCAGCTCACTTTCCAGGCAATCCAACGCGCGCGATCCACGCTACAGGCGCCCACCGTGGTGAGAGCATCTCAAGTGCTCATTACCGACCTCCAAGGCGCCGGGCACCAAGCCTGCCTGCGGCTGGAACTCCGGCAATGCTCGATCTCTGACAGCCTGTGTAGCTCAGCCAGGTTCCATATCTGCCGTGAGGCGTAGCCGGCGAGCCGCCCTGGTCTCGTCCACCCTGCGCACAGGCGTGGTGCGGGGTGCCTCCCTGGCCGCATCTGGGCCGTTGGCCTCTGCTTGCATCACGATATTCTCTAGCGCATCGGCCAGCGCTGCCAGAGTTTGAGGGGACTCGGTCTCTGTGGGCTCTATCATAAGAGCTTCATCGACAGTCAGGGGAAAATATACCGTAGGTGAGTGGAAGCCCTCCTCGAGAAGGCGCTTGGCAACATCGAGCGCACGGAGGCCATGGGCTCGTTTCAACGACGAAGCCGATACGACCACCTCGTGCATGTTGGGCCGATCGAAGGGGATCTCAAACACTCCGTTAAGCCTCTTACGCAGCCAGTTGGCGTTTAGGACCGCCAGCTCCGCGATCCGTCGCAACCCGTCTCCACCGCTTGCCAATATGTACGCGTATGCTCTCGCCAGGACCAGAGCATTGCCGTGCCAACTGTGGATCCTGCCGATACTGCTCGAGGGTATCTCCCATCCGTAGGATCCATCTTCGTTGCGCACGGGTCGTGGACCTGGCAGGAACGGTGCGAGCCGCTCGGACACCGCAACCGGACCTGCCCCTGGTCCCCCACCACCGTGGGGAGTGGCGAAGGTCTTGTGGAGGTTCAGATGCACGATGTCAAATCCCATGTCGCCAGGGCGAACAACCCCCAGGATCGCGTTTAGGTTGGCACCGTCGTAATAGAGGAGCCCGCCACAGTCATGCACTGCCGCGGCTATATCCACGATGCTCTCTTCAAATAGCCCCAAGGTATTGGGATTGGTGAGCATCATACCCGCAACGTCTTGTCCTAAGGACGCATGGAGCGCATCTATGTCCACACACCCCCTGGAGTCCGAAGGGACGGTGGTTACCTCATATCCACCGAGAGATACAGATGCAGGGTTGGTTCCGTGAGCCGAGTCTGGAACTAGGATCCGTCGCCTTGACGCGCCGTGAGCCTCATGCCAAGCCCGGATCAGCAGCAGCCCCGTCAGCTCTCCCGCGGCGCCAGCGGCCGGCTGTAGCGTGGCAGCTGACATGCCCGTTATAGTGCAAAGGGCCGATTCCAGATTGCAAAGCAGCTGGAGCCATCCTTGGGTCAGCTGAGCTGGAGCAGCTGGATGGATGTCGCGCAAGCCGGGCAGTGCAACCACCTCATCGCAGAGCTTTGGGTTGTACTTCATCGTGCAGGAACCAAGGGGGTACGCGCCCAGGTCCACCGAGAACTGCCTATGGCTGAGCCTGGTGAAATGGGCAACCAAATCCCTCTCGGATACCTCCGGCAGGCCAAGCGGCTGCCGTCTTGTGTGCTCTGGCGGAATCAGCTCCTCGGTTGGGTACATGGGCACGCCGGTAGTCCTAAGCGACCAGGCCCGCCTGCCGGGGTGGCTCAGCTCCAATAGAGTCGGCTCGAAGAGCTTGCCCATCAATGGAGCAGATGCTGCCCTACCTCCTGGCGCTCCGCCCAGAGCGGAAGTGGATCCATGCCCGTAATGAATGCCAGCCCCTTCTTTCAAACTACTACCGGTAAAGCTGTTCGAACCGTCGTTGCCAACTGTAGATGAGCCAGTTTCCATCAGCGAAGAGCCCTTTCCACTGCAGCTGCGAACCCTTCGATCTGAGCGGCAGTGCGGCGCTCGGTGGTGGCTATGAGCAAGCCGTCCTGCCTTCCTTCTGAAAGCTCTTCAGGCAAAGCGACCCCTGCGAGAAAGCCGTCCTCAGCGACGCGCCCTATGAGCTCAGAGGCTGGAACGCCGGTGTACACTGCAAACTCCCGTACCGTGGGTGCTGAGCTGAGAGGTACCACACCATCTATGCCACAAAGCAGTTCCCTGCAGTATCGAGCCGCCCTCGATGAGGCGACCGCCACTTCTGCAAGACCGGAGGCTCCGAGCCACCCAAGCTGTATCGCAGCGGTTACAGCCATGAGGGTCTGGTTGGTGCAGACGTTCGAGGATGCCTTCTCCCGGCGGATGTCCTGCTCGCGTGCTCGAAGCGTCGTTACATAGGCGCGGCGCCCCTCGACATCGATGCTTTCGCCCACCAGCCTTCCTGGCAGCCTGCGGACATGCTCTTTGCGCGCGGCGAGGATCCCAAGATAGGGTCCCCCGAAACCGAGCGGATTGCCCAGAGGCTGGCCCTCTCCCACTGCAATATCAGCTCCCCACTCGCCCGGAGACTTAACGATGCTCGAACAGATGGGATCAAAAGCCACTACGAGCATGGCCCCAGTCCGGTCAGCCAGTGACCTGGCCTGGGAAAGGTTCTCCAGGCATCCGAGATAGTTGGGGTAGGCCACCACTACCGCGCCAAGCGATTCCGGAAGAGCCCCAGGAGAGCCTGGGTTGGTCTGCGAGGCTTCATGTGATGAAGAGTGCTGACCGGGCTCTGGGTCTGCCCAGCGTGTCGTGCCGTCCACCAGGGGCATCAGCGAGATCTTGTGTCCGCTCCCTTTAGCAAAGGTGCTGAGCACCTTACGCCAACGAGGGTTCACGCCTGCTGAGATCCAAACGCCAGGATCGCCTCTGGATGAAACGGCTAGGTTCACAGCTTCCACCAGAGCGCTTGCACCATCGTAAAGGGAGGCGTTGGCAACGTCTAGGCCGGCTAGCCTGGCAACCATGGTCTGGTACTCGAACAGCGCCTCCAGGACTCCTTGAGCGACCTCGGGCTGATATGGAGTATAAGAGGTGACGAACTCGGATCGACTAGCGAGCGATCGTACTGCGGCAGGGATCTCATGATCGTACGCGCCAGCTCCGGCAAAACAGACCAGCTTCTCCCGGTTGGCATCTGCAAGGGCTGTCATCTCGTAGAGCACGTCTGGCTCGCTGATCCCGTTCGGCATCTCCAGCCCTCCGGCAAGGCGCACTGCGGCCGGTATAGAGGAAAACAGGGACTCCGTAGATTCGATCCCAAGGAAACTCAGCATTGAAGCTATCTCTTCCTCGGTGTGAGGCGTAAAGTCTGCCATCCTCAGCTGCTCTCTCCCCGAGCTGGCATCTTTATAAAGGGTGGCTTGACAACCTCTGCGCCGATCAGGCGATTGCGCATCTGAACCTCTACTTGCTCTCCCGGCTGTATCGACGGATGAACCAGCGCGAGGCCTATGCCGCGCTCAAGCATAGGCGAGAAGCTGCCACTGGTCACAGCTCCTACATCGCTGCCAGAGTATATTACACCAGCTCCCTGTCGCAGCGGCTGGCGACTCTCGCTCACCAAGCCCAAAAGATGCCTGCTGACGCCCCGATCGCGCTCGGCAGCCAGAGCGGAACGTCCTCTAAAGCAGCTCTTGTCCCAGCCAACCACCCATCCAAGGCCCACCTGCAGCGGCGTGATACCTGGGCCCAGCTCATGGCCGTGAAGAGGCAGCCCGGCCTCCAAGCGGAGCGTGTCACGAGCCCCCAGGCCCGCGGGAACAGCTCCGCCTGCGAGAAGTTCGCTCCATATCCTTTCGGCCTCTCCAGCCGGTACTGCTATCTCCACTCCATCCTCACCGGTGTAGCCAGTGCCAGCAACTGTGCACTCCAGGCCGTTCCAGCTGAGCTGGCTCACCCTCATGCGCTTGGTTCCTGCAGCCCCGGGAAAGCACTTTTCGAGCAGCTCTCTGGTCTTGGGACCCTGGACAGCTATGACTGCTCTCTCAGCGGTCACGTCGCTCACCTGGGTGTTCTGGCGACCCTCCTGGGCTGTCCCAGCCCAGAGGGCCTCGAGCACAGGCAGCGTGTTGGATGCATTGGGCATCACGTCGTAGCTATCAGAGCTTACCCACCACACAATCAGGTCGTCTAAGACTGAGCCGTCCTTCTCGTCGAGCAGGTGAGTATACTGCGCTCGCCCAGGGCCTATCTTGGAAAGGTCGTTGGTAAAGCTCTCCTGCAGCACAGCAAAGGCATCTGGGCCAGTGACCCTAACAGTGCCCAGGTGGCTCACGTCAAACATCGCTACTGATTGCCTGCAAGCCAGGTGCTCTTCTACGGTGCCTGTTGGATAGGAAAGCGGCATCTGCCACCCTCCGAATTGGATCATCTTGGCCCCAAGGGCACTATGGGCAGCTTCCAGCGGAGAGTGCTTCACAGTTTGGTGCCACTTGAGCGTTTGGACCGGCCTTCGGTTGGGGTGCGGTCCTTGGTGTGTATCAACTGCATATTTTCAGCGTACGTCACCAGTGCTGAGTGGGCATAGCTCAGAGCTCCCGGCTGGCAACAAGGCGGTTTACAAGTTACCTCCGTTGGATGTCTAAGCCTCCGACATCTTGAAGCGCAAGAGCAGATGCCTGTAGTCACGCTTGTAGAGAATCTTGATCTTGATCTCTGGGTGAAGCTCTCTAAGGCGGCGAACCTTTGCGTTCTTGCGGGTCACCAAACGCTGCCTTGCGGTTGTGAGCTCAATGAACAAGTCGAACTGTGGAAGGTAGAAATCCGGTTTGAAGGCTCTGGTGGGCCGACCGTTGCCTGCGCTCTCCAAGACGAACTCCACCGGCTCATACTCCCAGGCAACCTCGTAAAAGTCGAGCAAGGCCGCAAAGCGTGCCTCTGACTCATGGGCGAATCGGACCTTGCTGTCTGTGGGATGACCCTGCAACCCCTGCAAAGAGCCCGGCGAACTGGAGCCCTTGATCAACTGGGTTGCGCCAGCTCCAGATCGAGCCGCTCGTCGCACTTGTCGCCAGCTGGTTGCAGCAGCGCTCCTTCGAGGACCCCAGGGCTGACTTGGCCAGCATTGGCACCACTGGTGCCTCTAGCCACCGGGCTCCCAGCTCTTTTGGCTTTGCCAGACTTGTCGTCAGGGCTCAGCTCGTGGATAGCGGCTTCCAGCTCACCGACGACACCACCCAACGGAACGATGTTGAGAACACCCTGCCCTCCCGCCAACAGGTCAATGACCTCCTCGCCTGAGCGTGCCAGAACCGTCCTATCGCCCTCTATCACCAGGTTGGCCGTACTCAGCTCCTCGCCCAGATGCTCACGCAGGAAAGCTATGGCGGTTCGAGCCGCCTGGAGAGCTATTCCAGAGTCGAGGAGCCGCTTTATCACCTTGAGCTCCACGAGGTCTCGATAGGAGTACAGCCTTCGACTGCCACTTCCTCTGGCTGGTGCCATTGACGGCTCCAGCAGGCCAGTTCTAGCCCAATAGTCGAGCTGGCGATAGCTGATTCCTACGAGCAGGCAGACCTGAGGCCCGCGAAAGCCCTCCTCCATCTGATGGCTCCTCCCATCTTTTGATGCCGCCCGGCATCAGCTCCAAACCACCAGATCCCCACTTGAGATGGTCACCACCATCATTGACCCAAGGGCCGCTGAGGCTCCAACTCAACCAGGGACTGAGCGACAGTAGTTACGAAGCTGTAATAAGCCTAGGCAAACCCACACTCAGAGTCAAGGATCCCAACGAAACGATCGAATGCCGGCGGTCCCACCGGCCTATCCAGCAGAGATCGTCGGCACTGGGGAAGCTACCTAAAGTCATTAGTGCTCTTTATGCCAGAGCCCATTTGCGTTCAGAGGCAACTGCCGCGCTCAGCTGTACCAGCCGACTATGTCCACGACCAGATCTGTGTTGCCTGCGCTGTTGAACGCGGAGATCTCACCGTTGGATCCCACCTCTACCACCACCAGGTTGGGAACGGTCTGGTTGGGCCCCCAGTTGATGTCCGACGCCTCCGGTTGAGCTGTCTCGCTTGGCCAGACGGTTAGGTAGCCAGCTGAGGTGGTATCGGTCACCGTCACGTTCATCACCACAGCCTTCACTCCTGTCGAAGGCACACCTCCAACACCGGTTACCTCAATTGACAGGATCCCCCTGGGTCCGAGCATCTGGCCAGCATAGGGCTCGCCTGAGCCAGCCCTCGTGTCGGCAATGCGAGTGGGCTCAGTCGGGTTATACAGGCTCCCTGCTGTGCTCGAGCTACTGGGATCGGTAAACCACCCATTCACATCCACAATCACATTGGTCAAACCGGTGTAGTTGAACAGAGATACCTGCCCATTGGCGCCCAGTCCTACCATCACGCGGTTCGCCACCGTCTCCCCAGGAAGCCAGTTGAGGTTGGAAGCCGTGGGACGCGACACACCAGCGGGCCAAACGGTGAGATAGCCGGCTGCTGTTGTGTTGGTCACCGTCACGTTCATCACCACAGCCGAGACGCCAGAGCTCGGAACTCCCCCAACCCCTGCGACCTGGATGGACAGGGTTTTGCCCGGGCCGATGGTTCCACCTGAATCGCCAACGCCGTTACACTGTGCAGCCGGTCCACTGAGCCCGCTGGGGTTGGCTGGCCGGGTGTCACATATCCGCGCTGGCACAAGGGGCTCGAACAGCCCTGCACCAGTAGAGGTGGCACCCACCCAACCCTCTAGATCGACCACGACATCGGTGCTGCCTGAGGAATTGAACACCTCGACCTGGCCTCCCTGGCCAAGCGCGACCTCGACCAGGTTCGCCACCGTCTCCCCAGGAAGCCAGTTGAGGTTGGAAGCCGTGGGACGCGACAGACCAGCGGGCCAAACGGTGAGATAGCCGGCTGCTGTTGTGTTGGTCACCGTCACGTTCATCACCACAGCCGAGACGCCAGAGCTCGGAACTCCCCCAACCCCTGCGACCTGGATGGACAGCGTGCCGTTAGGTCCGAGCGTGTCGCCCGCATAGGGCTTCGATGAACCCTGGCGAGTGTCTGCAATCCGGTATGGAGTGACAGGATTGTATGGGCCTGGAACCACGTAGAGGTAGCCAGCATCTGGGCTGGCAGAGCTCGTTCCGACTGGTGTCGTCACAGTTATCGCTACCCGACTATCCCCGCTGGGGCTCGGAGGCGACACAGCGGTTATCTCGAAGTCAGAGACCACTACAAAGCTGGCTGCGGGAGAAGAGCCGAACATTACTTGAGTAGCCTGAGAGAAGTTGAGACCGGTGATCGTAACAGATGAGCCACCAGAAGCCGTTCCTGCTGCAGGTGTGACCGCAGAGACCACCGGTTGGAGCGGGACCGCGCCGAACTCTTGAACCACGTTGTTGCCTGTGTCCGCGAGGAACACGTCGCCATCTGAAGACACAGAGAGCCCTGCGGGGTCATTGAGCTCAGCGCTCGTTGCGGGCCCGCCGTCGCCTGAGTAGCCGCAGGTGCCGTCCCCAGCGACTGTGGTGATGGTCCCAGCGCTGTCCACCTCCCTTATTACGCAGTTGCTCGTGTCTGCTATGTAGAGTTGCCCGCCCGGCCCCATTGCAAGGCCGGTCGGGCCCAGCAGCTCAGCGCTCGTTGCAGGCCCGCCGTCGCCTGAGTAGCCGCAGGTACCGTCCCCAGCGACTGTGGTGATGGTCCCAGCGCTGTCCACCTCCCTTATTACGCAGTTGCTCGTGTCTGCTATGTAGAGGTCTCCTGCGCTGCTCACTGCCAGCCCGCGCGGCTGGTCGAGCTCAGCGCTCGTTGCAGGCCCGCCGTCGCCTGAGTAGCCGCAGGTACCGTCCCCAGCGACTGTGGTGATGGTCCCAGCGCTGTCCACCTCCAGGACCGTGCAGGCATTTGGGTCCGAGATGTAGAGCGCGTTCCCATAGGTGGCCAAACCCCCTGGGTTGCCGATAGATGCAGCGGTTGCCAGACCGCCCATACCACTGTTGCCACAGGTACCGTCCCCAGCGACGGTGGTAATGGTGTCGCTGGCCAGGGACACTTCTTGGACGACACAACTGGCGTAGTCTGCAATCAACAGCCCATTGGAGCTGCTTATTGCTGTCGCGAAAGGCTGATCGAGCTTCGCTTGTGTCGCAGGACCTCCGTTGCCCGAGTAGCCAGCTATCCCGTTTCCAGCCACTGTGACAATTGAGGCGCTGGCTGATGAGCTGGCTGAGGCGCTGGCTGGGCCAGCCGGTGCCAGCAACAGACCGAGGACCGCAAGGCACCCGCAGAGTCCTGAGGTGGCTTGAAGAAGGCGTCTTCCCATCTAAGAGAGGCTACCGGCTGATGCAACCAGTTGCGGGGACCCTCAACCCCCTTGCCCAAGCATGCGGGACTAGCGTGCTCAAACGTGTGCACCCCATCGACCAGGGCTAGACCGCACAGCAAGCACTCGATCCTCCCGCTCTCATCGCTGGCCCTGGCAGCTATGGGCTACCTCATCTTGGGTGTTGTGATGAGCATCCACGCGTTGCAGTCAGGCTTTGGCCACGCCATGGTGGCTGGCTCTGGGGATCCCTCACAGGCTCTGTTCTATCTAGCCTGGCTTCCCCATGCCATAGGAGCAGGTGACAACCCTCTGTTCAGCCATGACCTCTTCGCTCCAAATGGGGTGAATCTCATGGCCAACACCTCTATCCTGCTGCCCTCGCTCATCCTCTCCCCTATAACAGTGCTTTTCGGACCCGTGACATCTTTCAACCTGCTGATGCTGCTAGCTCCTGCAACCAGCGCTTTGGCTGCATATATCGCTATAAGACGTCATGTTCTATGGCCACCTGCGTGCTTCATAGGTGGCCTTGTGTACGGATTCGGGCCATTTGAGCTCACAGACCTCCGTTTTGGCCACTTCAACCTCACGCTCCTCGCAGTTCCAGTGCTCATCTTCATGGCCCTAGAGGACATTCTCGTCAACCAGCAGCGTTCCTTCACCCATGATGGGATACTTCTCTTCCTGGCGATTGCGGCACAGTTTTTCATTTCCCTTGAGATGCTCGCAATCTGCTTGGTGCTCTCGGTAATAGGCGTCTTTTTGCTTGCCCTCATGGCAGGCAGGAAGCTGGCCTCACATGCTCGCCACGCGCTTGGATCTATTGGCGTCGCAGCGGCCCTCTCAGCTGGCGCCCTTGCCTATCCAGGTTGGTTCTTCCTGGATGGTCCGCGCCACTACCTGGGTCCCGTCTGGCCTTTCATGGGAGATCTGGTTGCGAGCCTTCGCTCCCTGGTCCTGCCGCACGGTGAGACCCCTGGGGTTGGCTTCATAAGCGGTGGAGACGGCGACTACCTAGGTGTTGTGCTGCTCGGTGTGCTGATCATTGCCCCGCTTGCCTGCAGGTCTGTGCCCATGCTGAGATTTTCCTGCATCATGGGAGCAGTTGCAGTGATGCTTTCGCTGGGCTACCACTTGCATATCGGGAACCGCTCGACCGCAATGGCACTTCCAGGCCTGGCTATGGAGCACCTTCCACTCTTTGATGACCTGGTGATGAGCCGGTTTGCTGCATTCAGCGATTTTTTTATAGGAATGGCAGCTGCCATAGTCCTCGACAGGCTGCGAGTGGTTCACTGGCCAGATGGTGGCCATACCTATAGAAACGGGTCTTCGCAAGTCTCCCTGTTGACCGCAGCCGTGATCGTGATCTCCCTTGCCCCCAATGTCCAAGGACCCTTCCCGGTAAAGAACATATACCTGCCGACTGCCTTTCGCAGCAGCCCAATAACCATGCTTTCAGCAGGATCAGTTCTGCTGGAATATCCATTGCCCTCTGGATATGATGCCACTGCTCTTACATATCAGGCTATTTCTGGTATCCCGTACCGTCTAATCGGAGGATATGGCATCGTCCCTGGCGTGGATGGTCACCCAAGCGAGCAGCCAGGCGCTAATGCCCTGACCGAGCTCTTTGCAGCAGCCGAGCTTGGTAAGCTGGCGTTGCCCTTGGACCGCTCGACCCTTTCAGCATCCAGGCTTGAGCTAAAGCGCCTGGATGTCGCCGCTGTCGTGGTTCGTGCTGGGTTCGTTGGCTCGGCTGGGATTGGAGCAGCGCTCACAGAGGTGCTGGGCAGGACAGCCACCAAGTGGGGCCACACAGAGGTGTGGGTTGCAAAGGACCCTGTTAAATAGGCCATTGGGCGTTCCCAGCTTGGCTGGTATATACAAATAATCATGAGAGCCATTTCAGATGACGAGCTCGAACGCTGGCACGCTCACGGCTATGTCGTCATTGAGCACCTCTTGGACAGCCTTGAACTGGCCGCAGTCAGAGAGAACATTGCCATGTACCTGCCGAGCTGGGACCAATACAGCGCGGACCCCAATCGATACAGTGCCCTCATGGCCGCCACCAATAACTGGCCTGTGCAGTCCTTTCCTTTTGCTGGCAGCGCTTTGAACGGGATCTGCACTCATCGGGTGCTCATAGCACTTGCACGTCAGCTTCTAGCCACCGACGACGTTGCTCTGAGCCACTCCAGGCTGAGAGGAAAGTACGCGGGCACTGGAGACCATGAACAAGAGCTGCACGTTGACTACTGGAACAACACCCTTGCCTATCCCACCCGCGATGAGCAAATAGTGGACCTTCCGTGCATTATCTATTACACCGATGTCACAATTGATCTGGGTCCGACCTACGTTGTCTCCCAGCAGCACACAAAGGCCGACCCGCTGGTCCCGTTCTTCCGGCCCCGGACGGAATTCCAGGACCTCTACAGCAATGAGATCCCAGTCACGGTTCCAGCCGGCTCTGCGCTGCTTTACTCGATGCGCACCTTTCACAGGGGCTCGGCGATGCATGCAAGTGAAGGTGTCCGCTTCTCACACCACATGAGCTGGCGCAACGCCAGGATGCGCTGGGCAGGCCAGTGCACGTTCCAGCACGACGGAGGCAGGCCGGAGATGGACCGTTTCCTGGAGCAGGCAACCCCAGAGCAACGTGAGCTCGTCGGGTTCCCGCCCGTTGGCGATCCTTACTGGAATCAAGAAACCATAGCTGGCATCCAGGCGCGCTACCCGACGATGGACACCGCGCCCTATGAGCGCCGAAGATCGACCTGATGCATTAGCCAGCTGAGCAGTCAAGCTCTCTTGCACAATCGCCTTGTGCATGGCGATTGCCACCGTGTCTCACAGAGCCGAAGGAGTGGACCAAACCAGAGTCAAGTGAGACTAGCGTTTGACTAGCTCCACTGTCCCACGTAGCTTAGGTGGTCGTGACTGGATCTCTTAGGCGACTTCGGCATACCGCCGCCTGCAGAGGCGCTCGGATGCGTTGGGCTGTTGGATGGGCCTCTATATTGGCCCTGCTTCTACCGGGCTTATCTGGGTGTTCTTCCAGCTCTCACTTAAGTGCTGCTACGAGCTCAGCTGCGCTGGGCACTGCGAGCAAGGTCGGCTCCCAACCCCTACTTGGGCAAGCAAGCGGCACAGCAGAGGTCGCCTATGCCGGTTCGCTTGAGCTGGTCAACCAGACCCAGATCGGTCCCAGGTTCACTTCCATGACCGGGGCCGGCTTCTCAGGCAGGGCTGGTGGCTCCTTCGGCCTGGCACGAGAGATAGCGGGCAACATAATCCACCCAAATGTCTTTGAGTCCGTAGGTGGCGGGCCTATCGGGCTCCTAGAACCGAGCCTCACTCGCTACTACGTGCAGTTTGCGAGCTCGCCTTTGGTAGTTGCGTACAATCCCTCTACTAAGTACGCGCCCGAGCTGAGAGCCATTGCTAGAGGAAGTAAGCCCTTAGCCTCTCTTTTCACAGTGATGGCGTCGCCGGGCTTCCTGCTCGGGCGGACCAATCCAGAAACCGACCCACAGGGGCAGGCATTCGTGGAGATGGTGGAGCTCGCCCAACGGTACTTCCACCTGCCCCCAACCACGGCGAAAAAGGTCCTGGGTCCCACCGAGAACCCACGGCAGATCTTCGCCGAGACAGCCCTGGACGCTCAACTTCAAGCCGGGCAGCTAGATGCGGCGAGCGCCTTTCTCTCTCAGGCGCTCCAGTTCCACCTTCCATACGTGGCCCTGCCGGCTCAAATCAACTTCGGCAATCCATCTAATGATCGCGGCTACGCATCGGCCTCGATCCGCCTTCCCACGGGAAAAGTTGTCCACGGCACGGCTCTAACAGTTGACATCACCACCCTCGGACCTCCTGGGGGTATAAGTCAAGCCGCCGAGGCCTTCGTAGCCTTTGTGCTCTCACCCACCGGAGAGACCCTTATGACCAAAGCTGGCTACGACATGCTCAGACCGAAGCTGTTCGGCTCGACTCGATCTGCCCCTCAGCAGATTCGAGCCGTCCTGGCTCGATGGCGCCAGTGAGCTCCAGCTAAGGGACCCGGTGACCGCACTGGCACCACCGCCTTCTGGGGAGATGCTTAAACGGCGCCCTTTCGCAATGGCCATCTCAAAGGCCGGCGCTGTGATCTCCATCACTGGGGCCATCATCATCTGGTTAGTCATCCTCGGGCCCCTCGGTGCGCTGGCGGCCCACGTATCACCCGCATCAATCAGCCGCTCTCTCTCCCTTCCCCAAGCTCTCCAGCCCCTTGTTACCTCCGTCGAGGCTAGCTCTATCACCCTTGGAGTCCTGGTGGTGGTGTGCACGCCCCTGGCCTGGCTGCTCGCTCGCAGGCGCCTACCAGCCACGCGGATATGGGAGACAGGCATCCTGCTCATGCTCCTAGTCCCGCCCCTTGTTCTCGGGCTCCTCCTAGTGCTGATGGCGGGTCCTCTGACTCCGGTAGGCCACGGCCTATCCGAGCTTCATCTGAGCGCGTCGGACACGTTCTTTGCCCTGGTGGTGGCAGAATCCTACGAGGCAGCGCCCTACTACTTGCTGGGTGCCCAGGCGGCATTTGCAGCAGTTGACCCAGCACACGAGGATAACGCGGCACTTTTGGGCGATAGACCAACAAGAACGTTCTACAGGGTGACTCTCCCTCTTGCTTCGCCAGGGCTCGCGAACGCTCTGGCGGTGGCTTGGGCTAGAGCCATGGGTGCCTTCGGGGCTGTGCTTATAGTCGCGTACCACCCCTACGGGCTACCCATGCAGGTTTGGACCACCCTTGAAGAACGAGGGCTGCCCTACGCCCTGCCCTTTGCACTGCTATTGATCGCCGTAGCGCTCCCTGTGCCCGTGGCCGCCTACCTTTGGAGTGCACGTGCTAGAGGTTGACATCGAGATCTTACGCAGGGACCAGACGGTGGCCGCCAACTTCCAGGTGGGTCAAGGTGAGCGCTTCGCACTCTTTGGTCCCTCCGGCGCAGGCAAGACCACAGTGCTAAATGCACTCGCGGGCCTGGTACGCATACATAAGGGGACAGTGGTGCTTGGTTCCACCGTGCTCAGCTCTACTCGACATCCTCGCAGGCAAGTTCCCCTCAGGCACAGGCATCTGGGGCTCCTGCGCCAGCGCGCTGGGCTCTTTCCCCATCTAAGCGTAAGGCAGAACCTTCGATACGCGGGCGCCAGTACAAAAGAGCTCGAAGAACTGTCCGAGCAGATCGGGATCAAAGAGCTGCTAGACCGTTCTCCGGCGACGCTCTCGGGTGGCCAAGCCCAACGGGCAGCGCTTGCAAGAGTCCTACTGGGCCCGTGCCGCGCCCTACTGCTCGACGAACCATTTGTAGGACTGGACCTGTCGTTGCGCACCCAGCTTGCTGGCATAGTTGGTGACATCGCAGTTGCAAGGCAGCTTCCCACCATACTCGTCACTCATGAGCTTGCCGAGGCTCAGGCATTCGCAGACAGGATTGGCGTCATCGATAGAGGAAGGATCGTCCAGATCGACGGACCGAGCCAGGTCGTCCTTGAGCCGGCAACTCGCCGGATAGCCGAGCTGCTCGGCTATCGTGGATTTCCCCCAGAGGATCCTAAGCTTGTGGGCAACCGCCGAATAGGTGTACATCCAGCTCGAGTGGTTACCGGTGAGAGAGTTGTGGTTGGGCCCAAAGACATAAGAGCACAGGTGAGGATCTTGGACTCATGGCCTTCAGGTCCTGGGTGGGAGCTTTTGTGTGAGTACCTTGGCGAGCAGTTCAGCTTCGTGGCTCCACAGCGCTACTATGCTCACCAGCAGCTCTCTGTCACCATCTTGGATCCCCCTCGGTTCAATCTAGATGGCAACCGCGTTGAGAGTAGATGAGCCCCAGACCGAAAAATCCGACTGCAGACCAAGATGGTGACCCAAGGCCAGCAGGCGAGCGGGGAAACCGCCTGAGGTTGGCTCGCCTTGCCCGGCGAATGTCCCAAGACCAGCTTGCCCAGCAAGCGCACGTGAGCAGGCAGTCCATCGCAGGGATTGAATCTGGGCGGTGGGATCCCTCACTCAGGGTGGCAATCTCCATTGCCCGAGTCCTGGGCGTAACAGTAGAGGAGATCTTCGGCGATGCAGAAGCACCTGAGCCGGTAGTGGCGACCATCGTGGACCCAGAGGGGGATCCCCTAAGCACGGCCACCTCCACAGCCCCACGCAGCGCACATTCCCCTTATGGCACCCTAAGCGGCGCCACGCCTTGGTCCATGACAGGACGTTTCGCTCTGGGCAGGGTGGGTCCAAAGACCGTTGGGTTCTCCCTCAGGCGGTCACATGCGCTTGCATCGGGCTTTCTCCCAGCTAGTGCGATCTCGAGCTCGCACCAAGACCTTCCTCGTGGAGATGGTAGCCCCTCCCGGGTCCTGTCCCCGCTTGCCCCGATATCGGCAAGTCTTGTGATCGCAGCGGCCGCCACCG
>JAMCQF010000014.1 GCA_023379605.1 Actinomycetota bacterium
GTCGTAGCGGTGAAGGTGATAGCAGAGCGCCTCGGGCTCGTAAAAGAGCGTCATTCCCTGCTCATGCAACCGCCAGCCCAGGTCCAAGTCCTCGTAGTAGTAGGTAAAGTCCTCGTCAAATCCGCCGACCCGCTCAAAGAGATCTCTTTTCAAAGAGACATTGCATGAGTAAAAGCGCCCAAAACCCGCATGGGCGTCCTGGATGGAGTCGTAATTGAACTGGGTGTGCGACCACTCCAGCCACCGCTCGATGGCTCCAGAGGCTACCTCTGGATGCCACTTTGCCCGGCCCAGGACAGCTGCATCAGAGCTGCTGTGGCGGATATGGGCCTTAAGATGGGCTTCCACAAGGTTGGCTGCCGGCACCATGTCGTCTCCCAAGAAGAGGACCAATGCCTGGCTGGTAGCACGGACCCCCCAGTTGCGCGCTGCCCCGGGCCCGCGATGTGCCTTTATCTCGATCCTTGCATCGCCCAGATCCGGCGGTCTTTGGTCATCGCCATCGACCACAACCACAGTCGTGAACCCTGAGATGCTCTGCCGCTGCAAAGAGTCCAAGGTGCGTGCGAGCACCCCCCACCGGTCCCGTGTTGGTATAACCACAGCTATGTCCTCGGCGCTCAGTCCTCTCATTGCAGACCTAGCATCTCCACCGGTCGAGCTGGCGCCCCAAATGCCAGGCATCTGGCTGGCAGGTCCCTAGACACCACCGAGTTGGCGCCGACCATGGTGTGATCTCCTATATCCGCGAAGATCGTGCACTTGGCCATGACAGCCACCCCTTCCCCGATCCGGATCGGGCGGTAGTTATATCCTTGATCCGCGATATACTTATCCGGGTCGCGGAATCGGTGCGAGCCATCAACTATTAGAGCTGACTGAGCGAAGATGCAACGCGGTCCAATGTCTATTGATGTCGTGCACTGGATAAGAGCATTGGAGGTGAATATGCATCCGTCCCCGATTGTCACGCGACCATCATTTGAGATCTCGCAGACAAAGCCCCTTCGCAGATCGACACCTCTGCCCACTATGAGGGTTCCCCTGTCGGGGATCTCAAGATGGAAGCCCGGCCCAAGCCTCACCGGACCGAGAAACTCCACCCTACAGTGCTGGTGTGTGGCGACAACAGCAATCCTGCGCAGGAACGAAGCCGCCCGTGGTGCCTGGCGGTATGCAAGGCTCCATGGGAGACGCTTGAGTCGCTCTGGCATCTTGGGGCCTGGATGTGCAGTGGCCGTCAAAGCGCCTCCGGGTCCGCTGGCCCGCTCGGCTCAGAGCATGGGTCCAGCGAGAATGATCCCCCCAGGTCAGAGACGCCGCCCACCGTCGAACGGCCGTTCACGAAGAAGGTGACATGGCGGCTCTCCGCCAGGCGTGCCTTCATATCTGGTCGCCATATACTTGAGACGACCGTATAGCTGCCAGTAGGAAGGGTTGCCTTGAGCGCAACGGTACATCTAAAGAGCTCTCCGGCCAAGACCGGCCCTAGCGGCTTGCCGAGCGAGCTGTCTGTGTAGACGCACGTACCGTTCTGAGAGAATATGGCTATGCCAACTACCAGGTCATCCATAGGCTTTAGGACCCTTGCCACAACCGTGATCCTGGCATCAGATCCTGCCTCCAGATGACCAGTTCCCTGCCCATCAGGGCCGATCACCTCCAGCGACTGGATGGCCAGCACGCCTCGCTCGAGCGGCTTGCCAGTGGTCATGTCCACGTCGGGCTCCTCGCTCTGCTCCATCGTCTCATGAAACTTTGCGATGGCGTCTGCGGGGGCGCCCAGGAACTTGGGCGAGCCTTTGTCCAGCAGGAGAACCCTCTCGCACATCTTGCGGATGACACCGAGGTTGTGGCTTACCACCACCACGGTGGTGCCGGACTGGCGAACCAGGCCCATGCGCTCGTGGCATTTCATCTGGAAGGCATAGTCCCCGACAGCCAGGACCTCGTCAATAAGCAGGATGTCGGGCTCTACGTGGATCGCTACGGCAAATCCAAGCCGTACATACATTCCAGAGGAATAGAACTTTACCGGGGTGTCCAAGAAGTCATCTATCTCTGCAAATGCTATTATATCGTCCAGCTTACGATCTATCTCTCTGCGGCTGAGGCCCAGGATAGTGCCGTTTACATATATGTTCTCCCTACCGGTCAGCTCCTTGTGGAATCCAACGCCCACCTGTATGAGCGGAGCTACCCGGCCTCTCACGGCTACCGATCCCTCGGTGGGAGCGGTGATGCCGGCCATGAGACCCAACGCTGTTGACTTGCCTGACCCGTTCCTGCCGATTACGCCAAATGACTCACCTTCATAGACCTCCAGATCCACCCCTCGCAGTGCCCAGAGCCTGCCGCGACGAGTCCGCGGACGGAAATGCAGAGCGGAGGTCAAAAGCATTGGCGTGTCGTCATATTTGGTATAGCGCTTGCCCACTTTGGACATGGCTATGGCCGTCCCTGGCTTCAGCACAGCTCGCCTCGATTGCATTCACAGATATGCAAGATCACCCAAATGCTCACAGCAGGTCCGCGAACACCCGATCGTAGCGGCATTGAAGGTACACGGCCAGCACGGCCAGCACGGCCAGCCACACCAGCGAGGAGACCAGCGGCAGGCCGGTTATGGAACCGCCTACGGTTGCCGCGTGGAAAAGTGCCACCACCTCTGTGACGGGATTTAGCTGCACTGCAAGTCTCAGCTTCCCAGGTACCGCGCTGGATGGGTAGATGATAGGGGTCACGTAGAACCAGACAATGACAGCAGCAGAGACTATGTAGCGAATGTCTCGGAAGTACACCTGCAAAGCGGAGGCAACGAGAGAGAAGGTGGTGGCCAAGCCCACCATGAGTAGGCTCGCCGGGATCACCAGCCATATCGATGCACCAAGGCCCACATTGAGTATAGGACATAGCACTATCACTATGACAAGGGTGACCACGAACCCATAGAGGTTAGATGCCACCGAGACCAATGCCAGCAGTGCTCTTGGGAAGTAGATCCGGCTGGAGAGCTCGCTGTTGTCCACAACTGCCGTCGATCCAGAGCTGATTGCAGTGCTAAAGAACGTCCAGCCTACAAGTCCAGACAGCACGAACACCACGTAGTGCGGCGCACCGTGGATGTGCGCGACCTTGGAGAACACCAGCGCCATCACAAGCGCCTGGACCAGGGGCAGACCCACAGCCCACAAAAGGCCAAAAGAAGCTCGACGGTAGCGGACCTGGAACTCCTTTCGCGCGAGAATGGCCAGCAGGCCCCTGCTTGCCCACACCGAGCGTGCCAGCCTGGCCGGCGATGTGGACTCGCCGGTTAGCTCCAGATATGAGCGGCCTTCAAAGGAACCTGTCGGGGCTGTGCTCGACACCTCGCCCATTGTAGGGCAAGGAAGATGACCACAATTCCAGCCTCAGTGCTGGAAGATCTGCTCAAAGCTTGCCAAAAGCGCTGGGAGCCAAGCGAGCCCGCCAGTGAGCCTCACTGGTAAAAGCTAGGCTAAAAGATCGCCTGCGTTGCCCGGCGGCGCCACGGATGCCAGACTGCCGACCGTGAGCTCGGCGGTAAGGTCTCTGGTGCGCAACGGCCTGCCGGCCTTTCTGATCGCCGTCATCGCGCGCAAAAGGACCCCCGCTGCCCACAAGGCTGCGGCAGCCTTAGCCCTTTGCGGGTTCTGGGGAGCTGTTTGGGCTCGCTATCGCAGATCGGGCCATGCTCAAACTGCCCATGAGCGCCAGCTAATGGCCACAGCCTCTTTCGAGTCATACCGCAGGCACTACAACGAGAGAGTCCCCACCATAGAAGAGGAGCTCGAGATCTGGGGCGCCTATCACAGGCACCGGCACGAGATGCGCTACGACCTCGTAGCCAAAGAGGTGCTTGGCCACCTCCTGCCTGGAGGAACCGTGGCTGACATAGGATGCGGCTCGGCAGCTTTGGCAGATCGGCTTCAGCACTTGGACGCTCACTACATTGGCATAGAGTACGGGTGGCATCAGGTGAGCTTCGCTGCGAAAAAGCACGATTGCGCCACCTCCAGGGGGCCATTGAGCACTTCATTGGTTGACACAGAGGCCGAGATGAGCCGCTCACCTTCAAAGGTTGGGCGGCTGCGAACCTCATTTGTCCAGGCTGGGGCCGAAACCTTACCTATCAGGGACGGATCAGTGGATGTGGTGGTCATGAGCGAGGTGATAGAGCATCTGCTCCGCCCCGAGCTCGCAGTCTGGGAGATTGCCAGGGTATTAAAGCCTGGTGGGGTTTTCGTTATGACCACCAACAACGCCTCGGAGGTGCCCCTGCGCTCTCCGCTCAGCCACCTCCTACCCTGGGCCGAGAAAGCCCTTGGGGCAACCCACCCTCGCCTGATCTCGCTTCGGCCCTGGGTATGGCCCGAACCTGTCGAGCAGGTGTCAATAGATGGGACCCTCACAGAAATCTACGTGCCCCACACCCACCACATACAGGCCGAGACGACTTCCCTTTTCGCCGCCGCGGGCCTGTCTAGGATCAGATGGTCTACCTTTGAGTTCCCGCCTCCCCAAAGCGCTACTGCCAAGGCTCTAGAGGCGAGAGGCGAGCTCGGCAAGCAGGCAGTGGACATGATAGAAGCAGTTGCGCGACGGCTGCCTATGATAAAGCGGATGGGCTGTCACCTCATGATGACCGCTCGCAAGACCGGCCCTGCGGTTGCAGCCCAGCCTCCTCAGGGGATCTGGCCAGGCCCGTTCTCTTGCGAGGTGGCTCTTTGAGCCAAGGTAGGGCAAGCCAGCCAGGCCTGGGAGGTTCTGTGGCACGCAGGGCCGCTGGAGCGGCCGCCAAGCGTGCTGCGAGCGCCCTCGCCAAGGTCCTAAAAGAACCGGTGAGAAAAGCTCTCAACCCGCTGGGGCTGGACGTGGTGCGGGTCCAAAGAGGCACTGGGTCAGCCAACCAGCTGGAGCTTCCCATCGATTTCGATAGCCATATAGCAAAGACCGTCGCTCAGGTAAAAGGTCTCACGCTCACTTCCCCAGAGCGTGTGGCAGCCCTGTGCGAGGCAGTCCGCTACCTGGTCCGTGCTGGCGTCCAGGGCGCGTTCGTCGAGTGCGGGGTATGGCGTGGCGGGAGCGTGCTCGCCATGATAGGCACGCTCCAGTCCGAAGGGGTGAACGACAGAGATATATATCTCTTTGACACCTTCACGGCGATGCCCCCGCCAGGTCCTGAGGACGTGGACATCTCGGGGACTCCCGCTCGCTACTACCACGCCTTGCTCGACTCAGGACAGGTAGATGCCTCCGATTACGCCTACCTACCTCTCAGCAGCCTAAAGCATCTCCTGTACTCCACTGGCTATCCACCTGAGAGATTGGTATTTGTCCAAGGGCTTGTAGAGCAGACCATACCTGACAGCGCGCCAGAAGAGATAGCGTTGCTACGTCTGGACACCGACTACTACAGCTCGACTCGTCATGAGCTCGAGCACCTCTACCCCCGGATCGCCCAAGGTGGGATCTTGATAGTGGACGACTATGGCCATTGGCAAGGCGCCCGGCGCGCTACAGATGAGTATCTCTATGCCCTGGCCAGCCAAGGTATCCATCTCATGCTGAACCGGATCGACTACAGCGGTAGGATTGCAGTGGTTCCAAGCCACGCCGCAGTGCCCCACGGTCGCTCAAAGATCCCAACTCGGCCCGCAGGTACCGGATATGTAGCCCAAAGCTCCCCATGGAGCGCCGGGCCCGCCAAGAGCTGACCCATGCGAGAGTGATGTCTGGTCTCCAACCGAAGCGCTCCATGCCTAGCCCTAAGGCAGTGGTTGGCCTAGAGTGTTAAGCCGGCTTGAGGAGAGAAGCGGTGGGACGTAAGGACAGCCAGTTGCGCAACCGGATGATCTTTGTAGTTGGCGCGCGGCGCAGCGGCACCAAGTGGATCCAGCGGGCCATCGCATCACAGCCGGGGGTCCTCTCTGTCCCATCAGAGACCCACCTCTTTGCCTACGGGATAGCGCCTCTGGCTGAGCGCGTCCATCACGGGGCAGCTGCCTCAGCCCGCTCCGGTGCACTCTATGTAGACCGCGACCTGTTCTTGGACGCTGTCAGAGATCTCTGCGATCGGCTGTTTCTCGGGCTGGCCTCAGCTTTGGACGGACCCACGTCACGCATCCTCGAGCGCACTCCCTGGCATGCTCACCATCTGCCGCTCATCGGTGCCGTATACCCCGATGCCTGCGTGGTGCACATAGTGCGCGACGGGCGAGACGTCGTTCGATCGTTGCTATCTCAACCGTGGGGACCTTCAACTGTCCAAGACGCAGCCAAGGAGTGGAGCTCCACTGTCATGCAGGCCCGCGCTGGAGGTGAGGAGCTCGACAGCTACTTCGAGGTGCGCTACGAGGATCTGCTGGGTGACCCATCTGATAATGTAAGCGAGCTGTTGGAGCACTTGGGCTTTGAGCCCTCTCAAGGCTCTGTGAGGGCTGCGCTTGAAGCTATGGCGGTTCCCTTTGACACAGATCCGACCAACCCTGCGATAGCTGCTGGCAAATGGCGCGGATCCCTGAGCCCCGCCCAGCTGGAGACCTTCTGGAAAATCGCCCGGGAAGCGATGGAAGCTTTCGGCTACGGGAGCCAAAATGACCTGGAGCTAGAGCCAGCACCGCTGCCACACGAGCGCGAAAGCCAAAAGATAAGGGTGCTTTCGCTTGCCCGAGCCGTGCTCGACCCCGATCGGCGCTCTATGGCACGCCAGCGAGTCCGCAACGCGAAGCTGGCAATGCTGGGCAGCACCCCCGGCATTTCAGAGCGCGAGCTGTCTGACTCCTTGAACTTCGCTCAGGCAACCGTGGACCAGACCCTGGCGTCCATATCCCTCCGCCACCAAGAGGACCTGGCTCAGCTCCTGCTGCCTGAGGCAGCGCTGGAGGTGACGACCCCGCTGGGTCATTGGACCGGGCGTGGCCCCGAAGCTGCAAGCGAGATGCTCGATGTGCTGGAAAGCGTGTCGGCGGAGCGCAAGCAGGTGGCAAGCCAGGTGCACCCTGGACTGCCGACCTTTACCGTAGTCACGACCTGGCGGGACATCCAAGACAGGACGTGGATGGAAACCGATGTCGTAGAGCCTGTAGGCAGCCATGTTGCCAGCCTGTCCTGCTACGTATCTGCGCCAAGCCCGCTGGACGACCATGGTGGGGAACCTGACGCTCACTATTCTGTCCAAGGTCCGGCTCAGTCTTGCGGATCTTAGTCCTTACAAACCTCTATCCCCCACATGCACTTGGCGGCTACGAGCTCTCCTGCCGCGATGTGGTAGACCGATGGAAAACTTCTGGACACGATGTGATGGTGCTAACCAGCGATTTCAAGCTCAGCGGTGTAGCAGGTACCCATCGCGACGAGCCCGACGCGGTACGCCGGGAGCTCAAGATCTACTGGAATGACCATGAATTGCTGAGCCCACCGTTGTGGGTAAGGATCGCCTGGGAGCGCTCGAACCAGCGCAGCTTGAAAAGGGCCCTTTGTGATCTGCGACCCGAGGTGGTCTCGGTATGGGCGATGGGAGCGATGTCATTGGGGCTTCTCACTGCTCTGGGCAGGGCCGGTGTCCCCTCTGTGCTGGTCATATGTGACGAGTGGCCTGCCTACGCCGTTGAGACCGACGCTTGGATGAGGTTGTTCGTCAAGCGTCGCCGCTTGGCAGCACTGGCTGGCAAAGTAGCGAGATCACCTACATCGTTACCAGATCTGGATGCTATTGGGCCAAGCTGCTTTGTGAGCGGTTCCTTAAGAGACATCCTCCGTCGGACCTCTCCTTGGAGCTTTGAGGACTCTGGAGTGGTGTACTCCGGCATAGACAGGGGAGACTTTCCCATGTCTTGTCCTGTGCCAGACCGGCCTTTTGGCTATCGCCTGCTATACGTAGGACGGATAGACCCTCGCAAGGGAATAGCCACTGCAATCCAAGCCCTTGCGCTGTGCCCAAAGACAGCGACCCTTGAAGTCATAGGGCGCGGCGACGCCCGCCACAAGGCCGAGTTGGCCCGCTTGGCTGAAGCCTTGGGCGTCGCTGAAAGGGTGACCTTCAGCGTTGCCGAGCGCTCTCAGCTGGCCCGTAGCTATAGGCGTGCTGACGTTCTCATCTTCCCACCCACCTGGGATGAGCCCTTCGGGCTTGTGCCGCTCGAAGCCATGGCGTCTGGGACCCCGGTGGTTGCCACAGCCACTGGTGGCTCCGCGGAGTTCCTCTCAGAGGGGTTCAACTGCCTTGTCTTCAGCCCAGGCTCGGCCGAGGAGCTGACGGCAGCTTTGCACCGACTGGCCCTTTCAAGCGAGCTCAGGTCGACCTTGGTCCGCGGCGGGCAGGAGACAGCCAAGGCTTTGGACACAGCTAGGCTGGCTGGCAGGTTGATACAATGGCATCTTGTGGCTGTGTCGGGCCGTGGAACCCCGAGACCGCCCGATGTGCCCATCCTCCAAGCTTTGGGAAGATCTAGGCCATGAGCGCCTTTTCTGCAAACCCACTCACAGACATAGATTTCCTCGGATAGCGGCCATGAGCGCCTCCTCGAGCCCACAGGTAAATGGGCACATTAGCTCGAGCCCACAGGCTGGAACGGCTGTGATGGGCTTCACAACTTGAAAAGGAGCTGTAGTAGTAAAACGCCACCTTCCAGTGGACAAAGCGGCTGCTTGCCACTCAAGGTAACCCTTGTGGGAGCCTTCTTCGATCCAGACGACAGGACAGTCTGGTCGGGCATGCTGAGCAACGTCTTGGACCAGCTTGGCAGGCTGGGATTGCAAACTGGCTATTTGGATGCCACGCCCTGGCCGCTGGCAACCAGGGCCGCCCGAAGGTGGCTCGCCGCCACCGACAGGCTCGGAGAGACCTGGACCCTGCGGGCCGAGATGAGAGCTATCACAGCACTTTCCAATCTCACCTGGCGCGCTCGGACAATGGGGGGCTCCTCTTGGTGGCTCCATCCGGCAGGAGCGTACGGACGACCTGTGAGCGGCAAAATAATCTCGTTAGCTGAGATATCTCCAGCCCAGCTCGTATCCATGGGCACCGCTATGGCCGGCTCCTTCGGCCTGCCGGGCCTCACCAAGCGCGGACTGGCCTCTGTGGTACGCCAGCAGCTAAGGCTGCATCGCAAGGCCTCGGCCTGCTGCGTGGCTTCTAGATGGGCAGCACACTCGCTGGTGCAAGAGCACGGGATACCGGCCCGCAAAGTCCATGTGATCGGCTACGGCCGCAACATCGAGGTTTCACCGCCTCCAGAGCGTGACTGGTCAGAGCCCCACTTCCTCTTTGTCGGCAACGACTGGGGGCGCAAGAACGGAGACGCTGTCCTTAGGGCCTTTGCGCGCCTTAAGAAAAGCTGCCCAGGCGCCCAGCTGGACTTGGTTGGCAACCACCCTCCCGTGGAGTTGGCGGGAGTGACCGGTCACGGGCGAATGGCACAGGGTCCCTTTGCCTTCGACGAGCCAGAGGGCCGGATAGGGCTCGCGCGGCTGTTCGAGAAAGCCACATGCCTGGTCGTACCCTCGCTTGTGGAGCCGTTCGGCATCGTCTACGTAGAGGCTGCAGCTGCAGGGATAGCCTCTATCGCCACAGCAATTGGTGGGACCGCCGATTCGGTGGGAGCTGGCGGGATTCTCGTCGATCCCTACGATGACTTAGCGATCTACTCGGCCATGCGCCACATGGCTGATGCGGACACAGCCAGGTCCCTCGGTGCGCTGGCTATGGAGCGCTCGGCTGGCTTTACCTGGGAGAAGGTGGCTCAAAGGATACTAAGAGCCATGGGTGCTCCGGGGATATCGACATCTGAGCTGGCAGAGTTCCTCTGAGAAGCTCCTAATCTCAGTCGGGCTGAGCTTCGAGCCAGCATCGCACTCTTCGCGTCGTTCGGGATCAGATCGGGGTGGGCCGCTCAGCCGGGCTGAGCTTCGAGCCAGCATCGCACCAAGGCGGCCTGCTTGGCTGGTCGAACTGGTCGGCTGCTCGAGCCAGGTCATGCAAATATGCGGGAGAACTCCAGTGCATCCTTAACAGGCGTCGAGACGGGCCAGTGCTGGACAGCGCCGAGGTCGAAAACGCTCACCAAGCCACCCGAGCCCACCGCCTTCGCCCATGTGTTACAAAAGGGGGTATCCGAGGCAATTGGATCATCGCTGCTCGCATATATCTTGATGGGGATGCCGGCTAGATCCGCTGGGTACCTCGCTGGCGAGTGCGTCTGGATCTCAGGCAGAGACCTTGGATAGATAACTCCGTAGGCAGCTGCGATGGAGGGTCCCAAGCCCCCTTTGTCGTTCGCGTACACGTCCTCTAGGTCCAACACAGGGCAGCCCAGGATCACCGCAGCTACGGCGGAGCGATATCTGATCGCCCAGTTGAGCGCCAGCACGGCGCCCATCGAAGTGGCTGCGAGGAGCACCTTCCCCTGCTTGGCCCCGCTCGATGGGCTCTGCAACCAGTCGTAGGCTCGACTCACTGACTCAATCGCATTGTCGTTGCCCCAGGAGTACCTGCTCGAGACGGGACCGAGATCCACTGTGGGATCTCCAAAGTCACCGGCTAAGCACATGAACCTCCCGGTAGCTGCCAGAGCTCGCGGAACTGGCCACCATGCGGCTTGGGCCTGATCTGTGTGGCGCTGGCCCGCAGAATGACAGACAATCACCGCTCGCCTGGGCTTGGAGCGCCTTAAAGTGCCCCAAGCGGAGCCGCCAGAGATCACCGTCGCTTTGCCCTGCAGGCCCACAGGGCTCTCCTTGGTCACATAGGAGGCTCTCACCATCGATGGTGCAACTCTTGTCCATGCAGCGCCTCTCAGTCAACCGGGTATCTGAGCGCCCTTGGATCTCTTTACCCGCAGGATTTCATCCGCTACCTCTGCGCAGCGCTCGTGATGGGTTGGCGCATCAGCGATTGTCGCAGGCAGCCTGGGCTTGGATCCGCTTCCTTTGTGGATCGCGGCCGGCTCGCCATGTGTCAAAGAGGGAAAACAGCTACGGTATTGACCGTCCCATGAGCAGCTATTGCACTGGTGGCGCCAGGGGCCAGGATAGATGACGGCAAAAGGGGCGAAGAAGTCCGTATATGGAGAACGAAAACCCTACCGAAGAGCTCTCAGAGGTGGAGAGGTCTCAGGTGACACAAGACCGCCAGTCCCAGCCAAGGCCTGGTAGAGATGGGCGGAGTGGTGCAAAGACCCCGGGGAAGCCAGCCTCCGCACGCCAAGTGCCACCCAACGCAGACACTACAGCCGAAGGCAAAGACAGAACCTCCCCCGTAGATCCCCTACCTCCTCTAGCAGCCAGGCCAATCCTCCCCGGACCTGTGCCGCGATCCTCTCAACCTCCCGACCGTGGCCCCTTGCCCGGACCTGTGCCGCGATCCTCTCAACCTCCCGACCGTGGCCCCTTGCCCACCTCTGCCCTATCCTCGCAGGGCAAAGGAAAGCCTAACTGGACTGCCCCAAGCCATGGCGATCAGGGAAGAGCCAGGCGTGGACGTTCCAACCAGCTTCAAGGTGAGCTCCAGCGACGGATCTGGGCCACTTTGAAGGACAGCCCTCGCAAAGCTCTGCTCGTATCGGCTGTTGCAGCCGTGGTGCTAGCTGCGGCTGGAGCGTTCCTGGTGCTACGGGGTCCTACGTACTGGACCAGCAGGACCGTGATGGTAATTGACGACCCCTACGGCCTTGCAGCAGCAGGAGATCCAAGCCAGCTGCTCAAGCTAGACCAGCTGCGCTACAAGTACACGGCGCTCGCGGGCACCGATCTTATGGCAAAGCCCGTAGCCACAAAGCTGCATCTCAGCGCCTCTCAGGTGCTCGCCAACACCGCTGCCTTTCCATCACCTGCCACGCTGCTCATAGACGTCTACGGTCGCTGGTCGAACCCCACAGAGGCCCGCCGGCTGTCCGCTGCCCTTGCAGCCGAGATCCACTCTTATGTGATCTCGGAGAACACCACTTTTGGCATACCGCCAACAGACCAGTTCTCGATCCGTGTCGCCGACCCGGCCAGCCCAGCCACAGAGTCCGGGCCATCGAAGGGCGAAGCAGCCGGCGTGGCAGCGGCCATGGCTCTGGCAGGATTTGCGCTTGCCTACGCGGCAGCCCAGCTAATCGGTCACCGTGGCCTGGTGACCTGACCCAATCGTGCCTGCAGCCGGCATATTTCTCGCCACCATTGCAGGGATCTTGGTGGTCTTTCTTGGACCATTAGAGCTGGCATTTGCCACGGTTCTTGCAACATGGCTCTTCGTGCCAGGCACTCTTGGTATGCCCGGAGCCCCCCACGTCCTGCTTGTAACCCGCCTGGTGCTTTACGCCTTCGCTTTCCGGCTGCTCTGGCGCCTCGGGCGACCAGGGGAGCCCTCTGTCACCTCATTGCGGCCAAGCCGGATCCATGCGGCTCTTGCGGTCTGGCTCGTGGTGGGATATTTAGACGGGGTCATACTTGCTCCCAGCTCAGTGTCTTTCGTGGCCGATGCGTCTGAATGGCTGCGCCTTCTAGATGCTGCGGTGGTGTTCGTAGTCACTCTTGCGGTTGCGCGAACCATAGGCGCATGGCGTGTTGCACGGTTGGTTGCAGGGCTGGTGGGAGCCACCATCGTGGTGGCGGTGATCGAGCGCATCACGGGCGCAGGGTGGTCGCATTTTCTCTTCGAGCACCTGGCATCCCAGCAAGCGAGCCCAGGAGCGGCTCCGCTTGCATCCAGAGCGGGAGCGGTGAGGGTCCAGGTGGCCGCCCAGTTCTCCCTCGAGTACGGCTGGGTGCTGGCCTTTATGCTGCCGTTGGCATTCGCGATGGCTGTGTCCCTAAGACGTAGAGCGTCAGGCTACCGCCGCCTCACTCCAATCCTGCTCCCGGTCGCGCTCGTGGCTGGCATCTTACTCACATCTTCCCGCAGCGCAGAGGTGGCTGTGATCGCTGCGATCCTAGGAGTGGTCCTGCTGGGAGGGGACAGGCGGGTCCGCATAGGAGTGGGAGTGAGCGCAGCAGCAGCCCTTGTGTTCCTCGCCCTGGACCCAGGGGTGGTCACCGCTGCTTTCACTGCCGCTGCACGCTCCAATTCGATATCCATCCGCCTGGCGCGCCTTCCCGAGCTGTTCTCCCTCGTGTCGCACCGATCCGTGATCGGGCTGGGCTGGCGCGGGTACACATCGGCCCTTCCGGGGCTGGACAATGCCTACGCGCTGCTGTACGCGAGCCTTGGCGTCCTTGGCCTGGCGGCATGGGGAGCTCTTCTCGCA
>JAMCQF010000015.1 GCA_023379605.1 Actinomycetota bacterium
CTGCTAATGCAGAAGAGCCAGCCCCGCAGGTGCCTGTAGGTGGGATGGCAAGAGCGCTAATGAGGCGACCACTTGTGGTCATAGGATTGCTAGGGCTGATCATCTTGGCTGTGGTGGTGCTATTCGGTCCGGTGATAAGCCCTTACAATCCAAACCAGACCTCATCTGTGGCGATGGCGGCGCCTAGCCTTTCGCATCCTATGGGAACCGACCAATTGGGTAGGGACGTGCTTTCACGTATGATCGCTGGTACCAGGGTGTCGCTGATCATCGGGGTGGGAGCGACAGCCCTTGCCATGGTGATCGGGGCTCTTTTTGGAATGCTGGCCGGAATGTCAAATGGGAGGCTGGTAGACAGCCTTGTGATGCGTGCCATGGACGTGCTCTTCTCATTTCCGGTGCTCGTGTTTGTGCCTGTTCTCTCAGGCTTGGCGGTTGGAAGATCCATACACCTGGGTCCAGTCCCAATAGATCAGGTCGCAGTGCTGACCGGAGCTGTCGCCCTAGTGCTCGTTCCGGCGTTCGCACGTGTGGTGAGAGGATCGGTATTGACCGAGGTTGGCCGTGACTACATCATGGCAGCGAGGTCATTTGGGGCCAGAAGGCGCGACATCATGCTCAAGGATCTTCTCCCCAATGTCCAGGCGCCACTTCTGGTCCAGGCAACCTTTTCCATACCACTTGCGATAATCACCGAAGCCGCAGTGTCGTTTCTCGGTTTTGGGATCCAGCCCCCCCAAGCTAGCTGGGGTGGCATCTTGGACGCGGGCAGGAGCGCTCTTTTGCTGGGCGATTGGTGGCAGACAGTATTTCCTGCCGCAGCCATCGCTTTCACGGTCCTCTGCTTTAATTTCGTTGGCGATGGGCTGAGAGACGTTCTCGATCCGCAAGGTGGGGAATCCGCTCCTGCAGTCGTGATCGGGGCAACGTGACCACTGTTGGAAAGAACCTGGCGAGCCGTCATGCACAGGACAACGATCTAGCAAGCAGCACTCTTTTGGCTGTCGGATCGCTTTCAGTACGCTTTCCTCAAGGCAAGCAGCATCTTAGGGCAGTAAGCAGCGTGTCATTCTCCATGGAGCCGACTGAGAGTGTGGCCGTTGTGGGTGAGAGTGGCTCGGGGAAGACCACCGTTTTGCGAGCTATAGCCGGCCTACTTAGCGGCCAGGCACTGATCTCGGGAAGCATAACCCTGCATGGCGAGGAGCTGATCGGTAGGGAAGAGGCGCAGTTGCGCCAACTGCGCGGCAACCAGATCGGCTTCATCTTCCAGGATCCGGTGAACTGCTTTAATCCATCTATGACGATAGGAGCACAGCTAAGACGGATCCTTAAGATCCATAGGCCAGAGGTTGCCAAGTCCAACTGGGACGCAGAGATCCTGAGCATTCTGGGCAGGGTTGGCATAGATGGACGGGGCAAGTTGAAGAACTACCCCTTTGAGTTCAGCCAAGGTCAGCTGCAAAGGATAATGATTGCCGGTGTGTGCCTTGGCAGCCGGCCGGCGATCCTGCTGGCCGATGAACCGACAACGAGTCTCGATGTAACCACCGAGGCGCATGTCTTGGAGCTGCTAAGAGAACTGCGAGCCGAGTCCGGCATGGCACTTCTGCTTGTCACCCATAACCTAGCCGTCGCAGCCCAGATCTGCGATAGGGCTCTTGTCATGTACGGAGGCCGGGTTGTAGAGGAGGCATCGATCATCGATCTCTTTGATCATCCGAGCCATCCCTATACCCGTCAGCTGTTGAAATCACTCCCACACTTTCCCCATAGGCAGGGTAGGCTCAGCCCGATCCCAGGGGAACTAGTAGCAGCCATCGCTAGTGAGCAGGGGTGCTCGTTCCGGCCTCGCTGTGCAGAGGTTCTAGGAGAGATCTGCGCTTTGCAAGTGCCTGGCCTGGTTCCCACCGGCCAACTTGGACAGAAGGCAGCCTGTCATCTTTTCCCAGCTGCTTCCGCCAAGGGCGTTGATGGGGGGAAGGATCATGGTGACGAGGTGAGTGGCGGCGAAGAGTCAGGCGCTGAAGGCGGTAGGGCTGAAGAGAGCGAGGGCGCTTGCCAAGCCGAGAGAAAAGGAATCGGCGAGGCGACGTCCAGACGAATCGGTGAGGCAACAGCGTCCAGATGAGTGACCGTGGTGACTCTACTGGGACGGTCGCTGTCGTGACCGAGGCCGTTGGTCTTGTAAAGCACTACCCGATATCGGAGAGCATAAGCTCGCGCCTCACAAGAAGGCCAAAGAGGAAGGTGCATGCGTTAAACGGCGTCGATCTGAAGGTGCACTCTGGGGAGACTGTGGGCGTAATCGGTGAGAGTGGTTCGGGCAAGAGCACGCTTGGGCGCCTGCTGCTCAGGTTGGAGGTTCCCACTGAGGGCCAGGTGCACTTCGAAGGCATAGATCTTGCATCTCTAAAAGGGGAGGATCTTCGTCGGCTCCGGCGCAACATGGGCATGGTCTTTCAGAATCCCTATTCTGCTGTGAACAGACGCCGGTCGGTCCTGGCAGTGGTGCGCGAGCCTTTAGAGGTCCATGATATTGGCACCAAGTCTGAGCAGAATCTTCTGGCCTTAAAGGCGTTGGATCTGGCTGGGCTGTCGCGCAGCGTGGCACAGCGGAGATCCTCAGAGCTGTCAGGTGGCCAATTGCAGCGGGTGGCAATAGCACGGGCGGTTGTCACCAAGCCCCGTCTGATAGTCGCAGACGAGCCAACAGCCAGCTTGGACATAAGCGTGAGAGCCCAGGTGATTAACCTTTTTGCCGACCTTAGGGCTGAGCTTGGATTGGCATTGGTCTTCATCAGTCATGATCTCGGCACTGTCTCTTACCTGGCGGATCGCTCGATCGTGCTATACCTGGGCAGGGTGATGGAGACGGGTAGGACCGCCGTCATAGAGCGCGAACCCTTGCATCCCTATACAAAGGCCCTCATTGCTTCGATTCCCATCCCGGATCCCCACCAGCGAAGGCAAGCACCCGACCGCGGCGAGATCCCAAGTGCCGTCACCCCGCCACCAGGGTGCTCCTATCACCCTCGCTGCCCGCTCGCCAGGCCTCGCTGCCGCACCGAGACTCCTCCTTTGGAGGAGAAGCGGCCCTCGCGGTGGGCAGCCTGCTGGGAGGTACCGGTGATGGCCGCGCACGAAGGTGGCGTTCTCGTCGGCGACCCGCATGCCTCACCACCTGCTGGGAGATCTCGTTGATGGCCTCCGCCAGTGAGCGGCGGATCCCATCCACTGGCGAAGTTGCCGCCCGAGGTGATGCCCGATTATCTATGTGAACGAGACAAATAAGGTGGTGAAAGTGCAGAAGCTAAACGGTTACCGCCCTACCTTAAGGAGCTATCTGTATGTTCCAGCGGACAAGCCAGAAAAGCTCGAACGCGCAGCCGAGCGCGGCGCGGATGCCATAATTGTTGATCTTGAAGACGCTGTCGCCGAAGGTTCCAAGCGCGCCGCGCGCCACGTTGCTGCCAGTTGGCTCGAGAGCATACGACTGAATGGCTTCCCTGAGATCTGGGTTCGGGTGAACGCAGCGAGGACTTCGCACTTTTTTGCTGATGTTGAAGCAGTGGTAGCTCCCACCCTAAGCGGGATCTGCCTTCCCAAGTCAGAGGAGCCAGAGGACCTTTTCCGCCTTCACGAGCTGCTCGCATTGGCTGAGGAGAAAGCTGGTCTGGCTTTGGAGCAGATCAGGGTATCTGCGCTGATAGAGACTCCATATGGGCTCATTGGAGCGCTTAAGCTTGCAGGGGGTCCACGAGTGGATCGGTTGCAAATAGGCGAGGCTGATCTTGCAGCACACCTGGCCCTTCAACCGGCAGACAATGAGGCGGAGCTTCTGCCCGCCAGGTTTCAGGTAGTACTTGTATCAGCAGCATCGAAACTGGCTCCACCCGTAGGTCCTGTATCGGTAGATTTTTCCAATTTAGAGGCGCTGCGCTCGACTACGCTCGGGTTAAGGCGCCTTGGTTTCGGAGGTAGAGCTGCCATACATCCCGCCCAGGTCCCTGTGATCAACTCCGTGTTCACCCCATCTGCTGACGAAGAAGCAGATGCAAGATCTATCGTTGATCGCTATAGAGTGGCTCAAAATGCGGGAACTGGGGTCATAGACGATGGAACGGGAAAGATGATAGACGAGGCTGTGATACGTTCGGCCTTGGCCGTCGTGGAAAGGGCATCCCTCTGTCGCAGCATAGACGATAGGCGGGACTCCTGAGGCCATATCTTCGCTGTCTCCAAGCCTCTCTTATACCATTGGTTCAGCCTGGGCCTATCCTTTTACCTTGGCGCCATTGATGCGGGAGCCAGGAAGATATGTCAAAGTGAAAGTGCCAGCTAGAATGGGGGTGAGAGTGCCAGCGCCGCAAATAGAAGCCTCGGACGATGGCCCCAGGCAGAGAAGCGATAGCTCCAGCCAGAGAGGGAGCAGCGGGATCGAACGCGCGCTTGACATCTTGAGGCTGTTTTGTCACTCCGAGTCGCTCACGCTTGGTGTGACAGAGATTGCACAGGTGTTAGGTTTGTCGAAGGCAGTCGTGCACAGGACCCTCTCGGCATTCTGCGCCAAGGGCTTCTTGGAGCTGGACGAGTCCACTCACCGCTACCGTCTGGGACCAGAGAGCATGTTCTTGGGCCTTACATATCTCGACCGGCTCGATATCCGCTCCTCAGCACATGAGGTGCTCCAGGGCCTGGTCGCTATCACTGGAGCGACCGCGACGCTTTCTGTGAAGGTGGGCTGGACACGTGTCTATCTAGATCAGGTGACCCCGAGCCAGGACGTGAAGATGGTGGTCCAGCTTGGAAAGCCTTTTCCCCTTCACACAGGTGCGTCATCGAAGGCAATGCTGGCGTTCTTGGACCCGGCTGAGCAGACAGAGTACATAGATGGCCATGAGCTCATCCGGCTAACGCCACTGTCGATAACAGACCCGAAGGTGCTTCGTGAAGAGTTGAAGCATATAAGAGCCAAGGGATATGCGGTCTCGATGGGAGAGCGTGACGCCAGCGCAGGATCTGTGGCTGCCCCAGTGCTCGACCACAATGGAGCGCTGCTTGCAGTCATATCAGTCTGCGGACCCGTTGACTCTTTTAGGGCCAAGTCTGCTGAGGCGGCTACGGCATTGCTCGATGCCACCTCTGGGCTGTCCAAGCGTTTTGGCTATCGCGGAGAGCTTCACAGAACCGAATCCAGCTGAGCAGCCAAGGGGCACCTCGAGATGGACCTTGGTGACAACGAGCCATCAGCTGTCGGTCTTGCCTGAAGAGCAGAGGTGGCATAGCCTAACTAGCTGGGAACGCAACGAGCGGTCAAGTGCCGGTCTTCACCCATAGCTCCTTGGGCCCACGAACAAGCATGGTGCGATGCCACTCCGGTTCATGGCGTAACAACTCCATGGTGGGGAACTTCGCCAGTATCTTGGTGAAGGCAAGCTCAGCTTCCAAGCGGGCAAGTGGGGCACCTAGGCAGAAATGAGGCCCGAAGCCAAAAGAGACATGCGGGTTATGTACGCGCTCGATCACCAGATTATCGGGATGATCGAACACAGCAGGGTCGCGGTTGGCGGCTGCTTGGACCAGTAGGATGCGCTGGCCCTTTAGGATCTTGCGATCGCGCATTTCGAGGTCCTCGCCAGCTAGTCGGACAGTTAGCTTTGCGGGCCCTTCATATCGCAGCAGCTCTTCAACGCCACGTCGGGCCAGAGTCGGATTGTCCTGTAGGAGGCCAGCTTGGTCCGGGTTGACCAGCAGGGCTCGCAGCCCGTTGGCCAGCAAGTTAGTTGTCGTCTCGTGCCCACCGAATAGGATGAGCACGCATGTAGCTGTGAGCTCGGAGTCACCCAGCTCACAGCTTTGTTTGCTGGCTACCATGGAGCTGATGAGATTGTCCCCTGGGTTCTTACCGTAGTAGTCGAGCAACCCAGCTATATATTCCTCAAAGTCCAAGAGAGCACGGGCTGCTTGCTCGTGACGGTCTGGATTCTCAAGGTTGCCGAACACTAAGGGCTGCAGCTTGTCCGAAAGCTCCTTGAACAGCCCCCTGTCACTTGGCGGCGCCCCGAACAGCTCTGCTATCACGATTGCGGGTAAGGGGAAAGCGAACTCCTTAACAAAGTCTAGTTCGCCATGAGCTTGTAGTGAATCGAGTAATTGATCGACAATTGAGGCGATCTGGTGTCTTGAGCGCTCGATAGATCTCGGGGTAAATGATCTCGAGATCGACTTGCGAAGCCGGGAGTGTTCGGGTCCGTCTTTGAAAACCATCCATCCACCGAGGATCCTCTTTATGGGATCCAGCCAGCTTTGCTCTTGAGGCTGTATTTGCTTGTCGAAATGTGGCACCAGCCGGTTGGAGGCAAAGCGCGGGTCTGCAAAACCTGCTAGTACATCATCATGACGAGTGATTAGCCAGCTGCCGTGACGCTCGTTCCAATGCACCGGATCCAGCTCGCGCAGCTGCCCGAAATATTTATATGGGTCAGCTATTGCCTCATCGGAGAGGAGATCGTCGCTTATGGTAACCTTGCTCACTGCGCTGCACCGCTCAGAACGGTGATAACACAGGCATTTCCGTCTATCCCAGACACCCCGCCGCCCATGGTCTCCACCAGGCCGATTCGGGCGTTTTGCACCTGTCTGGTCGATTGATCACCACGGAGCTGGCCTACGATCTCAGCAAGCTGGGCTAGCCCAGTGGCGCCTAGAGGGTGTCCCCGTGAGATCAGCCCTCCAGATGGATTGACAGGGTGAGTACCTCCGAGGGCAGTCACCCCTGACTCGGCAAGCCTTCCGCCCTCTCCAAGAGCTGCAAGGCCAAGTGCTTCCAGTGTAACGATCTCGCCTATGGTGAATGCGTCGTGTACCTCAAGCACGTCGATCTCATCTGGGGTGATGCCCGCATGCTTGTAGGCTTGGGCCGCGGTTGTAGACACCAGGTCTTGTCCCCAGACATGCTTTGAGCGATAATCCCAGAGATGTCCAGAGCGCAGCACGCAGCTCAGCACAGCGACATCACGGGGATTATCTCGTCGTGCACCAAGGACGGCAGCAGCAGCCCCGTCGGAGAGGGGACAGCACTGGAGCAGCGTTAGAGGGTCTGCGATCATGGGCGAGCTCAGAACTTGCTCTAGGGTCACTGGAGTGCGGAACTGGGCGCGTTCATTGGTCGATGCATGTTGGCGGTTCTTGACTGTGACTGCCGCCAGCTGGCGATCTGTCAGGCCGTGACATGCCATGTAGCGAGCAGCAGACATGGCATAGAGTGCCGGGAGCGAGAGGCCACTACGCCCTTCTGCGTCGGTAGCCTCTGGAGCTATCGGGCCATCGAACCGAGATGTCAAATGCTCCAGGCCGAGCGCGAGCACCCGTTTGAATCGACCTGTTCTTATTGACCAGAAGGCCTCATGGAAAGCGGTGCTGCCGCTCGCGCAAGCGTTCTCTACGTTGACTATTGGGATGCCCAGAAGGCCGAGACGCCTGAGCGCACGCTGGCCGCTGCCAAAGGGGCCGAAGACCGTGCCCACATAGGCTGCCTCTATGGCTCCAGGGCCAGCATCCAATAGAGCCTCGAGCACAGCATCCTCGGCCAGTTTTGCCAGTGGAACATCTGGATGTTTGCCGAAGCTGGTTGTCCCTACGCCATAGACATAGACGTTCAACAGATCACCTCGGCCAGTGGATCTCCCTCTTTGGTGGTTCCTACAAGACGTGCCCTTGCACCCACTTGCGGGGCGGTTACCTTGCCCGTTACGTGAGCGAGGAGCCTGGGCCCTTCGTCGAGATCTATATAAGCCAAGATCATCGGTGGGATGCGCCCATTGACCTCGATCCTTTGCACGGTTCCTGCCCAGATCGTTCCCTCTGGAGAGAAGCAGGCGGGAGAAAGTGTAGATCCACATGCCATACATAGGACGGAATCGTCAAGGCAACAGTACCCACATGAGCCACAGCGGGTTCCGGCGATGGCAACGCTGTGGTTGGAAGCTGTGACCCTTGGGCGGGGGTCTGCTGGATGGTCTGTCATCGCCGCTGGGTCCTTTTGTCTATAACACGCCTGGCCTTGAAAGTCTGCTGCTCGAATGTGGAGGGCTCGACTATTCGGGCAGGCACCCGAACTCCGAGCGCCATCTTGAGCTGCTTCTCGAGGAGGGTTTGCAGCTGAGGCGCCTGCTCACTTGGCAGATCTGCCGCGCGCTCGACCTCGACTAGGATCTCATCAAGATCGGCGGTCCTGTCTACGTATATTCTGAACTCGGCTCCAGTGCCTTTAGTATCGCGGATTACAGACTCAACAGCACTGGGATATATATTGGCTCCACGGACGACAAGCATGTCGTCCAGACGCCCAAACACCCCATTTGGAAGGCGGGGATAGCTTCGTCCGCACCGGCATGGCTCATTGTCAAGCAAAGCCTCGTCTCCAGTCCAAAACCGGATCATAGGCTGGGAGTGGCGCCAGAGGTGTGTGGCAACCACAGCGCCGGAAGTGCCTGGAGCAACAGGCTCGTTGGGATCCTCTTTGGAGACCACCTCTGTATAGTTTTCGTCTTGGAAGAGGTGGACGCCGCCCTCGCTCTCCAGGCATCCAATGTTACTGGTGAACGGATACAGCTCAGAGGTGGAACCAGCGGCTACGTCCACAAGGCCGATGTCTCCCCATGCCAGCCTCATGGATTCGCGTATCGACTCGACGCTGGCTCCGGCCTCCCCACCCATTATGGCAAGCGACACAGAGGAGTAGCCAGGATCCACACCAAGCCCCTTTGCCTTGCTCGCGAGATGTTGAACATAGGATGGAGTGGCAATAATCACATCACAGCTCAAATTGCCAAGCAGTTCCAGCTGCCTTTCGGTGGCTATCATCGTACCGGCCGGAAAGCTGCAGGCCCCCAGCTTCTCAGCTGCCTGAAGCACGCCCCAGCCACCGAAGAATAGTGTGAATGGAAGCGAGATGTGCACGACGTCGTCGGGGCGGATTCCAGCACACCACAGCGCCATACAGGAGAACTCCCCGGCGCGCTCCCAGTCGTCTTTGGATACGCCATACATGGTTGGCTTGCCCATAGTGCCGGAAGAGCCATGGATGCGGATGAGCTCTTCACGGCTTGCGCCCAGGTACGAGCCGAATGGCGGATGGGCAGCTTGATCTTCCACGAGCATCTTCTTGGTGATTATGGGGACCTTGGTAGTGAAGTCCTCAAGGGAAGTGACCATATCAGGCTTGAATCCGTGCTCGTCGTAGTGTGCTCTGTAGAAGGGCAGCTTGTCGTAGACATAGCTGAGCTGGCGACGAAGTCGGTCCAATATCAGCATTTCGCGCTTTTTGGGGTCCATGGTCTCGCGCTCTTCGTCCCAGTAGCGCTTATATTCGCCAAGGCGCGCCTTGGTGCTACGGCGCGAGCTGGCTGTATCCAGGGCTTGTCCGGTCACCCTATCCTCCCCTCGTCTAGCTGTCATGCTCGCTTGGTGCGTCTGCCGACCTCGCTTAAGCGAGCGAGTGCTCGCTCACTTTAGATGCACCTATGATTGCTGTCAAGATGGGCGCAACCCCGGAGTGGTCAGAGTTAGAGGTGCTGAGCAGGCTTAAGGACAGCGCTCTGCTGGAAGAGCGCAGGAGACAGTTGGTCCAGGCTGCGACGGAAGTCTTCTTCGAGCTTGGCTTTGACCGAGCCTCTGTAAATGACATCGCAGAGAGATGTGGTTGGAGCGTGGGCGGGCTGTACAGGTACGTACGTCGCAAGGATGACATCCTGTTTCTTGTCTGCACGGAGATCTTCAGGCAGATTGGCCCGGATGCGCTAGGCACTTCGGCCTCCCTTGATCCTTCTGAGCAGTTGCGGGCAGCCATGACTGCCTACTGTCAAAGCATAAGCTTGCATTCTCGCCAGGTACTGCTTATGTACAGAGAGTTCGGCCGCTTGCCAGCCAGTGCACGCCGGTACTTCATGCACCTTGAGTCCGAGCTCCACAATGTCTTCCAGCAGATCGTTGAGTCAGGTGTAGCCCAGGGTGTCTTTGCCTGCGACGATCCGAAGCTTTTCGCAATCGACTGCGTGACACGAGCTCAAGTCCTGGCGCTCAAAGACTGGGCGCTTCAACCCCGCCCTATTCGCCAGACCATCGACGCTCTCGTCTCTTGGACGCTAGCCTCGCTTATACCCCAGTCTCCCTGCTGAGGATCGCTGCTCTGGCGAGCTCCTGGCATGTAGCATTGTCGCAGTGGGAATCGAAAGCACCCGAGGCACTTCGTCCTGCTATGTCTTCTATAGCCGTTTGTGCAAACTTCCTTGGACCGGTCGCCCGTGGCTCTCTCTGATCTTTTCGTAGGCATAGCTATTGGGATTGTCCTGGGACTTGTCTTGGCAACCCTTTGGCACCTGGCCAGGCAGGCGAGAATGCAGGAAGAGCTGGCCTATGCCAAGGCAGACGCCGAGCAGGCAAGGCGTGAGGTCACGGCCAAGGTTGCAGCACAGCTCGAGATCGGCGAGCAGATGCGGGGGACCTTCGCTGAGCTGGCCCAAAAAGTCCTTGAGAGCAACACTGAAGGTTTCCTCTCCCTGGCCAAGGCCAGGATCGAGGGTAGTGAGCAGCTCATCCGTCAGCTCCTGGACCAAAAAGGAGAAGCCATTGCCACCGAGATCCAGCCCGTTAAAGAGCTCTTGGAGAAGTACCAGCAAGCCCTGCAGAAGCTGGAGGTAGAGCGGGAGAAGGCCTACCAGTCCCTTTTCGAAAGGGCAGAGAGCCTTCAGCAGTCCACAGACGCGCTCGGGGCGGAGACTCGCAGGCTTGTCACGGCCCTTCGTCAGCCGACCACCCGTGGTCAGTGGGGAGAGCAGCAGCTGCGCCGTGTCGTGGAGATGGCTGGGATGCTCGAGCACTGTGACTTCGACACCCAGGTCAGTCTGGTTGGAGAGACTGGCACGCTACGACCGGACCTGGTCGTTCACATGCCTGGCGGCCAGAACATAGTTGTCGACGCCAAGGTCCCCCTGGAGGCCTACCTTCGGGTTGTAGAGGCAGAAGACGATGGTTCACGATCCCAAGCGCTGGCCGAGCATGCCAGGCAGATCCGAGCACATATAGAGGCACTCTCAAAACGAGAGTACTGGCGCCACGTGAGCCCGTCACCGGAGTTCGTGGTCGCGTTCATCCCCAACGACGCTCTCCTCGCAGCCGCCTTCAGCGCGGATGGAAACCTCTTCGATGACGCCATAAATAACCATGTGCTTCTCGCAACTCCAGCGACTCTCATCGCCTTGTTAAAGGCGGCGGCATACGGCTTCCGCCAGGAGGTTCTTGCAGAGAACGCTCTGGCGGTCCAAAGGCTGGGATACGAGCTGTACGACCGTTTCACGAGATTCACCCAGCACTACGCAAAGCTCGGCCAAGCCCTGGGTAGGACCGTGGCCGCCTACAACGACTCCGTTGGCTCCTTTGACCGCCGGCTGCTCCCAAAGGCCCGAGAGTTTGCAAATCTGGGAGGGTCGAAAGGAACCGATCGTCTCGAGGCACCAGAGCAGCTCACCGTAACGCCCCGATTGCCTGCCAGCTTGGATCAGCCAACTGCACAGGTTGCGCCGTTTGAGACGCCCGCCGTACTCGATCAAGATCTTTCGCCCGAACTCGAGTAAATCAACTCCTCGTCCGGGACATCTCCGCAGGGCCGGGCTGGATCTGAGATCTTAAGCTGGGACTAGTGGGTTCGCTTGATCCAAAAGCGAAACTTTCCCTCGTCTTCATCTGAAGCGAGAAGCTCGTGCCCAGTGTTTTTAGCCCATGCCGGCATGTCATACTTAGAGCCAGGATCCGTAGCTATAACCTCAACCACACCGCCCACTTCGACTTTGGACACTACTGCCTTTTTGGTCTCGACGACCGGCACCGGACAGCAGGTGCCTGAGGTGTCTATAACAGCGTCAGCGGTAGGGACGATCTGATTCTCCATCATTGAACTGCTCAGAAGGTCTGCACAAGGTCCGCGCTGTTGGCCTTGTCGGTGAGGAACCACGTGGCGCCTACGATGTCATCGACCTCGGCCATGACGTTATCCCGAGTTGCTCCGAATATCTTTGCAGCCAGGCTGCACACGTATATATTGACCATCCCAGTGCCCTTGAGGGCTCTAATGATGTCAGGCACATCGGGCGGAAGGCCGGCTTCAGCTACTTGGGCTCGCACGTAGTCCAGCTGGTCTGCATGCTCTGCTGACATTGCCAGCTTTGAGGACTCCTCACGCATAACCGCCTGGACCGCCCAGTTCACAAACAGCATGTCAACATGCACACCGGCTGCTGTGGATAGATAGGCAAACGCTAACGGTGTAAGTATGCGATCGTAGGCACCCTCACGGACGATGATGGCTAGCTTTGTAAGCGTCGTACTGTCTTGAGGTGCCTCCTGCTGGCTACGGATCTCGGTTGTAGTCACGCTTCCCCCTTTTCACTGATGAGATGTTATCCAGTAGCGTCACTAACAACTATGTGTCTTGGCTGAGCAGGTGTCAATAGCGCCATCATGCAGTCGATAAGATCGCGCGCTTGTAGTTGGTCGTGCTAAGGCGTAGAGTTATCTCAAGTGCCGAGATCACTTGGAGGCGAGTCATGACGACTACTGCACCCGATCGGCAGCAGGTGGGTTTGGACGACGAGGCGAGGCTAGGGCTTTATGCCACGATGGTCCTGGCTCGCAGGTTCGAAGAAGCCATCCTGGCCGAATACCATGCGGACAAAGGTCCAGGCTTTGACATAGGCAAGGGGCTGGTGCCAGGAGAGATGCATCTAGCTGCAGGTCAAGAGCCCGTCGCAGCAGGAGTGTGCGCTCATCTCCGAAGTGACGATGCGATAACAGCTACACACCGGCCTCATCATTTCGCGATCGCCCACGGGGTTGACCTCGGAAGGATGGCTGCCGAGATCTTTGGGCGTGAAACAGGCTTGGGTCATGGACGGGGTGGCCATATGCACCTGTTCGATCCGGAAACCCACTTCTCCTGCTCTGGCATAGTCACCGAAGGCTACCCTGCAGCGCTCGGCCAGGCATTTGCCTTTGTCCGCCACGGAACCGACCGCATAGCGGTGGCAGTCACTGGAGACGGTGGCGCGAACCAGGGCGCCTTCCACGAATCGCTCAACTTGGCTGCATGCTGGAAGCTCCCGGTCGTCTTTGTGATCGAGGACAACGACTGGGCTATATCTGTTCCGCGCTCGGCTTCTACGGCAGTGTCTTCGAATGCTACGCGCGCTCGAGCCTATGACATGCCCGGAGTGCGCGTGGAGGACAATGACGTAGAGGCCGTTTACTTGGCAGCAAGCGAAGCTGTGGCTCGCGCCAGGGCTGGAGATGGGCCCAGCCTGATAGAAGTCCATACGCTTCGGCTCTGGGGGCATTTTGAAGGTGACGCGCAGGGGTACCGCCCAGAGCTTGCTGAGGTGGTCGGCCACGACCCGATTCCTTCATACGAGACCAAGCTGCGCTCGGACGGGATCCTAGACGACTCACGGCGAGATAAGATTTATCAGCAGGCGGGCGAAAGGATAGAGCAGGCAATTGCCTTTGCAAAGTCGAGCCCGCTGCCCGATCCTTCCACCGCCAGATCATATATCTTCGCCTGAGGAGGTCAACATGGTTGTTACTGAGTCTACTGTTGAAGCTGGGTTGGGGGGGACTCATCGCCTAACCACCGCCAGGGCGATGGTAGAGGCCATAGAGATCGAGATGCGTCGAGATGCGTCAGTTTTCTATCTGGGCGAGGACGTGGGTGCCTATGGAGGCATATTCGGCTCCACCACCGGGCTGCTTGACGAGTTCGGCCCAGAGCGGGTCATCGATACTCCCATCTCCGAGACCGCCTTTATAGGTCTTGCCATCGGCGCTGCGGTTGAAGGTATGCGGCCCATCGCCGAGCTAATGTTCGCAGACTTCATGGGGGTATGTTTGGATCAGATATACAATCATATGGCCAAGATCCACTACGAATCTGGTGGACATGTGAAGGTGCCTATGGTGCTCACTACAGCGGTGGGAGGAGGCTACTCAGACGGGGCGCAGCACTCTCAGTGCCTCTGGGGCACTTTTGCGCACCTGCCAGGGATGAAAGTTGTCGTTCCCTCGACGCCAGCTGATGCCAAGGGGCTCATGGCTTCAGCCATTCAAGATGACAATCCCGTCATATATATGTTTCACAAAGGGGTTATGGGCCTCGCCTGGATGGCAAAGAACTCGCGGGCTATCGATCTAGTGCCAGAAGGCCTTTACACAGTGCCCATTGGCAAGGCCAAGGTCATTCGCCAGGGAAGCGACGTGAGTGTGGTCACCATCGGCTTGTCGGTCCACCACGTCCTCGATGTTGCAGAGAACTTGGCTGGGAACGTAGATGTCGAGGTGATAGACCTGCGTTCTTTGGTTCCACTTGACAGAGAGGCTATCTTGGCCTCTGTATCAAAGACCGGTCGCTTAGTGGTCGTCGACGAGGATTACCTATCGTTTGGTCTTTCGGGGGAGGTATCTGCGACTGTTACAGATGTCGACCCAACCATGCTGAAGATGCCGGTCAAGCGCGTGGCGAACCCCGATACGCCCGTGCCGTACTCCCGGCCGCTTGAGTATGCCATCCTGCCACGCCAGGACCGGATCGAGGCTGCCATTCGCGAGGTGGCCAGTGCATGAGAGAGGTCCTCTTTCCGCAGGTCTCAGGGAATCGACCCTTGATCAGTGACGGGGTGGTATCGACTTGGTTCGTCGCTGACGGGGAGAGGGTCGAACGCGACCAGCTGATAGCTGAGGTGCAGGTGGACAAAGCAACAGCAGAGGTTCGATCCCCTGATACCGGGACGATCCGGCTGCTGGTCTCAGAGGGCGTGGAGGTTTCCGAGCAGACTCCAATTGCCAGGATCGAGTAGCCTTCCGGCTTTTCCCGCCGAGCGGCTTGCGCTACTTCCCTAAACTCGCACCGCCAGCATCGAGTCGCCTCGTTCACCCAGGCGCCTATGCTGCAAAGGCGTCTTTGGAATTGGCTCTTGTGCTGTGTAACGTCTTTGTGTGAACGAGATCGAGCTCAAAGAGTGGGACCTAAAGGCCATGGTTCCAGATCCTGGATCAGGCGGCGCATGGGTGCAGACCAGCTTGCGCCGCCGCTTGGATCCCCTTACGGGGGCAGGTTCCCGGATACTTACGGGGGTGAAGCTCCAGCCGGCCTCCCGTCCGGATCTGTCTGAGCTTACGGCCAAGCCAGAGTTTTGCCCATTCGACGCCGAGCACTTGGAAAAGGCCACCTTTGCCTTCCCTTCTGAGCTCACAGACGAAAGGCGTATCAGAAGGGGCCGGGCCGTCGTCGTTCCGAATCTCATGGCCTATGCAACCCACAGTGCGGTTGGTATATACGATCCAGAGCGGCATTTCTTGGATCTAGACGAGCTCAGCCCTTCCCTTGTCGGCGACGCCGTGGCTGCAATGGTCTTCCATGCCCAGGCCGTTCGCCGGATGGATCCTGGTGCTGGGTGGAGCTCGATAAGCGCCAACTACCTCCCGCCTGCCGGATCATCCCTTGTCCACCCGCACCTGCAGTCCTGCCACGACCCGTGCGGCACCACTGCCCAGGTGCTCATGGTGGAACGATCAGCGAAATGGGGCGCGGGCTCGCGCTCGTATTGGTCTGCGCTTTTGGAGCTGGAGGCCGGTGGCTCCCGTTGGGTAGGCTCTACGGGCCGGGTGTCCTGGCTTACCCCTTTCGCCCCGGCTGGCTTCCACGAGATCTGGGGGGTGGTAGAGGGCATAGGGGACATCACCGAGCTGACCGAGGAGGACTGCTCATCGATAGGGATCGGTCTGTCAAGAGTGCTGAGTGCATACAGGAAATGGAACCTCGCCTCGTTTAACTTCGCCATCTTCGGCGGAGGACCGCATGCTCGCGACGCTGGCTACCAGGTCGTGATAAAGGTGATGAGCCGCTCCAACCCAGATCCTATGTACAGAAGCGATGCCACCTACTTCGAAAGGCTCCATGGAGAGGCCCTTATAGATCTGGCCCCAGAGGAGATCGCAGAGCAGATCCGCCCGAGCTTTCGTGAAAGCCCGGCTTGACCCATACGCTCTGACGCTCGCCCGGCCCCCGGGGGGATCCCGCGCGAGCTTCCATCAAAGCCCGGCTTGACAAAGCCTCAGCTTGGGCAGATCATTTATATGTCATGATCTGCCAGTTGAACCTGCTGCTTCTCGTGTAGGCGAGCGCCACATATCGGTGCTCGCCGAACCTCCTGTGTCCTAAGGGCCAGGAGGTTTTTTCGTTCCCGTCTCCATCTATCGAAAGGTCCCAAGTGAGCGCTTACTCTTATCCCACACCTTGCGAGATGCCATACAAGAAGTACCGTCCGTACCGGCCTCTCGTGCTCAAGGATCGCACATGGCCGGACAAAGCGCTAGAGAGGGCACCTATCTGGTGCAGCGTGGATCTGCGCGACGGCAACCAGGCACTCATTGACCCGATGGACCCAGCTCGCAAGCTGCGATTCTTCGAGGTCTTAGTGGGCATGGGCTTTAAGGAGATCGAAGTGGGCTTTCCGGCCGCATCCCAGCCCGACTTCGATTTCATACGCAAGATCATCGAGGAGGACCGTATCCCAGACGATGTCGCGATCCAGGTGCTCGTCCAGTGCCGAGAGGAGCTGATAGAGCGGACCTATGAGGCCATTGCAGGCGCTCCCAGGGCGATCGTGCACTTCTATAACTCCACCTCAACTCTGCAAAGGAGAGTGGTGTTCGGTCTTGACAAGGCAGGCATAACCGAGATTGCCACAAGTGCAGCCCGGCTTGTAAAGAAGATGGAGCCCACTGTGGCAACCACCAAGATCAGCTATGAGTACTCCCCGGAGAGCTTTACGGGTACAGAGCCTGAGTATGCAGTGGAGATCTGTGAAGCTGTGATGGAGGTTATAGAGCCTTCTCCAAGCCGCCCCATGATCATCAACCTGCCCAATACCGTCGAGATGTACGGCCCCAACGTCTACGCAGATGTCATAGAATGGTTCGGGAGGAACATTCCCGCACGTGACGCGATTGTGCTGAGCGTGCACCCCCACAACGATCGCGGTACCGCTGTGGCAGCTGCTGAGCTGGCCCAGCTGGCAGGCGCGGACCGCGTGGAGGGAACGCTCTTTGGCAACGGGGAGAGGACCGGCAACGTGGACGTCATCACTCTTGCCATGAACCTGTTCTCCCAAGGGGTCGATCCAGGCTTGGATATGCACGACATAGACTTTTTGCGCCGCACCGCCGAGCACTGCAACCGCCTGCCGGTCCATCCAAGGCACCCTTACGCAGGTGATCTCGTCTACACCGCGTTCTCGGGATCCCACCAGGACGCGATCAAAAAGGGTATGGCGGCCAAGCCGGGGGACTACGAGATTTGGGAGGTTCCATATCTGCCGATAGACCCCAAGCATGTAGGCAGGACCTACGAGGCCATCATCCGGGTGAACAGCCAGAGCGGAAAGGGAGGCGTCGCCTACGTTATGGACGCAGAGCACGGGCTGGATTTACCTCGCAGGCTGCAGGTGGAGTTCTCAAGAGAGGTCCAGGCAATCACTGAGTCAACTGGCACCGAGATCAAGCCTGGGGAGCTCTGGGATGTCTTTGCCCGCACCTACCTGCCAGAGGACCCCTCTATGCGGCTTATCTCATCTGAGGTCTCATCGGCTACAGGCTCCAGTGGGGAGAGTGTTAGCAAGGTGACTGCCCAGGTGCTCGTGGACGGCCGGCACAGGACCCTTAGTGGTCAGGGAAATGGCCCGGTGGCCGCCCTCGTAAATGGGATTGCCTCCGAGCTGGGTCTGGAGATATCGGTCCTTGACTATAGCGAGCACGCTCTCACCTCGGGAAGCGAGGCCTCTGCCGTAGCTTACGTGGAAGCTGCAGATGCAACCGGAAGAACCGTGTGGGGTGTAGGTATGGACTCGAGCATCCTCGATGCCTCCTTGCGGGCAGTCATCTCAGCTGCAGACCGCCTGCGCTCGGCTGCCGATTGAACTCTCGGGAAGGAAAGCAGCTAGAGCAGGCTGCGGTCTTAGAGACTATCGAAGACGGTGGGCCAGGGGTCGGTGGGTGAGCCTTCATCGTGCACTGGGCATCGCTGTGCGAAGTTGGTACCTCCTCACGCCAGCCCGGCTCAGCGATTCCTCAGCGCTTCTTTGGTGATCTTGCCAACCGAGTTCTTCGGCAGTGCATCTAGTATTGTGATTTCGCGCGGCACCTTGAAGCGGGCCAGATGCGCAGAACAGTACTCGCTCAGCTCTGCCGGCTCCACGCTCGCTCCAGGTCGAAGAGCGACAAAGGCTATTGGCTCTTCGCCGTAGATAGGATTGGAGCGCCCAACGACGGCTGCCTCGAGAACTGCCGGGTGACTATGGATGACAGCTTCAATCTCTTTAGGGTATATATTTTCTCCACCCCAGATGATCATGTCCTTTTTGCGGTCAACCAGGACTAGGTATCCGTCCTGGTCTAGATAGCCCACATCACCTGTATGCAACCAGCCCCCCTGCAGAGCCTGCTCTGTCTCTTCACGGCGGTTAAGGTAACCTCTCATGACGTTCGGGCCTGCTATGACGACCTCTCCCACAGAACCAGCCTCGAGAAAGGATCCATCGTTTGCCTGGATGCGAACATGCTGGCCTACTAGCGGCAGGCCCACTGTGCCCACCTTGCGTGGACCCTTAAGTGGGTTGAGAGTGGATGCCACCGTAGCCTCCGATAACCCGTAGCCCTCCAGTACTGGTATGCCATAGCGACTCTCGAACTCAGTGATGGCGTTCGGCGGCATGGGAGCTGCCCCACAGATTGCAAAGCGCACCGAGGAGACATCGGGGTGGATATCCTCGGGCAACGCGTTGAGAAGTAGGTATATCGTTGGCACGGCGGAGAAGTACGTGGGTCTGTAAGACTCTACCTCTGCCCAGAAGCTCGTGAGCTGGAACTGGCTTATGACGCAAGAGCCACCAGCTGAGAGGGGACCCACGACGCTTACCATGATGCCATTCACATGGAAGAGCGGCAGGACTAGAAGAGCTCTATCCGATGGCTTTAGGTCCACGGCGCCAATCATCATCTCGTTCATCGCAGCCAGATTTCCGTGGTCCAACAGCACTCCCTTGGGTTTGCCGGTGGTCCCGGAGGTGTATACGATAAGGGCCAGATCCTCCAGCGAAAAGCCGATCCGCTCGGCGGATTCGTGGTCTTGGACCAGCTCGTTCGCAGTGATCGCCGGAACCGGGAGCTCTCCAGCCATATCGGCCTCGGCCACAATGGCTAGGGACGCTGATGAGTCAGCTAGCTGGTAGGCCTTCTCGCCTGCGGTTAGGGCGGGGTTGACTGGGGTGACCGCAGCGCCTACGCGCCAGGCCGCAAAGAACGTAGTCACAAGCTCGATCCGGTTGGCAAGGATTGTCGCCACGACATGGCCTCGCCGGACTCCAGCCTCAGCAAGTCTCCCCGCTGCGCTTTCTACCTCGCGAGCAAAGCCATGTGCATCAAGCTTCCTTGCAGAGTCCTCTATGCACAAAGATCCTGGGTCCTGCCCAGCGCGTTGCTCAGGCAACTCGGCAAGATGCCCGACTTTCATCTGTATCCTCGCTCGTTGGCACCTAAGAAGTCACCTAGATCGTGAAACGACCTCACGAGCGCGGCACTGGGCGTCCGAGGTACTCCTGGTAGAAGGTGTCGATGTCGGGCTGGAAATCGAACATCACCGGGTAGCCAGGCGGGGCAGCTTCCACCTCCAATAGGCTCCAGCATCCCGGGCAGTAGAACTCCCGAAGCTCCTCCCAGGAAGGGTCACACCGGTTCCAAGGGTCGTATATCTCTTCGAGCAGTTCGTCACTGTCACGTACCAGCACTGCTGATGCGCACTTCCAGTTCCGCTCCACTGGCCCGAACTCGTATCCACAGTCGCACTTGACGATCCGCCGACCTGAGGCGTCTACTACGACATATAAGTGCTCTCCGAGCGGTAGCAGAATCGTCTCTTTAAAGGATACTCGTGACTGTAGCACCTCTATATAGAGATCGAAGCGTGCGATGTCCTTATTGCCCGAGAGCACCTCTTTGAGCTGGTGCCAGGGAAGCTTTCCATCTATTAGGTCTGCAAGGGTTGCTTGATCCATCTGTTTTCCTCTCAGAGGCTAAAGGTGTCTGGCAGGTTCCAGAACTGCTTGAACTTCGCAGCCCAAGAGGGGGAGAGGTGCATAGACTGCTGGTACATTTGCCGGACAGGGCTGCTCAGCTGACCGGTGGTAATAAGCTCTCTTTCCCTTGCGTAGAATTCCTCATAGCTGACCGCTCTTGCAGAGCGACGAAGGCGCAGGTTCTCTCGGGCTGTCTTGGTGGCAGCTTCGTCCACCACCATCTCGTCGCCGCTTGTGCGAACGACCACACCGAATGCACGCTCGGCGGTCTCTGGGAGGTAGACATGGCCCAACACATCCCTGGCCACCGACTGCGGGTCACGTTCGAGCGGATCTCCATATCCGGGCCCGCCTGAGAATAGCGAGAGGAACAGATCGCCGTCCCCAAAAGCCTCCGGGAACATCATCCCCTCGTTGGTACGGAGGAACTCGCCTTGAACAAGCCGTTCCAGCTCGGAGTCGGAGGGGTCGGCCTCTCCCAGAGGATAGGGCTTGCGGGCTGCTGCCAGCTGAGCCATGTTGGTGTTGTGTACGCGGACCTTGTAGTCGGCAGAGTTGGGGTATCCACCATATAGGCCAGCTCCGCCATGGAATACTCGACCTTCCCTGAAAGAGTACAGCTGGAGAGCCTGGACTCCGTGGACATAGCGGAGTGCCTCCCACCCGGAGCCACCCCGGTATCGTCCGTATCCAGCAGTATCTGGCTTGTACCGGCGTGAGAGGTACAAAAGCCCGCTTTCTATTGTCTCCCATACCTCTGCATCACCCATGTCTGCCTCTGGGTTCCACATGGCATACGCGGCATCGAGCCCGTCCATCGTTCCGCGTGCACCCAGCCCAACCGCGCAGAGCTCGAAGTTGCTGACGGGGAAGTAGGTCTTCCCATCAGCGAGGAAGCCACCACCTTGCAGGGGGTCTCCGGTGAATCCGTATCCAGTAACGATCTCCTCTCGGAATCCACGCGCAAAGTAGCCTCTAGAGAGCAGGCGGAACAGCCCGGTAAAAGAGGGGATCAGAAATGCCCACGGGCTACCGTAGGCAAGGGAGTGGTCTTGGGCGTTGCACCATGTGCCGGCGGGGAAGTTGTGCCCCGCTGCCAAGTAGGCGCCGTCGTTGACCTTGCCGTCGTAGATGAGGGTCTGAGTGAGAAGCACCCACAGGGCACCCTGCATCGAGCCTTCCGAGGCATTGAACGGCATCGGAACAGGAGCGCTTGCTCCGTCCATTGACATATGGAACTGTCCTCCCGCACCTATGGTCAAGGTGAGCGGTGCGTGCATGAGATAATCGATGCGGGCCTCGGGATGCCATGCTTTATCTGCATAGGGGGCATCGAAGAACGAGGCAGTCTCGTAGATGCCAGGGACAAGGCGCTCCTTTATCCTTGCGAGGAAGATCTGGCGCCCCTCCTCTACTGCCTCATCCATGAACTGGCGCACGTAGTCGATGCCTTCGGATGCTATTACCCTATCGAGGGCTTCCTTTACGATATAGCACCCTGCAATGCGGCATTTCTCGTCCAAGGCCCAGTACACCGGTGTCCTGGTACTTAGCCCGGCTCGTATCTGCCAGTCCTTGTGCAGCTGGTGGTTGCTTCCTACCTTTTCACAGGTCACATAGAACCCATCTTCGTAGCGGTTGGCGCTGGCAACAGGATCATGACCTGGGGTGCCAGCTCCTATGTCGACCTGGTGGGCCACCCCGCCTGCCCAGCCGATCAGCTCCCCTTCGTAGAAAAGCGGGATGATGGTATGCACGTCTGTGGTGTGGACGTTTCCCAACGTGGGATCGTTGTTGCAGAAGATGTCGCCCTCTTTGATGCCCGGTGAGTCTTCATAGGCCTGGCTGATCATGTACTTTATGCCCTCGGACATCGTGTGAACATGGGTTATGATGCCCGTTGAGACCACCACGGAATCTCCCTCTGGCGTATAAAGGGCAAAGCAGAGCTCCCCAATGTTTCTGACTATAGGTGATGCAGATATGTGCAGCGCGGTCTCTCTGGCAGATACCAGGGCACCGCGCAGCTCTGCCCAAACCCGCTCGTAGCGGAAGTGATCGGTCTGCTTGAGCCTGAGCTGGTCGATGCCCTTATAGTGGCCAGTCTCTTCGTACTGGCGCTTAGAAAGCGCCATCTTTTCGATGAGGCTGGGGGAATTGCCGGCCGGTGGCGATTGGGACAGGTCGGTTGAGATGGTTGTCATGTCAGCTCCTTGTCAGCTCGAAGACCCTGAATCGGTCAAGGGTGGCCTGGTATCCAGTTGGCACGTAGAAGGTAGTGGCAGGGGCCTCGACGACCGCAGGACCAGCTATCACGTTGCCCGAGGTGAGCTCGTCCATCTCGTAGATTCTTGCCTCTCGCCAGCTGCCCTCGAACACCTTTCGAGAGGACTTCTCTGCGCTGGAGGATGGAGTCTTGGAGCCGAGCACAAACTCTGGGATCACGGGCTTTTCCGTTGGATAGGTGCCCACCGCTATTGCCTTGGTGAGGAAGTACCCTGATTCGGGGCTTTTGGCGGCACGAGCGAAGATCTTCTCAAACAGGGAGTCGAAGTCCACCATCATCTGAGCGATGACCTGCTCCGCGTCACCGCTTTGCGAGCTCACTTGCACCTCGAGATCGTCGAGCATGCCGAAGTACTGCATCCTGACGCTTGGTACTATGTTCACCTCCTTTGGGTCTATGCCGTCACGGGCGGCGTCGGCCAGAATGCGCTGCTCAAGCTCTGACCAGGTCTGACGTAGCAGGCCAAGTACTTGCTCGCGCGAGCCTGCAGGGGGGACCAGGATATCCACGGATCGGTCATATCGGTAGGTGTAGTCTGCACAAGCGCAGCCGAATGCAGAGAAGGCTGCTGCCCAGCTGGGGACTCGGACTGCCTGGAACTCCAGGCTGCCTACATACCCGGCTGCGTGCAGCGGGCCGCCTCCACCGTATGCGAACATCTGATAGTTCTCAGGGGCATACCCCATGCCAAGGATCATTCCCATTAGGTGATCTCTCATCTCGGTTTCGAGCAGACGCACCACCCCTAATGCTGTCTCTTCCACATTGGAGCTTCCGAGTGGCTTAGCCAGCTGTTCAAGTATTGCCTTTCTGGCGCGATCGGGGTCTAGATCCACCGATCCCCCGAGGAAGTAATCGGGGTTCAAGTAGCCGAGCACTAGGTCGCAGTCTGTGATGCTGGGTACCGACTCGCCACCGGGCTCCCAGCTCATCCCGAGCCTGCTTCCAGCTGAGTCCGGGCCGAGCGTTACCCGCCTAACGGCTGGATCCACCCGGACCCGCGTTCCGGTTCCCGCCCCGATCGAGTCCATCGCTATGGTGGGTATGGCGAGCAGGAACCGGGCCACGGTCGGCTCTGTTCTTGTTGCCACCTGACGTTCTGAGATGAGGCCGACGTCGAAGCTTGTGCCGCCCACATCGCTGCAGATGACGTTGCTGGTCTCGTAGAGCTCGGCGAGCCTACGCGCGCCCAAGATGCCCCCGATTGGACCGGACACAAGCGTGGAGACAAGCGACTCGTGGTCGGGGGAGACCGTTCCCCCATAGGAGGTGAGCACTCTGACCGCCGCAGTGGAGTCCAACTCGCTATGCAGGCGCTCGCCAACAGCTTGAAGCTGACGACGGCTTGGGCGGGCGGCATAGACCTCGACCAGCAAGGTGTTAAGGCGCGCTAAGTCGCCTCGTACAGGAGTGCTGGTGGAAGACACGATCACCGGTATATCAACCCCGCGCGAAGCCATCACCTCGGCTGCGATCTTTGCCACCTCCTGCTCGTGGCTAGGATCGCGATAGGAGTACAAAAGCGATACCACTATCGCAGTTACGCTCTGGTCGAGCAGCGAGTTGACGGCCTCTTTGGCCTCATCGGCGTACAGTGGCAGGACTTCCTCGCCAAAGAAGCTGACGCGGCCACGTACGCCTTTTATGCGAGCCCTGGGAACGAGCGGTTCGTTGTGGATGTGGGTGACCACGTGAAGTCGATCCGAATAGGCATATCCGGCGTAGGTTTGAACAGAGCGCTCGAGCTGGAGGTAGTCCTCCATTCCCGCTGTAACTATGACCCCAATGCGCTCGTCGCTTGTGCGCTCCAGTAGGCGGTTCAACATGGAGGTGCCGGAGTAGACGACCGCTCTTAGGTGAGGGCCTGCCTGCTCCGCTGTTACGTCCCAGTAATGAAGAGCATCACGGAACGACTCTACAACTCCAAGACTCTCGTCATGAGGTGTGGTTTGCGCCTTGCCGATTGTGAAGCTGCCAGTGTCGTCGACCACGAAAGCATCGGTCATAGTGCCGCCAGCGTCGAGAGCGAGAATGACAGGTGTTCCAGTGTGCTGTGGCATAGATACCTTCCTTCGTGGAATGCCGTGGGATCCATGTCTTGGACAGGAGGTGGATGTTGACCAAGAGATTGTATGGTTGGACTGGGAGCAAGACAATGTTTACGGCCTACAGAATTTTGGGCAGAGTTGTAGGAGGGCTACAATCGAATGCGGTTTGTGGCCTCCAAGGTGAGGAGCATTGCCTATGAGAGCCGAAGCCGAGAGATCAGCAGGCTTGCCGGAGTCGCCCTTGGCCGACCTGAGCAGGGCCAGCGAGCTGTATCGACCTCTTATTGAGAGGAGATCGGCCTCTTCTGTGTGCCAGGCTGGAGCAGCTCTTGCACGTTTCTGGCTGTCCACCCAGGTGGCATGGTGTGCCGAGCTGATCGAAGAAGAGCTAGTTATTGCTGGGCATGTGGGTCTGATGGGTCCGGAGATGGCGCGCTCCTGGCGGCTCCCACTCGGAGCTGGAATAGGTGGATGGGTCGCTGAGACTGGCAGGGCTGTTGTGATCCGCGACTATCTTCACGACCCTCGCCGAATATCGCCTGTAAAGTCGATCATCGACTCCGAGCAGCTGAGATCGGGCATTGTCGCACCGTTGCGTGACGGTGCGACGGGAGAGGCTGTGCTAGGCGTCGTCTATGTTGCCAATCGCTTTCTGGTCGACTTTTCCCAAGAGCATGTCCAGGTCGCGGCCAGCTTGGCGTGTGAGATAGGATCCGCTCTTGCGGCCTGCAGACGCATCGCCTTACTCCAGGCCCATGCTGAAGACTTGCAGGAGGAGCTTCGCCAGGCTCACCTCAACGCTCTTGTGTCCCTTCAGGCGGCAGAGGCGTTGTCTGCAAGCGATGACCTCGAGCTGGTCCTAAAGCTGCTATCGGAGCGCCTCGATGCGGATGTCTCACTGCTTGACACCGCCGGGCACGAGCTGTTGTCTTACACGCGCTCCCAGCCTCCGAGGTCCCCCGGCATAGGTGGCGCTTTGGATGAGACAGCGGAGCAACCAAGCCCAGTGCTCTATAGTCACCCGCTCTCTGTGGGCAATGAGGAACTGGGCACCTTGAGCGTCAGCGCTGAACAAGAGCTCAGCAGCTACCACCAAGATGCGCTCTCCCAGGTGGCTGCGGTATGTGTTCTCGAGCTGTTGCGCCAGAGGAGCGCACTTGACGCAGAGCTGCGCTTGCACCTTAAGGTGCTAGATGACCTGCTTTCGGGGACCGTGAGTGAAGGTGACATCTTTGCCAGGGCCTCGATGTTGGGGATGGATCTGCGCTCACCTCATGTGGTGGCTTGTGTTGGAGGCCATGCTGGCAGAGGAGCTCATGTAGCCCCCGTGCTCACCCGGCGGGTGGTTGAGGCGGTAACCGACGCCGCACGCCGATTCTACAGAAGGCCGTTTGTCTCCCTGAGAGAGGGGGTGGCGTTCATCGTGGCGCAAGCAAGCGAGCAGAGCATGGAGAGGATAGCGGCAAACACCTCCGAGGTTGTAAAGCAGGCGAGCGCTTCACTTGGAGGCCTAGGGCTCTCCGGCGGGGTTGGTCGACTGTGCCTGAGCCCCGTTGACTTCGCCGAGGCAGCCAGAGAGGCCCGGTTGGCTTTGGACATATCCAAAATCCGAGCTGCTCCCGGAGAGGTCGTGACAGCTGGTGAGCTTGGATTCTATCCATTGCTTGCCAGGGCGAGCGGCGAGAAGGCCCTCGAGGCGCTCGTGGCAGATGTGCTGGGCCCACTGCTGGAGGCAGATTCCTCGGGGCGATCGGACTACCTAGCCACCCTGGAGGCTTATCTTGTCCACGATCGCTGCCTAGAGGAGGCCTCTCGCTCCTTGCACATACACGTGAACACGCTTCGCTATAGGCTCCGCAAGATAGAGACGATGCTTGGAGCCGATCTTCATGACGCCGAAGACCGTTTCCGTGTAGAGCTGGCCTTGAGAATGCAGCGCATGAGAGCCTTTCAGCGCAAGGGTCACAGGGCTGCCTCGAGTGCATGAGTAAGGAGGAAGATGGACTGGCACCTCTGGCGGCGCGCAGGGCTTTGCGACCTCTCCCATACATATGGCACCGTTACTCCTTGAGTTGGTCATAATGGGCCAACCGGGTATCAGCTCCGTCCTGGCGTGCAAGGACGAGAGGCGCAGTGGCAACGGTATCGCTGCATGGGACCACCTTGACGCTCGGAGACAAGTCCTCGAATCCGAGACGATGGAGCGGACGCGAGCCAGATGCCTGGACGGTCCCAGGATCTGCGGCGAGGTTCACGCCGTGAGGCTCAGGGGGCACCCCAGAGGGCGTCTGAGCCGAGTGCCTTCTCAAGCACAGCCCGCTTGGTTCCCAGGTGGAGCGCCTCTTCGGCAACGCTTTCGCGAGGGCCCGCAGACCCCCCACCTGCCCGACCGCACCGCTTCTGGGGTGCGCCCGTCGAGCCCGGCTGCTGACAGCAGGCTCGCGTCGAGCGACGGCGTCTTTGGCCAACGCTTCAAGCGTCGGCCGCGGACGCTCACGAAGGCCCAGGGCGCGTCTTGCGATGACACACGCCGCACCCTGGTCCACCGACACCCCGTAGACCCCGGCGTAGTTCGCCTGTCCGAGGACAGATGTCCAGGCCGGGTTCACGGGGATCCTTGGTATCGCCTCTCGCCTGCAACGGCTGGCAAGCGTGGCGAAGAACTTGTTGTAGGCAAAAGAGCTGAGCAGGCGCGCCACACGCGCTGAGCAGCCATAGCGGAGGTTGGCCCTAGATCGCGAGAAGTCAAGTATCTCGTGGGAGATCGGAGCACCGTAATGCTTGGCTATCCTCGCAATCTCGGCTGCGGCCCGACCGATCGCATCTTTGTTCTGCTCGGCACTCCCGGTGAGGTCAAGATCCACCCTGCCCCATGCCAGAGGATTGCCCTCGGAGTCGATGACGCACCAGGCCACGTGGTCGGGGTTCAAGTCGATGCCAAGCACACGAGCGAACCTATGCCGCAGTGCCCTGGACGGACCGAAGGCAAGCTGAGCCTCAGCGGGCTTTGCGCTAGCCACCACGTACCAGGCGCCCTTGTGTTCCCGCCAGACAATCCGCACCGACACCGACCGGCTTGCCAGGCTCGCCTTGTAGGGCGTGGTAGGAGGCTTCCTCGGGAGCCCCCTCGCCCACCAAGGGTTCCTGCCTGTAAAGTGCTCTACCGCCTCTGCCAGTACCTTCGACTCGGTTAGCATCGGCCCGATCGCTGGCCACTGCTCGCGGTCGTAGGCCCAGCGCTCACGAGCCTCGGAAGCCGACTCGGCTGGTGCAAGGGCGTCTTCGATCTCGGCCCGCCCGTAGGAGAAGCCTTCGATGGGGATCTCAACCCACTCAACTCCGCCGGACAGATCCCGGAGGCGCACCCCCGCCTTGGTCACTAGATCGGGGATGCGCAGGCGGAGCAGGTCCATCCCCCCATCAGAAAGCAGCACCTTCGCACACGAATTGCCGAGGCTCGATCCCTTGTCGCCCTTCAAGTAGATAATGTTGGAGCGGGACCGGTCCCATCTGCTGCGCCACGCATCGCGGTCTTCATAGCCATGAGCGGCTGGGTCGTTGCCTACCCGAGCGAGCTTGCGGCTTCCGAAGCAAACTCGGATGTCCCCGCTTTTCAGGCGTTGATCAAGGTGCTCAACTAACGATGCAAGCCGGTCACGGCGTCGTGCGAGGCCGTGACGCTGGCGGCAGCGTCTCTTGGAGTTGCTTGCCATTGCCCACGCCAGCTTCTTGTCGACTTCCCTCAGGCGTTGACGGGCGTTGTCCAGCGCTAGCGTCGTGGACTCAACGGCTGCGTCTTGAGCAGCCTGGGCGACATCCAGGATGGAATCGGCCTCATCCTCCTTCCACCCCCGTTTGATCAGCTCGGAGCGCAGTGCCTGCTTCTTCTCACCTTTCACGAGCCACCGGACGTACGCCTCGCGCACAGTAGCGCCCTCGACCTCCCCGTAGGCGCGAAGTAGGAAAGCCCACCTGCCTTCGTCTGAGGCCTTGCCCTCGGATGAGACGAAGACCTTCTTCGGTTTGCTCACGTCTTAACCTCTGCAACTATGCACCGCTTGAGCGCTTTTACTTTCGCCGAGCGCTGTCCGTAGAGCCTCCCGGAAAAACTCGTCACCACCGAGACCATGTCGCGCACGAGCTCGGACTCAGCAGAGCCAGAGAGCGCCTCATCCTCGCCAATGGAAACCACCTGAACGCCCTGGGCACTGAGCAGTTGCCCGATTGCCCCGATACCAAAGCGAGCCAGGCGTTCGGGATGGGTCACCCAGAGCTCGGTTACCTCGGGGACAAGACACGCCCGAAGGGCTCGGCGCAGCCCCGCCCTTCGGTCCGAAAGCCCGGACGCAACATCAGAGAACTCGCCGAGAACCAGGCGATCCTGTGCTCGGTTTCTCAGCACTGCCATTTGGCGGTCTAGATCACCCTCTTGGGCCTGGCGACGCGATGAGACCCGTCCGTAGAGCACTACTGCCCCGAGTCCATCCCCAACTGGAGCTTTCCCCCGCTGGTGCAGGATCGCCTCAATCTCGACCACTGAGAAGACCCTTCGTCCTCCGGGCGATCTGCGGTCGGGGAGCTTGCCTTCTGCTGTATAGCGCCGCAGTGTACGCGAAGACACGCCCAGCATTGCCCTAGCCTCTGCTACACCGACCAAACGATCAACCACGAATGTCAATCTAGCACGCACATGCGTTCGCTGTCCTACTTTGGCCGACATCTCAGTCAACTGTTCTCGACCCGTCACGTACATAAAGAGGCCCGGAGATGACAGCTGGCGCCATACCTGACTTTTTGGAGAGCCGTGCCAGGCAAGGCAGGGACAGAGTCTTTGTTACCACTGGTTCCAAGCACGTGACCTATGGCGAGATGGAGTCTCTAGCTGCCCAGGTGGCAATGGGGCTTGCTGGCATGGGGATCCGCCCAGGCGATAGGATAGCAATTGCGGCTCTGAACGGGCTTGAGTGGCTCGGTCTGTTCTTCGGAGCCGCTCTTCTCGGGGCGCCTGTGGTGACCTTGAACCCGCGCTATCGAGAACGAGAGCCGGACTATATGCTAAATCAATCCGGAGCCCCCATGGTAGTGTGCCAGGCCCGAGCGGGCGAGTTCGATTTTGTAGAGTTCCTCGAGAAGTTTCGCCCGAAGATTCCCACTGTGGAGCACTTCGTGTTCATCGGAGGGGAAGGGTTCTCTGCCAGCATGACCTTTGATGAACTGGTAGAAGCCCGTGCTGGCGAGATGGGATCTGGCCAGGCCTTCCAAGAGCAGCGCTCAATGGCTGCCAGGGAACCTCATCGCCCGGCTGCGATCCTCTATACCTCCGGTACCACAGGGCAGCCCAAGGGTGCTGTGCTCACACACAAAAGCATGCTCGCGTCTGCCAAGGCACAGGCGAGCCATCTTGGTTGGGACGAGCAGACCTCTGTCATAATGGCGCTTCCTCTCAACCACGTCGGCGGGATCACCTGCGGGGTTTTATCGGTCCTGGTGGCTGGCGGCCAACTGGTCATGCTCCCTGCCTTTTCCCCTGCTGAGATGATGGCCCAGGCTGGCCTTTACCGACCAAACGTGATTGCCGGTGTTCCAACGATGTATGTTATGCCCCTTGAGGCTTGGAGGCAAGAGCCTCGTGATACCTCTTGGCGGGATCGGCGAGCTGCAGGTGAGAGGGGATTGCGTGGCGGCTCGATACTGGCAGATGCCAGAGATGACTGCCGAGTCCTTCGGCGCGGATGGGTGGCTTTCAACTGGAGACGTAGTTGAACGCGAGCCAGACGGGCATCTAGTGCTCAAAGCACGCAAGAAGGAGATGTACATCCAAGGTGGGTTCAACGTCTATCCAGCAGAGGCAGAGGCCGTTCTGGCAACCCACCCCGGCGTGGCCCTGGCAGCAGGCATTGGCGTTCCAGACCAGATCTACGGTGAGGTGGGCCATTATTTTGTGCTGGCGCACCCCGATGCGCAGCTCGACCCAGTGGAGCTGCGCAAATGGTGCGAGGAGCGCTTGGCCAGCTACAAGGTGCCTTCGGTGGTCCAAGTCGTGACAGAGCTCCCACTTACGCCGGCAGGAAAGGTAGCCAAGGCAGAGCTGCGCCAGCGTTTGGAAAGTGGAGCAGCGACTTAAGCCGTGTGGCACTCGCCGACTCATCTTCGTCGATGCTGGTGACCACCTGGGAGCTACCGCGGCAGCGACTTAAGCCGTGTGGCACTCGCCGACTCATCTCTATGGGGAGGGTAGATATCCTGAAACCCTGTCACCCAGGCGCGAGGCCAGGCGCTAAAGGTCGTTGTTCGTGAGCGCTCTGTCGGTGGGTGGACCTGACTTGGAGATCCTTAAGCGTCTTGGATCCTTTGGGTGTGCCCTCATCGTCTGGCATTGATCTGAGCTTGGACGGGCTTGAATCATTTTGAGAAAGCTGATATAAGTGTCAGATTCGTTTTCTTGAGAGCGGAGGGACGACTTGAGAAAACGAGGGAGGATGTCATGGAGCGGGGGAGGGTCTGAGCTATGCAGCCCTGCGGGGAAGCTGAAGAAGTGAGTGTGCCAGGAATGGTTCCATGAGTCGTGCCAGTACCATGGATATTCTAGAAGGAATGCGGGGCTGGCTTCCCCAAGGAGAGCAGATAACCGGCATACGCCAGCTTTCCACCGGCCATTCAAACCAGACCTTTCTTCTTGAAGGCCTGGGGCGCATACTGCGTCTTCCCCCGCCTGGGGACGGGTTGCTCCCGCGCCACGATGTAGCACATGAACACGGTGTACTTGCCGTTGTGGGCAAAGAGAGTGCTGGCCCCCCGGTTCCCGCGGTCTTTGAGCTCTGTGTTGACACCTCGGTTATCGGCGCACCATTTTTCGTAATGGAGCAGGTGCGCGGGTCAGCTTTTGAGCACCCTCAAGTGCCCCAGTGGTTAGTGGATGGACCAGCCGAGCTGCGCAACAGCATTTGTAGGCAGTGGCTGGATGCAGTGGTTGCCAGCCACCGGATTGCACCGACTACCATTGCAATGGATCCGGTGGACCCGTTGTCGGATGCCGCCAGCTGGTGTGCCCTGGCACGAAGAGTCAGTGCACCAAAAGAGCTGTTCGCGCTTTTTGAATGCCTAGAGGCCAATCCCCCTCCCCCTAGCGGCCCTCCAACGCTTGTGCATGGCGATCCCCATGTCGCGAACTGCCTTTGGGACGGCGGTCAGCTGACGGCTCTCGTTGACTGGGAGCTTGCGATGGTCGGTGATCCCCTCTCAGATCTGGGTTGGATGGCTGCTTACTTTGCTGATGAGCCGTTCATGCCTCCCACAGCTGGATTCGACCTGCCAGGTTGGTGGTCACGAAGCAGGTTGATCGAGGAATGGGAGAAAGCCACGGGTAGATCAGCACATGGAGTGCGTCGCTATGAAGTGCTCGCGATGGCCAAGATTGCCACCGTGTTCGCCTCGGGGATGCACTTGATTGCCACCGGCCAGTCCGAGGATCCTCGGTTTCATACCTGGGCGCAGTGGTTGCCTCACTATCTACAGCTCGCTGAGTACCGTTCGACCCAGCCTGATCGGCTCTGACCGAAGATGGCTGAACAGAGAGGAAATGCTTTTCCAGTTATGAAGCTAGAGCCCGAAGACGAGTACACCCATAGCCCGGGAACCGAGAGCAATTTCAACGAATCCATGTACTTCAACCTCTATGACCCGCTCGAGCGTTTAGGGGGATTTTTTAGAATTGGGAACCGGGTCAATGAAGGATATGCAGAGGTTACCGTGTGCATCTTCATGCCTGACGGCAAGGTGGCTTTCACCTACAGCAGACCCAAAATTACGACCAACGATGACTTACATGGGGCAGGTTTGATGATCGAGGTTGTAAAGCCGCTCGAGGAGCTGAGAGTCACTTTTGAAGGCGAGCTTACGATACTTGAGCAGCCTTTGGATATGGCCGATCCTAAGCGGGCTTTTGAACAGAACCCGCTAGTGAAATGCGCGATCGCGCTTTGCTACAGAGGGTCTGCGCCTGCCTTTGGCGGCGAGCCTGAGGTTTCCCACGAGGCTCCAGGCGAGGAATTCGCAAAGGCTCATTATGAGCAGCTAGTGACAGCGACCGGGAGCGTCACAGTAGGCGGCAACGTTTGGAGCGTTTCGGGCTATGGCCTGCGCGACCACTCTTGGGGCCCGCGCTCCTGGCAGGCACCCTGGTACTACCGGTGGCTTGTGGGCAACGGAGCCGGCTTCGGTTTCATGGCGTCTAGAGTTGCTCGCCGCGACTCAGGAGGTAGCCAGGGTGGATTTTTCTGGGATGGTACTGAATTGCATCTCTGTGACCGATGCACCGTTAAGAGCACTTGGTCCGATGTCACTTCCTATCATAGCTCTGTGGATGTGTTGCTGGGAAGGGCCGGACAGGAGTGGCACATCCGCGGCAAGGTCATAAACCTCATACCACTGCGCAATCGACGTGATGGCATGGTCACAAGAATCGCGGAAGGATTAACCGAGTGGACTCTTAGCGACGGGAGATGCGCTTATGGCCTCAGTGAGTACCTAGACCAGATTATCGATGGCAGACCCGTTGGTTTTGACGAGTGATCCCTTTGCCCGATTCCCCTCCAGAGCTAGCTTTAGCTCTTGCAGATTATCTCTCCGGAGAGCTTTCTCAAACCGTATCAGTAGAGAATCTTAAGCGCCTTACCGGGGGAGCCAGCAGGGAGACGTGGGCTTTTGACGCATCGTGGGCAGGCAAATCAGTTCCACTCATACTGCGGCGTGACCCTCCTGGTGCACCTGCGAGCAGCGACCGCTTAGTGGAGATGGCTGTCATAAGGGAAGCTGGCAGACATGGTGTACCTGTCCCAACCGTATTGTGTGGGCAGGCAGGCAAACGCTCATTGGGTACAGGATTTTTTATCATGGAACGGCTAGACGGGGAGACTGTACCCCGTAAGATCCTGCGGAACGAACGCTTCTCTCTGGCCCGGGAACGCTTGATCAGCCAGTGTGCTTCAGCACTCGGTTCAATCCACCAGATTGCGCCGGCAAGCCTACCAGAGCTAGGTATGGTCAAAACCGCCGCTGAATTGGTGGCAGGCCTGCGCGATCTGCTCGATGCTCTATACGAACCCCACCCTGTTTTCGAGCTGGATTTGCCAAGGTATGGGA
>JAMCQF010000016.1 GCA_023379605.1 Actinomycetota bacterium
AGGAGGATATCCATGTCAGCAAATGAATCTTTCGCGAACCCTGCGCCGTGGGCGATCTTCGCGTTCGCCACGACCTCGTTCGTGCTCGGGTTCTACAACGCGCACCTCATCAACGCCACAGCTATTGGCATAGTCATCCCATTCGCGCTCATGTTCGGTGGGCTGGTCCAGATGATTGTCGCGGTACTGGAGGTTGTTCGGGGAAGCGGGTTCACCGCCGTAGTCTTCGGCACCTTCGGGCCGCTGTGGCTCATCTACGGCCTGTTCGCTCAGTTCTACGCGAAGATGGTGGCTCCGGCTCACTTGGGCGTGACTGAGGAGCTGTTCCTGCTCGTCTTCGCCACAGTTGCATTCTTCTTCCTGATCGCTTCACTTCGCACCGACTGGGTTATCATCACGATACTCGTCCTTATCGTAGCAGCTCTCATCATCCTTGGCATCGGAGCAGGTGGCAATGACGTCAAGCTCACTGAGGCTGGTGGCTGGATAACGATGGGGTTTGCAGTTCTCGCGTGGTATCATGCAGCAGCAGCCCTTATCAACGATGCGTGGGGTAGGCACGTCTTCCCGGTCGGCCATATTGGCCCGCTGCCACCCAAGCAGGCCAAGTAGTGCGCGCGACACGCCAAGACCTGCGTGCGACCAGTAGGCTAGGTTAGAAGCCATGGCAGAGACCAACGTGGTAAGCCCTGTGGTCAAGCGGACCTGGGAGAAAACCTTCGAGGCCGACCCTGCGAACAGCTTTAGGTGGTTTGTCGGGGGGCTTACGAACATATCCTTCAACGCACTGGACCACCATCTGGAAAACGGCCGTGCAGGTCATGCCGCCCTTGTCGCGGTAAGCGAGCTCGGCTCTCACCAAGTCCTCACCTATGCCCAGCTACACTACGAAGTCTGCCGGGTCGCAAGGTCGCTTAGAGCTCTGGGGGTAAAACGCGGGGATAGGGTGGCGATCTACATGCCCACAATCCCAGAAGCCATAACTGCCATGCTGGCCGTCACAAGGATAGGTGCGATTCATATCGTCATCTTCGCCGGCTTCGGTTCCGGCGCTCTCTCCGAGCGCGTGCGACTTGCAGGCGCCACAGTCCTTCTCGCAGCCGATGGGACCTGGCGCAAAGGAAAGCTCGTGCCACTGCTTCCAATCGTGGACGAAGCCCTCCAGGATCCTGGCTCGCCGGTCGAAAAAGTGGTGATCCTGGCTCGACAGGGTGAGCCAACGCCACTTCGGGGCAGCCGTAGCTCCTGGAGCTGGGATCAGTTCCTGGAACTGGGCGAGGGCCAGGACGGCTCCCATGAGGTCATGGAGTCCAATGATCCCGCCTACATACTGGCGACCTCTGGTACGACGGCAAAGCCCAAGCTTGCGGTGCACACTCATGGTCCCTACCAAGTAGGTATTGCCAGCGCAGCTGCTTCGTGCTTTGGGCTAACTAAAGAGGACATGTGGTGGTCTACCTCAGACATTGGCTGGGTTGTGGGACATAGCTATATCGTCTATGCACCATTACTTCTCGGAGCGACAACGCTTGCCTACGAGGGTGCCATAGATCATCCTGGCCCTGAGACCTTCTACCAGCTGATAGAGCGATACAGGATCAGTGGGCTGTTCACTGCCCCCACGGCAGTGCGCATGTTGATGCGCTATGGCGAGAAGCCTGCGCGCAGTGCAGATCTCTCCTCACTCACGAGGATTGTTTGTGCAGGAGAAGTCCTGAACGCTCCGGCCTGGCAGTGGCTGCAACGTGACATATTGGGGGACCTGGTACCTGTGATCGACCACATGTGGCAGACCGAGACCGGAGGACCTGTCTTTGGCAACCCTTATGGCGTAAACCTGCTTCCAATCAAGCCTGGCTCTGCAGGCATTGCGCTCGCAGGTCATCCAGCAGAGGTGCGCAACCCCGACGGCAGCCGGTGTGCGCCAGGGGAGAAGGGCATCGTGGTCCTCACCAAGCCGTTCCCTGGGCTGACGCCCACAATCTGGGCCGACCCGCAACGCTATTCCACGGACTACTGGGGACAGATGCCAGGTGCCTATTTCACAGGCGATGCGGCCTACTGCGACGAGGATGGGTACTTCTTCTTCTCGGGGAGGGCAGACGAGATCATTAAGATCGCTGGTCACCGTATCGGCACGATCGAGGTGGAGACCGCCTTCCTGCATCACCCAGCAGTGGCTGAGGCAGGGGTCACAGGGCGGCCGGACGAGCTGCGAAGCGAGGTCATATCTGCCTTTGTCGTGTTGCGTGACGGCTACAGTCCCAGCGACGATCTGCGAAAGGAGCTGCTGGATACTGTGCGCCAAGAGCTTGGTCCGGTGGCGGTTATAGGAGAGGTCAACTTCGTCTCTGCTTTGCCCAAGACACGCTCAGGCAAGATCATGCGCCGCGTACTAAAGGCTGTCACTGTCGATCGCGATCCTGGGGACGTCTCGACAATAGAGGACGAGGCCTCTGTAGAAGACGCTCGTGAGGCATGGCGAGCCATGAAAGCTGAACTCGGCCAGAGCTGATCCAGCGCGCTCTCGCAACTCACAAGGCGTTACGTTATCGGAAAGCTGGCTCTGCCAGAGCTTTCCAGCACTCGATATCGATCAGCGTTGGACCATCTCGCGGATAGCTTCAACTATTTCCGGATTCGCCAAGCTCGTAACGTCTCCAACGTCGCTGTCATTACTAATGGATGCGAGCACCCGACGCATGATCTTGCCTGAGCGTGTCTTGGGGAGATCGGGCACAAGCCACACTTTGCGAGGCCTGGCAATCGGGCCTATCTCTCGAACCACAGAGTCCACGATCTGCTGTCCCAGCTCGTCAGAAGGAGATACCCCGGGCTGGAGGGACACAAAGATCTCCGGAGAGATGCCCTTTATCTCGTCGTGGGCAGCTACCACGGCAGCCTCGGCAACTCCGCTCACCTTGAGGGTGGCAGACTCGATCTCCTTTGTCCCAAGGCGATGTCCAGCAACGTTTATGACGTCATCGATCCTGCCCAGGATTCGGAAGTAGCCGTCCGCCGCAAGCATCGCACCATCTCCGGCAAAGTACGGCCAATCCCGCCAGTCCTTGCTGTTTCGGTCCTTGCAGTAACGGCTGTAGTAGGTGGCAACGTAGCGGTCAGGATCTCCCCAGATCCCAAGCATCGATCCTGGCCAAGGGTTGCGTATGCAGATATTGCCGCCTTTGCCCGTCCCAGGAGGTATCTCGTTGCCTTCATCGTCGTAGATGACCGGATGGATGCCAGGCACACCAGGGCCTGCGCTCCCAGGCTTCATGGGCTTTAGCGCTGGCACGGTGCTGCACAGAAAGCCCCCGTTCTCTGTCTGCCAGTATGTGTCCACGACTGCTGCCTCTCGCTTGCCCACGACGTTGTAGTACCACCTCCACACATCGGGCTCTATGGGCTCGCCCACGGTGACCATGAGCTTGAAGTGATAGTTGTACTTGGCTGGCTCATCAGGGCCAACCTTGCGAAGCGAGCGAATGGCGGTAGGAGAAGTGTGAAAGATGTTTATGTCCATCTGCTCGGCAAGACGCCATGGTCGGCCTGCATCGGGATAGGTCGGCACACCTTCATAGATGATGGAGGACGCTCCAAGGGAGAGGGGCCCATAGACGATGAAGGAGTGGCCCGTGATCCAGCCTATGTCAGCCATGCACCAGTAGACATCGGTGGGCTTTACGTCCAAGATGTACTTAGACATCGCCGTCACGTAGGACAGGTAGCCGCCTGTGGAGTGCTGGGCGGCCTTCGGCTTTCCCGTGGAGCCGCTTGTGTACATGAGAAAGAGAGTATCCTCAGCCTTCATCCTCTCAGGATCTACCCTCTTGCCCTTATACTGGCCGATCACGTCGTTCACTACGATATCTCGGCCATCCACCACTGAGAACGAGCTCCGGTACTCACCGGGATGGCGCTCGAATATGAGCACCTTTTCCAGCTCGCGTCCGGCCTCATGCACCAAAGCTGCCGCCTGGTCCGCCTTTTCCTTGTGGTCGAGCCACTTTCCATCACGCCAGTAGCCATCCATGGTGATGAGCACCGTGCTGCCCGAGTCCACTACTCGATCTGCACAGGCCTGAGCGCTGAATCCTCCAAAGACCACCGAGTGGATCACCCCCAGCCTGGCACAGGCAAGCATGGTTACTGCCAGCTCTGCAACCATTGGCATGTGCACAGTCACTCGATCTCCCCTACGCAGCCCTATCGAGTCGCGCAGGTACGCGGCGAGCTCGTTCACCCTTACGAACAGCTCCTGGTAGGTAATGGCCTCTATCGGATCATGCTCGGACTCTGGGACGAAATAAAGTGCTGTCTTATTCTTATTCTTCTCCAGATGGCGATCTATGCAGTTATACGACGCATTGAGCTCCCCGCCCACGAACCACCGCCAAAACGGTGGATTGGTCGAGTCCAGCAGCGTGTCCCAGGGCTTGTACCAATCAAGCATCTCACCGAACTCCCTGTAGTAGTTCGGAAAGTTCTCCAGAGAGAATCTCTCGTAGACAGTCGGGTCTGTCAGGTTGGCCTGAGCAACGAAGCTGGCTGGAGCCTCGTAGTACTCCTCCTCCTGCCAGTGGACCGCGATCTCGGTAGCAGAAACCTCGGACTGCTGATCAGCCATAAGACGCTCTCCCTCCCTGAACCCTGGCTAAAGGATCCTTGCCTTCCAGCTCACATCTTTGCCTGTTTGAAGCATAGCGCCATATACCCTCCAGCGTCTAGGGCCAGGCGAGTGGCACTGTGCAAAGCTCAAAGCCACAAGCGAGCACTGCAGCTGCCTGTCGCCCTGTGAACGGAGCGACCAGTGTGAGCGCTCTCGTAATATCAAAGGCACAAGCGAGCACTGCAGCGCAGCCACT
>JAMCQF010000017.1 GCA_023379605.1 Actinomycetota bacterium
CGGGCTGGCCGGCGGTGTGCTTTTAGTCCCTTTTGTCCTTCTTTAACCCTGTTCTCTACTTGGCTGTTCTCTGCTTGCCTGTTCCTCGACTCGACCTGCCTGCTGTTTGGCTGGCACCTCAGGTCCTGGCACCAGGGCAATGGTATGGGCTGCGTGCGGCTGACCTGGTCTTTTACCCCACACTCGCCTGCAGAGGAGGTGACGGCCCGGCAGCGGCGGCGGCAGTTCCACACAAGGTGCGGCCGCCTGCCAGCCCAACGCCACCACTTGCGGCACGCATCGCTCCCTCGCCGCCCGGGACCGCCAACCGGTCCGCGACCGGGCAGGACTTACTCCTAAGCCGCACCATGATCAGCAACCACAAGTTGCCTTACGTGGGTCGTTTTGCCCGCGGCTGGCTTCGACTTGCAACCACAGACCCGCACGCATCCCATAGACCATATGCTACGCCATTAAGTGACACAGATGGGCTTTTGGCATGGGTTGTCACGAGAACTTAATCGGGCGCTAAAGCCAAGCCCGCCCCCAGGTGCTCCCATACTGCTCGCAGCCTGTTCAATAAGCCAGTCACGCTGCTACGCGCAGCTCCAGCTCGTCCAAGCGCCGGAGCATAGCGACCGGCGTCACACCAAACAGAGCTGCGATAGCACGCAGGTCCGGCTCACGGATCGTTATCATCCGGCCGTTGAAGTCCTGGCGCTGGACCTGGATCATGTTGAGGAACTTCGATAGCATGTCCCGCTCTGGTCCAGTTACCTTTCCCAGCTTGGTGAGATCTATGGTCACCTTGCCACTCTCGTACCAGGCCAGTGCCGGGCGCGCTGGCAGAGGCTGCCCCGATGCAAGGGAGCGATCCTGGTGCCACCCGGCGCCTGTGGCTGGTCTGCCATCTGTGACGGGTCCACCAGGGAGGTAGCGCTGGCGAGGGAGCAGCTGGTCTACTGGCACCTCATAGACAACGGCTAGTCGTTGCAGCCTATGCAAGGGGATGTTGCGCGTGCCGCGCTCGTAGGCTCCAAGGGCTGCTGCTTTGAACTCACCTTTTGAAAGTGCCTGAACCTCGTGGAGGGTGTAGCGCTTCTGCTCACGGATCGAGCGCAGGCGCAACCCGAGCAGGCGGGCATATCCAGCCAGGTCCTCACCGGGAGCGCTATCCATTCTGGTCTCTCAACTCAGCGCCTCTTTTGCACCGTGCTCGCCGTCCTTGCTAGATCGCATGTGCCCCAGTCGCCCCCAAAGCTCATATGCCCGCTGCTCCCATGAGGGCCTCTGCATCGGGACCCAGGATCGCAAGCTCAGCAGCGCCACGCCCAGCTGACCAGCCAGCCTCGCTTGTCACCGACGGCCCGCTTCCATAGATGAGACTTGGGAACAGCTCGCCCACCATGTCGTCTACCTCTCCCATGCGGCTAGCCAGGACTGGCACGAGCGAGGCGCCAAAGTCCTGCACTGCCTGGCTCTGGGCATCACGGGCGGCCTGTTCGAGGCGCTCTCTTATACGGCTACCGAAGGCCAGGAGGAACGACTGGCGAAAGGAACTGGTGCGGCTTCTCCCCGCGGAGTCGACAACGCTCCCATGAGAGAGCATCGATCGGCTGGCCTGGACCAGCAGGGAGGTAAAGAGCACCTCGACCATCTCGAGGTCGGACTCGAAGCCGATCAGGGCCATCATTGCAAAATGCTCGTACCATACGCAGCGGACCCCGTTGGCGGCTGCCACGCCAGCAAGCAGGCAGGACTTTGCGGTGGCGTAAGGATCGTCTACCCCAATCCGGCGGGCAGACGGGCGTGACCTGGATCTCACAGCGGCGCTCGCAAGCGCAGCATCGATCGAATGACGAGCCATCAGCTCCTGGGCCTTTGCTGTGAGCGCCTCGGCCTCGGCCTCAAAGGAGGTGGACTCCGCCTTTGCCAGCAGACCCCGGATCTTGGCCAGCACTGGATCATCGGCCTGCTTTGAGAGCCCGGGCTCCATTGAGGCCGTGGTCCACTTCGAGGGGGGTGGCTCCAGCTGGGCGATGGCAGGAAGGGACATGAGCAGGCCCAGTGCCTCCAGTGCCACCCTCAGCGTGTCGGGCCAGGCGAGCCCAATTCGCAAGGCCAGCGGTGAGACCCAGTCACCTCCAAGCCCCCACCACCTGCGCACATCGAGGTCCTCGAGCTGCCTGGCCCACTCCATGGGCACACCGGCCAGCTTGGACAGCTCGCCTTCGCCTGCTGCTATCGCCGTCACGAGCAGGTCCCCATGGTGCTGGCCGTGCTGGCGGCGCGCAGTCCTGACCAGCTCTGCTGGCATCCAACCTCTCTCGAAGACTGCCTCTAGTTCTTCTGAGATACTATCGGCCACCACCACTCCAATTGCGGGATATGAGCTGATCTGAGCAAGCCCCTCGAGCGCGCTCACCACCTCCTCCAGCACTTCCCTCTCGCCCGATGCAGCAGCAGAGCCGCCTGTGGTGACTATGAGCTGGATCTCACCTGAGCTGCCGGCACCCTTTGACCACCACGTCTTTCCTGCTCGACTGGCACCTTGATCCCTTGAGGCACGCTGATGGCCGCGCCGCTCCTCCCGGCGCTTCCTCGCCGCCCGTCGCTGCTGGCTGTTCCTGCCCACCGCAACCTTCCTTCCAGCCTGGCTTTCCAGCCACACTCTCCACCCTGGCCATCCATCTAGGCCAGTGCTCCTCACAGCCGAACCTCTCTCCCAAGCCAGTCTGCCATCTGGCTCAACCGAACAGGTGGACCGTGCTTGGTTCGCTTGAGCTGGCGAGCCCCCGCTCTTCTGGAATCCCTCTACCTGGCGGGCTCTTCTGGAATCCCTCTACCTATAGAAATGTAACACGATGGACAAAGGTTACAAGCCACAGAGCAGCCAAGTCTGCAAGGATGACCGGCTGGAGGGCGCGTCGCCTACCGCCCATGCCCACGATCACAGCCAGCACATAGACGCTCGCCAGGCTGCGAAAGTCGGCTTGGCCATACCAGATGCCTCCTGCGAGGCTGACTGCCATCACAAGCGAGAGCGCAAA
>JAMCQF010000018.1 GCA_023379605.1 Actinomycetota bacterium
ACACACAGGACTGGGTCTGTGAACGGGAGGGGGAAGATCAGCCAGAGAGGCCCGGCTCGGTGGCGCAGGGCTACTGCTCTGCTGAAAAGCAGCGCCTGTAGCTTCCTCTGCCCCAGCAATAACAGCCAGGCGTGCTCCCACATCCACGGTCTCGCCTTCTGGAACCAAGATCTCAGTCAAGGTGCCGCTCACTGGCGAAGGCACCTCGGAGTCGACCTTATCGGTGGAGACCTCGAAAAGCGGCTCGTCGCGGGTGACGGTGTCTCCCACTGCCTTGAGCCAACGCGTGACCGTTCCCTCGGTAACCGTCTCCCCCAGTTGGGGCATGGTCACATCAGTCAACTGTCGACCTCCCTTGCGTGAACCACCCTGCAACCTATCCGACGTGGAGGCCGCGACCGGTCAGCGCCAACATGGTCTCGCCGAACGCTTCTGAAAGGCTTGGATGAGGTTGCACAAAGGCAGCCACCTCGTCGGGCACTGCCTCCCAGTTCACCGAAAGATACGCCTGGCCCAACTGCTCTGTAACCCACGGTCCTACCATGTGCACACCAAGTATCCGACCGGCCCTGCCTTCCGCCGCGCGCTCTGCTATAACCTTGACCAATCCATCTGTCTCCCCAAGGATGCGCGCACGGCTATTGCCGCCCAAAGGGTCGGCCTTGACAACGACGTCCAATCCCGCCCCCCTGGCTGCAGCCTCAGACATCCCGGCAAAGGCCACCTCCGGATGGGAGTAGATGCACCAGGGCACTTTGGCATAGTCCACAGGAACTGCCCGCTCCCCCAGTATCCCTTTGACCGCCACCATCGCCTCGGCAAATCCCACGTGAGCCAGCTGAGGGGTCGCTACCAGATCTCCCACCGCCCACACACCAGGTGAGCTGGTTCGCATAAACCTATCGATCTGGACGAAGCCTCGCTCATCGACAGCCACGCCAACCCCTTCGGCGAGAAGGCCTTCGATGCGAGGGCGCCTCCCCACTGCGACAATAACTGCTTCCACCTCGATCTCGGCTGAACCCTCGAGTATCACGCGCGTCCCTCTTCGCGCCGTTTGACCCAATGGACCCATTGGTGCATGTCCGCTGATGCGCGCCCCCGTGATCACCTCGATGCCGCGCTTGCGAAACGAGCGCGACACAACCGCGACCACATCCTCATCACAGCCGGCGAGCAGCGAGTCGAGCGCTTCCAAAAGCGTCACCCGGACTCCCAGATCTGAAAGCATCGACGCGAACTCACAACCAATTGCTCCCCCGCCAATCACAGCAGCAGACTCCGGGAGATGATCGAGATCCAGCACCTCATCTGAGGTGAGGATGAGCTCGCCATCCACTTCAAAGCCAGGGATTGTCCGGGGAACTGATCCTGCTGCCAATATGACGTTCCTCCCGGCAACCTCCGTGCCGTCATCTACCCGGACAATGTTGCCAGGCAAGAGCGTTCCCGTTCCTGCGATGGTGGTTATCCCCCGTGAACGCATCAGCCCCGCCAGGCCTCGGTGGAGCTGATCGACGACCTTCTGCTTGCGTGATTGACTTACCGCAAAGTCCACTCGTGGCGATCTGGGAGGCTCCCCAGCTGGAGGCCCTGACGAGGCATTGATTCCGAACTCCGCAGCGGTCGAGACTGTGCGATAAACGCTTGCTGTCTCAAGGAACGCCTTCGCCGGAACGCACCCCCGATGCAGGCAGGTCCCACCAACCTTGTCCCGCTCGACTACAGCAACGGAGAGCCCAGCTGCCGCACCGTAAAGAGCTGCGGCATAACCGCCTGGCCCTCCGCCGACAACCACGATGTCGTACACGCCTGTGTCACCGGCCGTTGGGACCACCTCCAGAGCAAAACGCCCAGAACCCTGCTGGCAGCTGAGCTTCCGGCGGTCCAGCCTAGCTGTGGGTTTTCAGGCTGGCTACAGCCGAGCCCCTACAGGTGCACCCGGACTCTACAGCCGCGCCCCTACGGGTGCACCCGGACCTATACCTACCTCTAGCCCACAGGCTCACCGCTTGCAATGACTGACTCCGCCGCTCGAATCACCTCTTCTGGGGCAATGTCGTTAAGGCTCCGCCTCGAAGGCTCAGGTATGAGAAGCGTCAGCCCAAAGCCGATGACAGCCATGCCGAACGAGAGCTCCAGTGCTCCACTCACTCCAAGGTGGCTCTTTATGATCGGGAACAGGAACACCCCGATGAAGGCTCCCACTTTTGCCACTCCAGCAGAGATCCCGTTGCCCGTGGCACGAGCGCTGGTGGGGTACACCTCGGCGGAGAGCACAAAAGTAGTCGTGTTAGGACCAAACTCGGCAAAGAAAAAGCTGATCCCAAAAAGCAGGAGGAATGGGGCCACAAGTGAGGTGATCCCAGGGATCACACCTATGAGTAAAAAGGCCGTCCCCATACCCAAAAAGCCGATCCACTGCAATCTTCTATGGCCAATCCTGTCCATGAACTGGACTGCCAGGTAGTAACCAGGCACCGCCGCAACGCTGAAAACTATGAGCTGAAGAGCCAATGCTTCGGTTAGGACATGGGCTCCATGCCCCCCAAGCACGCTCTTTATGATCAGCGGAGCCGATACCGAGTTGCCGTAGTATGCGTAGTCGAACACGAACCAAGTCCCTGCCGTCCCAAGTAAAAGCAAGAGGTAACGAGGTTTGCTGAGGAACTGAGAGAGCTTCATGTACCCGCGCTGGGGCAGCGTAGTTATCCCTGCCAAAGAGCTCTGGGCGGCCCCAGGAGCTGGAACCTTACCCGCTACCTCTGCTGGAGCTCCGACCTGGATTACCCCGTCGGAGTAGGACTCGATGCTGCGAGCCGCCTTGTTGGGCTGTCCGAGCACTGTGCTTTGGTACCTAGGTGACTCAGGCATCTTCCTGCGCATGTAGACAACCGATGCAGCAGGAACTGCGCCGAGCCCGAGGATGATCCTCCAGGTGATATCGGCAGGCACATTGGCAGAGAGCAGCGCGAGCCCTGCTATGTATCCTGCCACGGTTCCAAGAGCCTGCATTGCGAACACAAGCCCCACCAAGCGTCCACGGTTCAACCGGTTGGAGAACTCGGTCATCAGTGTTGCCGACATCGGGTAGTCCCCACCTACGCCTATCCCTAGCACAAAACGGCATATCAACAGAACGGTTAGATTCGGTGCGAACGCCGAAGCCAGCGCACCTATGACCATTAGCGCCGCCTCGACCCCATAGATCCTTTTCCTACCGAAAACATCGGCGACGCGGCCAAAGATGAATGCTCCCACGAAGGCCGAGATGAGCGTGATCGAATTAACGAGCCCGGTCTGCGAGGAGCTTAGATGCCACTGGGTGGTGATCAATGTGGTCGCCACGCCGATGATGAAAAGGTCATAGGCATCGGTGAAGAAGCCCATGCCAGCGGTGAAGACCGCTCGTGTATGGAACCTGCTCAGAGGTGCTTCATCCAATGCGCCGTCCAGCGTCGCCATCTAGTCGACCCCTTCCTGTCCAAGTCATCAAAACCAACGCCTTGCAAGGTAGAAGACCGAGTTAACGCAAGATCAGCCGACAGCAGAACGCACGGTAAACAGATCCGTAACTCTTGGCCTCATCAGCAGGCATGCCTTGAGCATGCAGAGACCACACAGCGGCCATCTAGGACAAGACCAACAGGCGCGATGTGGGCCCCAGGAGATCCCGGGGCCCACATCAAGCGCTATCCAGCCCGGTAAATACCAGCAGGCCAATTAAGGCTGCGAGTTAAAAGGGCTATGTATTTGCCTTTACTGGCTTAGCCAAGCCAGCCCATTCATTAGGCCGGCTCAGGGAACGCTCGGCAGCGACGGCGGAGCCGCGCAGATCGTGACGCCCTTGGACGTTGACGCTGTGACCGAGAGGCTTCCCGCAGAGCCACCCACTCCCACCTTGGCGCTGGAT
>JAMCQF010000019.1 GCA_023379605.1 Actinomycetota bacterium
GGATCCTCCGAAAAGGAAGTCGCAAGGTGACCTCGTCATGCTCGTAGCGATCTATGGTGACCCCCAGGGCGGCGAGGTAGGGGGTCTTCAGCATTATCGCCCGAACTGCCTTGCGATGCGCCTCCTGCTCCTCTTCGGTCATTGGGGTGCCTCCGGTCATGCTGCCTCCAGTTCTACTGTCACCGGACAAGGGCCCCGGAGCTAGGCTCGTGGTGGGTGGGACCTTGCTCTATTATGCTCGTGCATTATACTGATTGACTTATCAGTCTGTGCAGCTCGAGCGCTTCGCGCTCACAGCAGGAGAGGAAGTGACTCCAGTGCGCTGGAAGATAGAGGACACCCCCGAACGCGCCGAGTTCCGAGAGGAGTTCCGCGCTTGGTTAAAGACGGTGCTGCCAGAGGGCTGGGTGGATGCGATCGAGAAAGGCGATGACAAGGCCTTCGAATCAGCCAGGGGCAGCGGCTGGGACTTCATGTCCTGGATGGGAACGATAGGTCGTAGCGGATATGCCGCTCCCCTCTGGCCAAAGGAGTACGGGGGACTTTCAGGACAGAGCTGGATGGTACAGGTCATCCGGGAAGAGCTTGCTTCCCACAGGTTGCCCACCTTTGGAATCAACCTTTTGGGAGTGGGTCTGGCTGGCCCCACCATCATAGAGCACGGCACAGAGGAGCAAAGGCGGCGCTACCTTTCCAAGATCCTTACCGGTGAGGAGATCTGGTGGGAGGCGTACCCACCCCACAGATCGGGATCAGACCTGGCGTCGCTGTCAACACGTGCTGTGAAAGACGGCGACCAATGGGTGATCAACGGCCAGAAGGTCTGGACTACCCTTGCTCAGCTGGCACAATATGGGATGTTACTTACCAGGACTGATCCCGACGTGCCCAAGCACGAAGGGCTTACATACTTCATCTTGGACATGCACGCACCCGGAGTGGAGGTCCGTCCGCTCAAGCAGATGACAGGATCCTCCGAGTTCAATGAGGTGTTCTTAAACGATGTTCGCATTGAGGACTCCCAGCGCGTAGGTGCGGTGGGCGAAGGCTGGCGCGCAGCGCGTACCACCCTTATGAACGAACGTGCAGCCCTGGCCGGTATCTCTTTGGACCCTGTCTCGATCTTCGGCGGCACCCGCCGGGACCCCTGGACGAGCTTTGTGGAATCCATACCGAATCGAAACGATCCGCTGGTACGCCAGCAAATCGCCAGGCTTTACATAGACCAGGAGGTAAAGGAGATCACCGCCTTCAGGGCCACCTCGGCCAGGCTGCGCGGAGACCAGCCCGGGCCTGAGGGCTCAGTAAACAAGGTCTTCAACGCGGAGTTCAACCAGCGCAAGTCCATCTTCGCCATGGACAGCTCCGGGGTGTCCTCGGTGGCTTGGCTGGCAGAGGACAAGCTCGCTGAGTCACGAGCCACTACGTTCCTAAGAGCGCGAGCCAACACCATCGAAGGAGGCACCTCCGAAGTGCTACGAAACCAGATAGCTGAGCGCATCCTTGGGCTGCCACGAGACGTTGAGGTGGACAAGGCCATAGCCTGGTCCTCCACGCGCAGGAACTAGAGCTTGCGCACCAGCTTCGAGTCACTAAGCGCCGCTCTTCTTCCCCCTGAAGCAGGAGGGCCCGAACCTTCCGAGGTAGCACAGGCTATCTCTGGGTTCCTTGCCTACCAGCCGACCATGGTCAGGGCGGCCTTGAAAGCTGGCGCCAGTGGCGTAGAAGTGTTTTCGGTTCTTACGACAGGACGGCGCTTGGGGCAGCTAAGCGTTGAGCAACGCGAAAGAGCACTCCAGCGCATAGGCTCCCTCCCTGCTGCAAGCCAGGGTCTTGCCGGGCTGAAGGCCTTCACACTACTTGCAGCAGGAGCCGCAATTTACTCAGAGGAGATCGCTCGGTTAGCCAACGAGCTCCCCGTGGCACGTGCTGATCCCTTGATGGATGTGGTTGCAGCATCAGCCTGGCCATCTACGAGCAGGGCAGATGTAGTTGTCATAGGTTCGGGCGCCGGGGGGGCGATGGCAGCACGCAGCCTAGCGCGCTCTGGGATGTCGGTCATCATCATAGAAGAGGGACGCCGCTTCCTAGTAGATGAGTTTCGCACGCGTAGCGCGCTCGATCGCTTCGGCTCCCTTTACCGTGACGGCGGCTCGACGCTGGCTCTAGGCCGGGTCCCTGTGGTGCTCCCCATAGGCAGAGGAGTCGGGGGCACTACCCTTGTCAACTCCGGCACCTGCTACCGCACCCCCGAAGCAGTGCTGAGGAAATGGCGGGACGAGGCCGGTCTGCACATCGCAGATCCAGATCGCTTTGGACCTTTTCTTGATGATGTCGAAGCCACCCTCCAGGTGGCGCCGGTGCCCTTGGAGGTCATGGGCAACAACGGCAGGCTCGCGCTCCAAGGGGCAGCGGCTCTAAATTGGCGTGCAGGCCCGCTTCGCCGGAATGCCCCAGGATGTGCGGGTCGGTGCCAATGTGCGATCGGTTGTCCCCAAAATGCGAAGTTTGGGGTCCACCTCAATGCTCTGCCGCAAGCCTGCCAGGCAGGCGCGCGCATCGTGAGCGAGGCAAAGGTGGCTCAAATCCTGCTTGAGGCCGGTCGCGCCTGCGGAGTACTCGCAGTGCGAAAGGATGGCTCGAGACTTCGCATTAAGGCAGATAAAGTGGTTGTCTGCGCTGGCGCTACGGAAACGCCGCCCCTGCTACGCAGGAGTGGCCTGGGTGGCCACCCAAGAACCGGACGGAACCTCGCCCTGCACCCTGCTCTTAGCGCAGCAGGGCGGTTCGAAAAGCCTGTCGTCGCTTGGCATGGAGTGCTGCAAAGCTCAGGTATCGAGGAGCTCCATCTATCGGATGGCATACTGATAGAGGCGACTTCTACTCCTCCTGGAATGGGATCAATGATCCTTCCCGGATACGGAAGGGAACTGATCGAAGAGCTCGATGCCTCAGAGCACCTGGCTACCCTAGGGGCCATGATAGCTGACAGGCCTTCTGGTGCCGTTATGGGCCGCCATCGGCCCGTGCTGCTCTATGACCTAAGCAGGCGTGACGGTGCTCGGCTCCTCAAGGCGCTCGGCGCCATGGCCAGGGTTCTCTTTGCTGCTGGTGCGGTGGAGGTCCTAACGGGGATCCCAGGGGCCATGAGGCTAAAGGATCCCGAGGAGATAGATAGTGCTATGGGAGCAGCCCGGGTGCAAGATCTCCATCTGGCAGCCTTTCACCCCACTGGCACCGTGCCTGCAGGCGCCGATCCTCTCCGGTTCCCAGTCGAACCCGACGGGAAGCTACGAGGGATCCAGGGTGTCTGGGTTGCAGATGCTTCTGTCCTGCCCAGTTGTCCCGAGGTCAACCCCCAGATGTCAATAATGGCAATGTCGCTTGCCATAGCTGAAGGAATTGCATCCAGCTAGGCCTCTATCCCGACCAGGCTCCACTGCTGGCAAGGCTCAAGGCACTGGGATCGTATGGGGCTCACGGTTCAAAAGGGACGATAGAGAAGCTAGATCAGTCAAGCACGGAGGTGTCACCCCTGCGCAGGCTGGCTATGAGAGAACCATATGCCCCAGCTGAGTCCTGCCCCATGGAGTCGAGCTCCTTAAGGCGACACCCGCGCTCTCTGTCCACACCTAAGAGCCCAAAGCGTGGTTCGTAGCTGCCCCACTCGTAGTTGTCTGCGAGAGTCCAGTGGAAGTATGCGCCGAGGGGAACGCCACTTCGTATCGCCGCCACCACCGCGGCCAGGTTCTCCTTTATATATCGAGGCCTATCCCATCCATCTCCTCTTGGATACGAGCGCCCGCGTTTAACTCTGTTGCACAACCCGTTCTCGACCACCCACACTGGGACTCTGTCCACAGCGTTAGCCATGGAGTAGGTTACTAGGCCCTGCGGATCAACCACGTCGTCCCAAAGCATACGCGCCGGTCGCAATACCCTTCCGCCTGCACTGCGGTGCCCTGGGTACCTTATATGGTGTGAAGCGACCGGATCGTAATAGTCAAGCTGGACTACATCCAAGGTAAGATCGTAAGACGAGCTGTAGACGGCCTCAACGGCAGGGCTTGTCGGAGATCCCAGCCTTCGGTGAAAGACAGCTTCGACGGCACTGCGAATTAGCGACTCTGCCTTGCCGGGAGCAGGAAGCCGGTCGTACCAGCGGCGCCTGCGCTCACTCAGCCAGGCACCTAAACCCTCTCTGTCCACCCCTTGGCTCCTGGCAGTGAGCAGCTCGTTTATAACCCTGTCCAGCTCGAAGACGGAGACGCAGGCAGTATTGGTTCCAACCGTGGCATGGGACTGATGGCCGTGCACCACCTCGTAAGCCTTTACGTGGGCCGTGACCATGTGCTCCATCGCAGCGGCCATCTCGCCGATACATCCCAGCCGGCCTGGAGGAAATATTCCAAATAGGTACGATCCCATAGCGAGAGCATTGATCTCGTTTATAGTCACCCAGGAGTCGCACAGATCTGCGATCCGCCCGACAATAAGATCCACCCAGCCTGAGAACCTCAACGGGGAGTCCGGACGGAGCCAGAACGTTTCGCCAAGCCAGCTCGGATGCGTAAAGTGATGCAAGGTGACCAAAGGCTCAAGACCACGCTCACGGCACGCGGCCAGGATGGCCCGGTAATGGTCTATGGCGGTCTCGTCGATCTTTCCTTCCTCGGGCTCCACACGCGCCCACTCCACAGACAGCCGGAAGCTATCACAGCCCATGGCAGCCACACGATCCAGCTGCTCTTCGTATCTGTCCCAAAAGCCGATGGCCATGCCAGAGGGCTCGACTCGCCCGGAGGCTTCCCACATGGACCAGTTGTTTGCTGGCTCGCCTGGACCGTTGAAACCCCCTTCTATCTGGAACCCAGCAGTAGCCACGCCAAAGCGGAAGCCCTCAGGCAAAAGTTGCTCGCTCACGGGGGCCCATGATGCCACCTTTGCGATGGTAAGGCCTCCGGGCCCTTGGACGGCTCGGAGCTCCACTTGGCTTGCCTGGATCTCCCTTGCCGACTGATCTATCAGTCGGCTAGAGTCGCGTCTATGAACCGCACGGCATTCATACAGGTCCTAGGGGCCGTCGCCTATGGAGAGCGCAAGGCATACGAAGGGGCCAGGGCCAGGGCTGCTGATGCCCCTTCCGAGGAGGAGCGCCAGGCATGGCGCCAGATAGCAGCAGAAGAGCTCCGCCACCACAAGGGGTTCGTCCGTAGGCTAAAGGACCTTGAGGCTGACCCCGAGCGAGCGATGAAACCCTACGAGCCAGCTCTTGACCGTTACCATGGCAAGCCACCAGAGAAAGGTGTGACCGCCGCGGTCCACTCCTATCTGGGTGAGGGGATAGCTGATGACCTGCTGCGATGGCTTCGCCAGGTCGTCGATCCTGAAACTGCGGCCTTTATTGACACCGTGATCGAAGACGAGAAGGGCCATGAAGCCAGGGCTCTGGCTGCAGTACGCGAGCAGATCGCTGCCAGTCCTGGAGGCCGTAGGGAGGCAGCGAGGGCCGCGCGCTCGATGGTCCTGCAGATGGCGGGTAGCGGCGGAGGCGACATCATGAGCTTTAGGGCCTTCCTCGCTCTCGGCAAACCCCATGAGCTGCTGTTCAACCTCAGCTCTGGTTACCTAAGAAGGGTCCAGTCACTTGGGCTGGGCCCTCTGGGATTCCTCGCGAACGCTGCGTAGGCGATCTAGCTTGATGCCATGCGCACGACCAAAGCAGAGACGTCCTCGATCAGGGCTCGCTCGTGAGCAGCCAGGATCAGATCGAGACTGGAATAGATATCCATCCCGGCCGGCTCCATCCGGACCTGGTCCCGCGCTGGTCGGGCCAACCAGATAGGGCTGAGGTCTTCTATGCGACGCTCGTAGAGCCAAGCACCCATACCGGCCTGTGGATACATCACGAGATAGTCTCACCCAGCCAGGACAGGCCCATCCAGGCATTCTCGCACGGCTGGGTAGCAGCTTTCTGTGTGGGAGAGGCGCCAGTTCTGGAGCGTTTCGGGCCATTGCCTGCTCGCGCTGACAATCTTGCTGATTCCATTGGCGTTCCCCCCGGAGAAAAACGCGTCTCGTACCGCACTGAGCTTTCGAGTCTTTCCAATGCGGCCCTTGAGCTTGGGGGTAAAAGCTCAGAGCCGAGCACCGCAAACCCAAGCTTTGACGGGTCCACATTCAAAGGGGTGGCCGGGGGCCTGAGCTGGCACCTGAGCTGGCAGGACAGCTCTCCCACACTATGGACGTTCCCAAAATGGGCATGGGATCGAGAGTCGCTCCCAGCCGCACAATGCGTCCCGGCTCCAGCTGCGGTGTTCAACGGGGCCATCTCTGTGCGTGGTTCCAAGATTAAGGTAGAAGGGGCAAGGGGAGCAGTCGCCCACATCTACGGGCATGGGAGTGCCAAGCGCTGGGCATGGCTGCACGGGGACCTGGGTGGCTCAGATGCAATTGAGATCGTCGCTGCAGTGTCAAAGACCCCTGGCCTGGACCACCTTCCTCCCTTGGCATTTATCCAGCTCCGCAGGAACGGCGTAGATTGGCCGCGTGATCCCCTGGTGGCAGCCGCGCTGTTTCACACTCGGATCGGTCTACCGGCCTGGAGCGTGAAGGGCACTGTTGGAAGGCGCCGGCTCCGGGTCGAGGTGAATATCCCCAGGCAGGCCTCGGTCCAGGTAGGATACGTTGACCCAGATGGGACCACCGCCACATGCACCAACTGCGAAGTCGCCGACGCTGAGATCCTCCTAGAGCGACGCCGTTCCCGTTGGGAGATCGAGGCCAGATGGACCCTGGCTGCCACTGCCCACGCGGAAGTGGGATCACGCCCATGAGCCCCGAGCCATGAGCCCCGCCGAGCCAGGATGAACGGTCCAATCTCATGGAAAGGGCACTAGTAGATAGCTGACCGGGCGCTAAGCGCCACAATCCAGACAGGAGATGCCCTGAACATTCGGCGTGAT
>JAMCQF010000020.1 GCA_023379605.1 Actinomycetota bacterium
TTTTACGGCTCTTAGGTAATCCTGAGCAGTCATGGCCCTAGCCACCAGCCACCGCCGTCAAGATCTCGACCCGGTCGCCCTGATCCAAAGTGGTGCCCGCCCAGAGGCTGCGCGGTATCACCTCGCCATTGACCGCCACGGCTAACCCAGCAACCGGGCGCCCCAAGCTCTCCAGGAGGTGCTCAATGGACTCTTTAGCACCCAAGGTACGCTCTGATCCGTTTATGCGCACGGTGATCTCAGCTGCAGAGCCCATGACAACATCATCGCGGTTCCAAGCGAGCTTCGTGACGCGTGGCGAAAAAGCGTGAAGGCGAAGTGTCCTTGGGGGGCTCGGAGCTGTCGCAGATCCAGCCAGCCACCAGTTGAGCTGTGAGCGGAGCAAGCAGGATCCCGTTCCTGCCATGGCCTGTTGCCAGCACCAGCCCATCCAAACCAGAGGGGCCGATGAGCGGGCGGTTGTCAGGCGTGCCCGGACGCAGCCCCGCAAGGGACTCTACAAGCTTTAAGTCATCTACAGCAGGGACAACACGGCTCGCGTCATCGAGCAGAGTCCTTACAGCGCCGGCCCGTATGGAGGTGTCAAAGCCCATCTCCTCCGACGTAGCGCCTACCACTACCTCGCCGGTAAGCCGGGGAACTATGTAGATGTGGCGACCGTTCACCTGGGCGCGCACAGTTCTCCCGAGCACCGGGGCCTGCTCAGGATTACCTAAGAGCCGTAAAAGCTGTCCCTTCACTGGCCTGATATGGGGGAGGAATCTCTCAGGTACCCCCTTCAGCTGCGAAGACCACGCTCCTGCGGACACCACGATGGTTCCTGCAGGCAGGGCTTTCTTAGGGCAGCCAGGTCCCGGGGCAAGCAGCACCCCGAGCGCGCGCTCCTCTGAAATCTCGATCTCGCTGGCAGCACAGCCGTAGAGCACAACGCCTGACCTGCGCACCACTGCGAGCAGAGCTGCAATCAGCACTCTGTTGTCCACCTGGTGGTCCTGATCTACGAGAATCGCACCTCGTATCCCCGGGGCAAGGAGCGGCTCGGCATTGCGAGATTCCCTGGAGCTCAACCACTGCGAGCCAAGACCGAGCTCATTTTGAAATGCCATGAGCGCCTCGAGCTCGGCTCGATCTCCGGGATCAGACGCAACCACCAAGGTGCCGCACTCCCACAGGCCGCTCGGCTCGCCGGAGAGCTCCTCCAGCTCCGCTGCAAAGGAAGGCCAGAGCCGAGCCGAGTCTATGTTGAGCCCCAAGAGGCGCTCCTCCCCGTAGGCGACCTCGCTAACAGGTGCCAGCATCCCAGCCGCCACCCAAGAGGTCCCATGCCCTGGGTCTGGATCTACAACAGCCACGCTCAAGCCGCGCTGCCGGAGCCTCCAGGCGACCGAGAGCCCGATCACCCCACCGCCAAGCACGACAGCATCAAAGGTATCGGCTGTGTTACGGGAGGGTTGCACGACGTGTAAGATTAGTTGTCCTGCCCGTGGGCCAGCGCCGTCCCAAGAACGCAGGGCTGCTTAAGCGGTACAAGTGTCTATATATCATCCTCGTTTGCCCTTGACCGGTGATCCCAATATCTAAGTAAGGAAGTAAGGACGGCGCATGACCGAGTTATCGGGCCCTTTTGGGCTGTATCACCCTGGATCTGAGCACGACTCCTGTGGGGTGGCCTTTGTTGCCTCTCTGTCAGGCGAGCCGACACATCAGATGATCGACCTGGGCATCACCGCTCTCGAGAACCTGCACCACAGGGGAGCCTCTGGGGCAGAGTCCAACACAGGGGATGGGGCTGGGATATTGATGCAGATACCCCACCGTTTTTTCTCCGAGGTTGCACCAGAAGCTGGTATAGAGCTTCCTGCCCCTGGAATGTATGGGGCGGGAATGGCCTTTCTGCCCACGAGCACGAGCGAGGCTGCTTCAGTCCAGGCAGCCATAGAAAAGCTGGCCATCGAGGAGGGTCTCGAGGTACTTGGGTGGCGCGACGTTCCTATCTGTGACTCCACCATTGGGACAACAGCGCGACAGGCCATGCCGCGGTTTCGCCAGGTCTTCATAGCATCGGGAAAGCAGGCAGCTAAGCAAAGCGATAAGGCAGCAAGAAAAGATGGGCGCAACGGAACCGGAACCGGCGGCGGTTTGGCCACAGACCCGCTCGGGCTTGAAAGAGCCCTCTTCTGCTTGCGCAAAAGAGCCGAGCATGAGATTGAAGGCATTTACTTCCCGAGCCTGTCGACCCGCACGCTTGTCTACAAGGGAATGCTCACAGCCCACCAGCTGCGCGAGCTCTATCCCGACTTGGCAGACCAGCGCATGGAGAGCGCCATGGCGCTGGTCCACTCACGGTTTTCCACCAACACTTTCCCGTCGTGGTCCCTGGCCCACCCTTATCGCTACCTTGCTCACAATGGTGAGATCAACACCTTGATGGGCAATCGCAACTGGATGCGAGCGCGCGAAGCCCTGCTGGAGAGCGACCTCATACCAGGTGAGCTCTCCCGCCTGTTCCCAATCTGCACTCCAGGAGCGAGCGACTCCGCCTCCTTTGACGAGGTTCTCGAGCTGCTCCACATAGCAGGCCGCTCCCTGCCCCATGCAGTCTTGATGATGATCCCCGAGGCCTGGGAGCACCATCAGTCTATGAGCGCGGAACGAAAGGCGTTCTACCGTTTCCACTCTGCCCTGATGGAGCCCTGGGATGGGCCGGCCGCAGTGGCCTTTACCGACGGCACTGTCATTGGTGCGGTGCTTGATCGCAACGGCCTACGGCCTGCTCGCTACTGGGTCACCTCCAACGGCCTAGTGGTCATGGCCTCTGAGGTGGGGGTGTTGGACATTGATCCTGCCACAATCGTGCGCAAGGGACGGCTCCAGCCTGGAAAGATGTTTCTCGTAGACCTTGCGGCACACCGCATCGTAGACGACGATGAGATAAAGGCCAAGCTTGCCGGGGAGCATCCCTACGGCAAATGGCTGGAGGATGGCCAGGTGCTCCTGGAGGATCTGCCCGCCCGCTTCATGCTCACCCCGCAGCACGCTTCGGTGGTAGACCACCAGCGTCTATTCGGCTACACAGACGAGGAGCTGCGCCTCATAGTTGCGCCAATGGCCAAAACCGGCGCTGAGGCCAACGGGTCCATGGGCTCCGACACCCCAGTCGCGGTGCTCTCAGAACGACCCCGGCTGCTGTTCGACTACTTCACCCAGCTGTTTGCCCAGGTAACCAACCCACCCCTCGATGCCATACGCGAGGAGCTCGTCACGTCGCTCTCCAAGGTGATCGGGCCAGAGGCAAACCTCTTACGTCCTTGCGCCCAGTCATGCAAGCAGATAGTGCTTGACTATCCCGTGCTGGACAATGACGCTCTGGCGAAGCTGCTCTATGTCAACGAGCACGGAGAGACTCCCGGGTTCAAGACCTTCGCCGTTGACGGCCTGTTCGAGGTGGACGGAGGAGGGGAGGCTCTAAAAGAGGCGCTGCAGAGCATAAGGCGGTTGGTGAGCCGTGCAATAGCAGATGGCGCAAACCTTATAGTCCTCTCGGATCGCCACAGCGACGAAAGAATGGCTCCCATACCATCCCTGCTTCTCACTGCTGGCGTTCACCACCACCTCGTCTTGGAGAAGACCCGGACCAGAGTAGGCCTGCTCGTTGAGTGCGGCGATGCGAGAGAGGTGCACCATATGGCACTTCTCCTCGGCTACGGAGCGGCCGCGGTCAACCCATACCTCGTGTTCGAGTCAATTGAGGACATGATCGCGACTGGCCGCCTGGAAGGGGTAACACCTCGGCAAGCAATAACCAACTATATAAAGGCCGCCTCCAAAGGCGTTCTAAAGGTGATGTCGAAGATGGGCATCTCCACGGTAGCCTCATATACAGGTGCACAGGTTTTCGAAGCGATCGGTCTCTCCAGGGAGATTGTTGATGAGTACTTCACTGGCACTGCCAGCAGGATCGGAGGTATCGGCCTTGACGTGCTGGCTGCCGAGGTAGCGGCCAGGCATCGGCTGGCCCATCTGAGCCGCCCGAGCGAAAGAGCTCACAGAGAGCTCGAGGTCGGTGGGGAGTACCAGTGGCGCAGGGAGGGTGAGTACCACCTATTCAATCCCCGGACTGTCTTCAAGCTCCAGCACGCCACTAGATCACGCCGCTACGAGATATTCAAGGAGTACACCTCGGCTGTGGACGACCAGGCCCGCAGGCTGGCGACCCTGCGTGGCCTGCTAAGGCTCAAGACCGAAGAAGCTCGAGCTGTTCCTTTGGAGGAAGTAGAGCCCGTATCGGAGATAGTCAAGCGGTTCGCCACCGGGGCAATGTCCTACGGGTCGATCTCAGCCGAAGCGCATGAGACTCTCGCAGTGGCGATGAACAGGATCGGGGGCAAGTCGAACACCGGCGAAGGGGGCGAGGATCCCCGTCGGTTCAGCTTGGATCCCAACGGGGACAGTCGACGCAGCGCGATCAAGCAGGTGGCCTCGGGCCGCTTCGGGGTGACTAGCGAGTACCTGGTGAGCGCCGACGACATCCAGATCAAGATGGCCCAGGGGGCAAAGCCCGGTGAGGGCGGCCAGCTACCAGGCAAAAAGGTATATCCCTGGATAGCTCAGGTGCGCCATTCCACCCCAGGGGTGGGTCTAATATCACCTCCGCCCCATCATGACATCTACTCGATCGAGGACCTTGCACAGCTCATCTACGATCTTAAGAACGCCAATCCCAAAGCCCGCATTCACGTAAAGCTGGTAGCAGAGCTGGGGGTGGGAACGGTGGCTGCAGGAGTAGCCAAGGCCCATGCGGACGTGGTGCTCATCTCAGGTCACGATGGTGGTACTGGCGCTGCGCCGCTTACCTCTATAAAGCATGCAGGAGCGCCCTGGGAGCTGGGGCTTGCCGAGACTCAGCAGACCCTTGTGCTGAATGGCCTTAGGGATCGCATCGTGGTCCAAGTTGACGGGCAGATGAAGACAGGACGCGATGTCATGATTGCCGCTCTGCTTGGAGCCGAGGAATTTGGTTTCGCAACGGCGCCCTTGGTGGTCATGGGCTGTGTGATGATGCGGGTATGTCATCTGGACACCTGTCCGGTAGGCATCGCCACGCAGAACCCTGAGCTAAGGCGCCGGTTCGCAGGCAAGCCTGAGTTCGTCACGACGTTCTTTGAGTTCCTCGCTGAGGAGGTAAGAGAGCTATTGGCATCTTTGGGTCTGCGGTCCATCGAGGAGGCTGTGGGGCGAGTGGACCTTCTTGACACATCCCAGGCCATAAGCAGCTGGAAGGCGTCTGGGCTGGACCTTGCACCTGTTCTTGAGATTCCCCGAGGGCCTTACGATATAGCGCGCCATAAGACAGTCGGCCAGGATCACGGTCTCGAGAAAGCCTTGGATGTAGAGCTCATCCAACGGTGCGCTCCAGCCCTGGAGCGCAAAGAGAAGGTGGCCCTGGAGATGGATATACGCAACGTCAACAGGACGGTGGGGACCATGCTGGGCTTTGAGGTGACACGTCGCTACGGCGCTTCTGGCCTGCCAGATGGGACCATAGAGTTGAGCTTTAGCGGCTCAGCTGGGCAGAGCTTTGGAGCTTTCCTGCCAGCTGGCATCAGCATGACCCTTGAGGGAGACGCCAATGACTACTTCGGAAAGGGACTTTCTGGTGGACGGCTTGTGCTCTTTCCACCCCGGTCCTCGCCCTTCAAGGCTGAGGAGCAGATAATCGCGGGCAATGTCGTGCTCTACGGGGCTACAGGCGGCGAGGCGTTCATTCGGGGCCAGGTGGGGGAGCGGTTCTGCGTGCGTAACTCCGGCGCCCTGGCCGTAGTGGAAGGCGTCGGGGACCATGGATGTGAGTACATGACAGGGGGTCGGGCAGTGGTGCTGGGCGCGACTGGGCGCAACTTCGGCGCTGGGATGTCAGGAGGGATCGCGTACGTGCTCGATCCAGATAGGAGCTTTGCTTCGCAGGTGAACCAGGAGATGGTCGCCCTCGAGGTGCTGACTGCCCAGGACATCGAATGGCTGGAGGCAGTGGTAAGCCGCCATGGCGAGCTCACCGGCTCGGCTGTGGCGACCCGACTGCTTAAGAGCTGGAGGTCCGCTTCTGCACTGTTTACCAAGGTTATGCCGCGCGACTACCGAAGGGTGATGGAGGCAACCGCGAGGGCCAGAGCCGAGGGCACCCCAGTAGAGGTGGCGGTAATGGCCGCCGCCCACGGTTGAGGTAAGCGCTGCGATGGGAAAGGTAACCGGCTTTTTAGAGTATCCCAGGCAGGGGCCCAGTCGCAGGCCGGTCCCCCTCAGGATCCATGACTTTAGGGAGGTCTACGAGCCATTCCAGCCCGAGAAGGTAGTCGAGCAGGCAGGACGGTGCATGGACTGCGGGATTCCGTTCTGCCATGAGGGTTGCCCTCTGGGCAACCTCATCCCGGAGTGGAATGACCTTGTTTGGCGAGGCGATTGGTCCGATGCATCCGAAAGGCTTCATGCCACCAACAACTTTCCCGAGTTCACAGGAAGGCTCTGCCCAGCTCCTTGTGAGGGATCGTGTGTTCTTGGGATCAACTCTGAGCCTGTCAACATAAAGCAAGTCGAGGTGGAGATCGCCGAGCGCGCTTTTGCAGAGGGCTGGGTGGTGCCAGTAGGTCCATCCATTCGCACCTCCAAGCGAGTGGCAGTGGTGGGCTCTGGACCGTCCGGGCTGGCAGCAGCTCAACAGCTTGCTCGTGCGGGTCATGAGGTGGTGGTCTTCGAACGGGCGGAGAGACCCGGTGGACTCCTGCGATACGGCATCCCCGAGTTCAAGATGGAAAAGCGCTACTTGGATCGAAG
>JAMCQF010000021.1 GCA_023379605.1 Actinomycetota bacterium
TGCGATTGTGACCGAAGCCAGGCTGCGCCTGGTAGCAGAGGCTGGCGAGCGTGTTGTTGCCATGTGTGGCGTCGCCGACCTTGAAGCTGCCATAGCTTTGACCGCTGCTCTTCGCAATATCGCCAGCCTTGAAGCCCTCGAGGTCCTCGACAGCCAAGCCATGGCAATCGTGCGCGGGCACACCGGCCTTCCAAGCGTGGTAGCAGGCGACTGGGAGTGGTACGTGCTCATGGAATGCGCCGGTGACGGAGATCTGGTAGCCGCCCTGCACGGAGCCATCACCTCGGTAGAAGGGGTCAGTGAACCAGCAGTTGCCCTGGAACCGGCCAGACGAGCTGACCTGTGGAGCTACCGGGAACGGCTGACGGAATCTATATCCGCACTGGGAATACCACACAAGCTGGATGTGGCAATCCCCTTAAAAGAGCTCGGACTGTTCGCAAAGGACCTGCGCGAGCATTTGCATGCCTTGTCTCCACAGGCTCGACCTGTTCTATTTGGCCATCTCGCTGAGGGCAACCTCCACGTGAACATCTTGGGTCTTTCGCCCTCGGACTCAAGCGCCGATGAGATGGTGCTGCATCTGGCTGCTGATCATGGAGGAACCATCAGCTCCGAACATGGCGTCGGTATCGCCAAGCAACCCTGGCTGGCGCTAACGCGTTCACAGGAGGATCGCTCTGTCATGCGCGCTATCAAGCAAGCACTCGATCCCGATGGGCTATTGAACCCAGGTGTTCTATTCGGGCTGGAGCCATATCATAAAACTTGATTATAGCTATCTCAAAAAACTGTTTGACAGATAGCTAGCTATGCTATTGAATAGAAGTGACCCAGAGAAAAGGAGCGCTTTTCCTGCCTCTGAGAGTTAGCGGTGCGAAGCTGGCTTCCCCCCTTGGTAGCTTTGCACCCCATGCGTAAAGGAGCTGGTTTCCCCCCTACCAGCTCCTTTGCCGCGTCTAGAGCTGAGCAACTGCTGCCAAATGGGTGCCCAGAGCTACCCTAGGTGCACGCTTGTTGTCTTTGCACCTTGGCGAGCCAGATCACGGCGTGCTCGGACAATCTCGGGCGCAGCCCGACACACTGCCCAGCAGAAGAATAGATCCTAGGGAATCAGAACCTCAATGGTCCCATCGATCACCCGGCACTCATAAAGTGTCAGCTGGCTGTCACCTGGGTTGGTCCCTTTGCCGGTGAGAACATCGAACTCCCATAGGTGCTTTCCACAAACCAGTGTGCATCCATCGAGATCTCCCTCGCTCAGCCGCGACCCCAAATGCGGGCAACGGTCCTCAAAGGCACGGATCTCTCCATCCGCATTGACTAAGAGGACCTGCTGGCCCCCAAGTGTCATCGTCGTGAGCTCACCTTCCCAAAGGTCCTCCGCAGCGATGGCAGGCTCCCATCCCATCAGTTCGCCCGCAGGTTGAAGGTCTCTACGTCCCGCAAACGCATAATATAAGAGCGCGGCGTCTCCCCGAAATAGCGCTTGAACTCGCTTATGAAGTGCGACAGGCTCGTATAGCCGACATCGAAGGCGGCCTCGCTTACGCTGTACTCCTCATCGAGAAGCAGATCTCGGGCCCTCTCCAGACGCATCTGCTTTAAAAACTGGTATGGCGAGATACCTGTAGCCTGCTTAAACAGGTGAGCAAATGCCGATTCGCTCATATGCACCGCTTCAGCTACGTCTGCCACGGTAATAGATCCACCAAGATGCTCTTTCATATACTCGATCGACCCAGATATTGGGTTGCGAGAGGCATTAGCGCTAGAGCCAGCGATCAGCCGGTGTCGGCACTCGGACTGGAGCAAGCGGTAAACGATCTCCCGCAGGTACATCGGCGCTAATACCGCTCGGTCCGCGTCAGAGTCAATGGAGCTGAGAAATCGATATGTAGCTCCCACAATATGTGAGTCGAGCGGGGCTACGTGTGCGTTTGACTGTATGACTGTATCAGGATCCTGATACAGAGCCATTGGACGATGTATCGTTGAAATAACATCTGTGACAATTGCAGGGTCAATCTGCAAGACAAACGATAGGAATGGCCTAACACGCGAGGCCTCTAAGATCTCTACCTCAAAACGGGAACGCCGCTCCAAAACTAGGTAGTTCATCGGATCATAGGTATGCTCTTCGCCTCCTATCAGCACCCGTTTAGCTCCCTGCACCACAAGGCAGTACGACAAAGAGTTAACCGCGTCCCAGTGTAAGGGGATCTTATCGGAGAACCTATAAAACGTCAGACCCGGCCAGCAATGCGGGTTTACGCCCTCGCAGCTGGCATGACTCTCTACCAAACGGGCAACGTCGTCTGCTGCAATTAAGTCATCACGAAGGAACTGGAACTTCTTACTCTTGCTTTCCATACGCCCCTGTACGCCATCCCTCCACGGGTCAGCTTTTACTTGCCAGGTCAGCCTGTGATGCCCGCCGCGGCGATCACACGGTCTCGAGCAGCAACGGCATTCGCTACAACCTCACCTTGATCGGGACCGCCGGGCACTGCTGCAAGCAAGCCAGCCAGACTCGAAACTGCGGCATCCGCCCTGGGAGCCCATCTGTCGATCCAGTGGAGCATGACCTCGCGATTCTCCCCTCTTTGCTCAATTGCGTGGCGCGCCAGCCCAGTGCTCCAACGCTCGACCCTCGCCCAGTCTGCAGCCAAGTTCGACAACAGGAGCCAGGTTAGCTCGTCATGCCCAGCATGCGCGAGTTCTGCAGCTTGGGTAAGAAGGACCGAGTCCAAGCTGGGACGCACGACCAAGTTCATAGCGGTAAAGCACTCGCCCCAATCATAGGCCACCAGAAGGTATTCGAGCATCTGGCGAGCCGGCTGCCAAGCCTCATGAGCCTGCCATACCTCACGCTCTCTGACACCGATCCCAGCTACTCCCGAGGTCGCGTCGTTTAGCTGGCGCGTCCGGTACGCCACAAGGGAAACCCGGCGAAGCAGATCAGCCCCGGCAAAGAGTGCACAATTCGTAATATAAGATGATGGCGCCATCTGGGCCATATAAGCTGTGCTCATCTGCAGCGCATGAGCGGGAAAGCGTGTGGGCGTAAAAACGGTAGATAGAAACTCTATCCACTCCGGCTCGAGCGACTGGTCATGAGCCAAGGGCCCGTACTCGTCCAAAATCCCCTCGACAACAGTTTCCTGCTCGTCCTGGATCGTCACGTACTTGCGGTATGTGAGCTCATCAGGATCCCGAAAACCCGACCAATCCTCGGCTCTGAGCGGTGAATGATCCCTATATGTCAAAAACCACATGTTGGTCGGCGTGGTCGGGTTGGACTCCAATGCCGCGAACCGACCGGTGCGCGTCGTGTAATTCATACCGTGGGTAACGATCTCATACTCGCTCGGGAGCCGACGAAGCTTACCCAAGCTGCTCCAAGTCTTAAGTCGCCGCGCCGGGCGCTCGGGCATCACATCAGTCATGATGGTTCCTCCAGTGTGGATTTGCTCGACGAAATGGTGGCCGGTGATCCGAGGTGCCACCTTACCTCTTCCGAGGTCATATCGATACGACCTGCAAACGCAGACATCAGTCCTTGCAACTCGCGCATCTCATAGTCCCTACCGAGCTGGCGTGCAATGCTCGCCCTGGTGAGTCGCAGCTCACCAGGGCCGCTCACGCGAGTATAGGCACCTCGATCTGTGACCGTTATGTCTTTATCCGGGTTATCTTCGATAATGGCTGCGACAATGGCATCCACGTCGTCCGACATACGGAGAATGGGACCGACAGGACGGTTCATGATTCAGCCCAGCCAACGAATACATTGTCCAAAGGCTGTATGCCTGCCTCAGCTACAGTAATCTGGCTGGGCAGGACACGTCCTTCAACACTCACAACGAAGCCTGCGTCCCTGGGTCGCTGCCTACGCCCGACCACCTGAGCAGCAACCTTTTGGGCGAGCTCATCAATGGTATCTGTGTCGAGCACCAAAGCAAACTGAGTCACGAAGTCTCCTTCGAACATTGCATTGATCGGCACTGGCTGACCCTCACTTACAGGCTGGTCAGGCACTGCCTTGATATCAGTCACGGCTATCCCTTTTCAGCTCAGCTGGCAGCTGCTGCCGCTGGCACATATGCTTTTGCCCAGCGGTAGCCATAGGCATCGTCGCCCATCACGTCGGGAGTAAGCCCCATCCATGCCAAGATGCCTTCTACCGTTGGTGGCTGGATCTCACCAGCAAGAAGTCGCTCTATGACAGTGGGGTCATGCAAGGTGTCCTTGTCTTCCCACCATATCTGCCGGCAAGTACGTGAGCAGAAATGGTAAGTATGCCCATTGTGCTTCAACGGGTAGCTTCGCACGGGATACTTGTCGTTATTGGGTGACGCTGCGGTCCCTACAGGAAGGTGACAGAGGCTGCACAGCCACGGCAGGGTCTCTGGCAAGGTCTGCTCCATACGACCGCTATTTATATTCTCGATTATCACATCCCACATCCAGCCAAACTGCTTTTCCCAGTTGGGATACTTCTCATTCAGCCACTCCCTTTCCTCGGGTGATACGCCACCTTGAGGCTTCCACCACACTGTCGGCCTCCAGTACCACACCCCGAGGTGCAAGGAGTGATGCCAGGTGTCCAAGCCGGCGATGAACTCATCCCAGTACCACGGACGCTTCAAGCCGTAATCGCGAATCTGATCGAGGAACTGCTCGGCGATCCATTCCTGCATAAACTCTTTGTAGGACTGCTTGCGCATCTCAACGGGCGTGTAATAATCCATGCCTGGTCCGGTAAGAATTGCAAAGAGGCGTGCAGAAGTCCAAAATGTCTTGTCGACTATCCACTGAGCCCGTCTTGGATCGTGCTCCATCAGGATCTCTAGAGTAGGTCCGCCCTGCTGAGCGTGGCGCGCCTCATCTGTTTGTATAGATGAGATCATGTTTGCGAAGTTGATGTCACCAGACTCCAAGGCGTCCGCAGCAAGTGCGACGAACTGCACATTGCTGAAACCAGTTTCGAAGGTAAATGGCAGTTGAACAGCGGTATCGACCACATTGGGGGTCATCATCATTCCATCAAAGGTAGCTCTCGCTGCTATGATGCCCCACTCGTTGGTCTGGTATGCCTTGTTTGCCCAATCATACTGAGGATCCTTGCCGACCAGCTCATGAGCGAACTGCAAGCCGATCTGAGCATGGCGCGTCTCGTCCAGCGCACCGAACATGGCCATATTACGCCACGCGGGCGATAGGCCAAATCGTGCCATACGCAGCTCTGCATACACTGCCATGTCCTCTATGGCCGCGGTTGCCCCGAAATGCTCCTTGGCTACCGATTTCCAACCCTCGTCGAGCTGATCGAAAACCTTCGACTTCTGCAACGCCGCTTTGACAGAATAGGCACCGGCCTCCTTCTCACGTTGGGTGGCTACGTACTCCGGGTAGCTTATCTTATAAGACTCATCCCATCTTGCCCATGCCTCGCGCGGAATCTTCCCCTGGCCAGAATGCCATTCAGGAAAGACTGCTTCGTGGTCTACATAAGACAGCTCCCAATCCAAATCGCGTGCTATATCGTACCATTGCTCACGTGGCATGCGTGCCATGATTTAACCCTCCCTTGGTAGAGTGTGAATGCGTCGCCAGGTCTCAATCAACTTCCAGCCAGTCGAGCTGAGTCTTCCAATCGACGTTATCCCAGTAACAAACGATGTCATCAATGAGATCGTCACTATCTACATGGAACAGAAACAGGTGGGGCAGATCATAGTGTCCCCCGCCACAGGCGATTACCCCAAAATCCTTTGATTGCGTCCCGCCTATCGTCACTTCAGCCGCTACATTTCCATCCTCATCTGAGTGAATACTCAGCACCTCATTGGTCAAATCTGGAAAGGAGTCAATGAGACTGACCCAGATTGCCTTGCCTACAGTGCACACCTTTCCATCTCCGTGGATCACACGTTGCCGGGTCCATACTTCGAACGGAACATAGCGAAAATCGGCATTTGGCGTGCAACATTCCACCATCCGCTCTACCTCACGGGCACGATAAGCATCGAAGAACTCGGTCACTGTCCTGGTAGCTCGCTCAGCCCTGGACATAACGGCAGTGGTCGTCATATGTTCCTCCCTTGGTTGTGCTCAGCTGAGCACGAGAATCCTGCAAAGCTCATCATTCATACAGTCGCACTCTGTTCAAGTGCAGTTATAGTGATCCGGTCAAGCCGTTTGACCCCAAGGCGCCTGTAAAGCTGGTTCTGGTCCCAATAACCGGTGACGGCAACTATTTGCTGATCTGGTCCGATTTTCAAAAGCCAAGCTTGATCCAGGTCAAAGTGCTTCTCTTGATTTACAACTCCAAGAAACTCTCCAGCTTGGGTCCCGTCAATTGTGACCTCGGCGACAGCAGTGCCATCTGTGGCAGTGAAAACGCGTCGGATACGCACGATTAGATCTGGGAATGCACTTGCAAGGCTGGCAAAGTATGCGACGCCCTCGTTGGCCATGAGGCCTCGTATGCCAAGGGGCACAAGTGTGATGGTGGCCTCAGCGCTGGTCAAGCCCAGGATGGCATCCGGGTCTCCTGCCTGTACATATTCAAAAAACTTATGAACCAGAGCGCGCCCAAAGTCCAGGTCGTCGTTCTCGCTTAACATCTCATACCTCCAGCCTCTTTAACACGGCATCTGCTGCCGCCTCAGATGACCCTGGATTCTGAGCTGTGATCAAGTTGCGATCTACTACCACGTGTGACATCCATGCCGAGTCACCATCGTCAAACACTGCCCCCTGGTTCTTGAGCGCATCCTCCAAGTACCACCTGAGACCAATCCGGCCTGCTTCGGTCTGATCTTCTTCCTCGTCAGTGAACGCTGTCAGCTTGTAGCCATCGAACAGCCATGTTCCGCCCTCGCTCGGAGCGGACAGGAGAGCGGCCGGGCCATGACAGAGCGCCGCGATCGTCTTGTGGTCGCGGTGCAGTTGCCCCAATATCCTGCGCATGTCCAAGTTATCAACGAGGTCAACCATGGGCCCATGCCCGCCAGGCACGAACACAGCATCAAGCGAACGTATCTCCTCCTCAGAAAGGTCCGAAAGGCGCCGTGGACTGTTCAAGTCCGCAATAGAATCCAGCTCCGCAGCTACCGTCTTGGCGTTGGCAGCGCTCTCATCCCAAACTGCATCCCGTATGGCTTCAATTTGTTCTCGCGGGACCCGGGCAGCAATGGCTGGGATGGCTGCCAGAACCTCTACAAAGTCGGCTCGGTCCCACCAGGCCGTGCGTGCGGCAGATTCCACTAGCCCACGCGCCTGCTCAGCTGCCATGCCTGAATCTACAAGTGCCTGGAACACCCTACGTGCTGCCACAAGGTTCAACTCACTAAAATGCTGGAAAGTTATACGGATGTCGTCGGCATCTGGGGCAAAGCTGCGGAACACCGACAGCATGAAGTCTTCATCTTCCTGGGGGTAGTGAAAATAGGGTTCCAAGCCCCACGGATCAGGCTGTGGGCGTTCGCCATCAGGGGTGGCTACCACAACCTCTACACCAGATCGAGCGAAACGGCGGTAGGGCTCTATCACCTCTTCGGCCCAATAGCCTGTGGGATGCTCAGATCCGTCGGCGAGCTGCATTGTCTTTGCACTCGAGACGACCATAAGCAGCTTTTTCACGTTTTCCCCCAATCGGTTCCAGTAGGTCCGATAGTCAACGAATTGTTGACCCTACACTGATTTGATTTGCGGTCTCACTGACCATTATGCCCTAGCCCCTAATGAGGTGCTGTCCGCGATCTGCTGGCATTATGCCCATTCCTGCAAACCGGGTGGAGATCCTGGCGAAAGGGAGAGGATAGGGGCATACTGCTGCGTAACGCCGCGCGGTGGTCGCATACTGACCGTGATAGCAAGCTGAAAGGGAGGGCAATGGTCGCGCTGACAGCTCACTACCGGTGCCGCGACGGGTGCTCTGAGCGCGTCTCAGAGGTCCTCACGAGCTACGCTCCGCTAGTGCGCTCCGAACCAGGATGCTTACTTTTCCTGGCTTATAGGCACGCCGAAGACTTAAATGAGTTCACCCTGGTTGAGGAGTACTTAAACGAAGATGCACTTGAGGCACATATGAGCAGCAAGCACTTCAAAGATGTCATTCAAAAACAGATCGTACCGCTTTTGGAATTGCGAGAACGGACATTGCTTATATCGCTCAATGAGTTATAATGACCTCAGCGGTGATCATAGGAGCGGGACCGTGTGGAGCTGCTGCTGCCCACACCTTAAGGGAAGAGGGCTTTGATGGATCCATAATCTTGATAGGAGGTGAACGTCATCTCCCCTATGAACGCCCCCCCTTGTCAAAGGCATATCTAAATGGTACTCAAGAGCGCGAGTCGCTGTTTATCAGGGATGCCTCATGGTACCAAGATGCTGGAATAGATATGTTGACATCAACCTTCGTGATGTCTATAGACTTAGACAAGCGACGCTTGCATTTGTCTTCCAATGAGGACCTCCCTTTTGATACACTCCTGCTCAGCACCGGTGGGCGACCGCGTCCTTTGCCCGGAGCGCGAGATGAGCGTGTCCGGTATCTTCGATCACTCGATGATGCTGAACTGTTGCGAGCGGACCTTGCCACCACCGAGCGGCTAGTAGTGATCGGGGCGGGATTCATTGGTGCAGAAATAGCTGCTACAACCGCCACTCTAGGACGTGAAGTTATACTCATAGATCCCCTGGAGGCTCCTCTAGCCCAAGTGCTCGGCTCAGAGATCGGGCGCGTCTTTGCAGGTATCCACCGTGACCATGGTGTGCAGCTTCTCACCAAGGAGGGGGTTTCCTCCATCGAAAAGTCAGCTGATCATACGCTGCGCGTTCGTACAAGCACAGGGCGAGTCATCGAATGCGATCTCGCACTCGTTGGCATAGGCATGATCCCAAACACCGAGCTTGCCACGTCCGCTGGGATCAAAGTGAGTAACGGCGTGCTAGTCGATGAGCTATGCCGCACAAGTGCGGAGGGTGTATACGCCGCTGGGGACGTTGCCAACCACTTTCACCCAGTCTTCGGCTGCAACATGCGTCCGGAGCATCACGACAATGCCCTCCGGCAAGGTATCGCAGCGGCGCGCAACATGCTCGGTCATAGCGTTGCATATGCCGACTGCCCATGGTTTTGGTCTGATCAATACGACCACACGCTTCAATACACTGGCTGGTGCCCCAAATGGGATCAGCTGATCGTCCGTGGTTCGCTCGAAGAGCTGCACTTTAGCGCTTTTTACATGAGCGGTGGGATCGTTCGAGCTGCCGTGGCATTGAATCGACCAAAGGACATAATACGAATAAAGAAGGCTATCATGGCACAGACCCCCATAGATGCGGCATTGCTTTCAGATGAGTCCGTAGACCTGCGCAAGCTCTAGCTTGCGCAGGTCTACGGTTCGCAGGTGCCCGTTCTCACATAGGACGATGAGCTGGTAGCACACGAGCGATTTGAGAGGCTGACTCCATGACCAGCTTTGCCAGCTCCAAGCGGCGCTCTGGAGACACGCGCACCGCAGGAGCCTGGATCGTCACAGCTGCGCGGGCTCTGCCCGAGCGATCGAGGACGGGCGCACCTACGCACCGGACCCCGAGCATGCTCTCCTCGTTGTCCACGCTGTAGCCCCGATCTCTGGTTGCCTCCAGCTCCTTTCGCAGGAGCGCCGCGTCTGTGATCGTATGGGGAGTTATCTGGGCCAGGCTCCCCAGAGCCTTTACCTCTTGTCCCATGTCTTGGCTGAAAGCAAGCAGGGCCTTACCCATAGATGATGCGTGAAGCACCACTTTGGAGCCGACCGGCTGATCGAAGCGAAGCGCCTGGGAAGACTCCACCCTCAACACCACCAGTGCCACCATACCGTCACGCACCCCTAAGTTGACAGACTCGCCGGTTTCCTGGCCAAGGTGCTCAAGCACAGCCAGTGCAAGGTCCAGGCCTCTGTAGCGCTGCGCGCTCTGGCCGAGCACTATGGCTGCCCGGCCTAGATAGTATTGCCCACTTAGGCCGTCTTGAGACACATATCCCCCAGCCATTAGCGCTCCCAGCAGGCGGTGAGCAGTGCTGACGCTCAGGCCAACCTGGCGTGCTATCGCACTTACTCCGAGCGCTCCTTGGGCTTGGACCAGGCAGTCCAGCACGGCGAGCGCCCTGTCTACCGCCTGGGTCCCCGAGCTCTTCTTGGATTTAGCGGGCGAAACCATCAGCTCCTCGCGTCCAAAGCCACTACCAGCTGCATTGCAGCTCCTAGGCGCAAGCTTAGAGCCCCCAACCAGCCCACCTCGGTCTCCGTGTACAAACCATGCCGCTGCTGGCCCAGCCCTGGGAGATCCCCAAGGAGCGCTCGGGCTCACAGCTGCCAGGCGCCCGGTGTTTCCGCTAGCTGGCCAGAGCAGGCATGACCTCAACCAACGCTGCAGGGATCGCCGAGGGCACCTCTACCACATGGGCTCCTGCCTGCTCAAGAGCTTTAACCTTGGAGCCAGGATCTCCCCGGTTGCCTGACACGATCGCCCCGGCGTGTCCCATCTTCCTCCCAGGCGGCGCTGTCCTTCCTGCAATGAAACCGACGACGGGCTTGCTCATGGAAGCGACCACCTCTGCAGCATCTTCTTCCATGGTGCCTCCCACTTCTCCGACAACCACCACAGCAGAGGTCTTCGGATCTGCTTCGAGCTCAAGGAGAGCTTGGGCCGTAGTGGTGCCCACTATGGGGTCCCCTCCCAGCCCCATAAAGACCGACTCTCCCAACCCGCTTGCCACCAGGTCCAGGCACACAAGCGTACCCAGGCTGCCACTCCTGGAAACCACCGCCACATTGCCTGGCTGGAAGATGTTGGGGGCAAACCCCGGCATTATCCCAAGTGAGCACTGCCCGGGCACCACAAGCCCTGCGGTGTTAGGTCCCAGCACCTGGGCGCTCCTTTGAGCAGCCTCAGCCAGGATCCACATGGTGTCGTGGACCGGCACGAACTCCGAGAGCAGGACCAGGCCTTCGATGCCCCCGTCCAGCGCGTCCATGGCCGCCCCCCTTGTCGCCAGAGGCGGGGTGAACAGCACCGATATGGTCGCCTTATGATAAGATAGAGCTTCTCCCACACTTGAGTAAACCGGTATGCCGCATACCTTTTCGCCGGCCTTGGAAGGGCTTACACCAGCTACGATATTTGTTCCACACGCAAGCATCCGCTCGGTCCAATACGATCCCTGCCTGCCTGTTATACCCTGGATCACTACCCCATCGCCTTTGGCCGGTATCACGAGTGCTCCTTAAATGACTGAGAATGCGATCTGGATGAGCCATCTGGCAACACACTTGGATCTGGGTTCTCCATAGTTTGCGGGTCCGTTGGCTCCAGTGTCGCTGCAGCAACGGCGGCACGGACTGCGTCGTCCATCTCCTCGTAGGGCTTGATCCCAAGCCGCTCATCCAGCAGTGCCACGGCATCCTTTTCACCCGTGCCGTGCACGCTGAAGAAGACCGGGACCGAGGGCTTTAGCTGCTCTAGGGCCTTTACAACCCCTTCGGTCATGACGTCGGTGCGGGCAAAGGCCCCACAGAAGTTGACGAGCAGGCTCTTTACCTTGGGGTTTGAAAGAACGATCCGTGTCCCAGACTCCGCTCTGGTGTAGTTCTCCCCGCCAACCTCCAAAAAGTTCGCAGCGGCTCCCCCGTAATAAGAGATGGCATCCAAGGTTGCCATCGTAAGTCCCGCTCCATTTGCAAGCACACCTACGGCCCCATCCAGCTCCATGTACAAAAGCCCCTCCGTAGCTGCCTCGGCCTCCAGCTCGGAGGATACAACCTGCACTGTAGAGGCCAGCTCTACGATCCACTCAGGCTGGCGCTTGAGAGCTGCCTCGTCAAGGGCCATCTTGCAGTCCAATGCCCAGATCCCACCGGCTGTGTCTATGGCAAGTGGATTTACCTCCACCAGCTGGGCATCTACATCTCTGTAGCATGCATACAGCCTGGAGAGCACATCTTTCATCCCGATAGAGTCTTCTATCCCTGCGCTTTGTGCCACGCGACCAGCGATGTTTGTGTCGATTGGCGCATCGCTTCGGATGTCGAGGGGGATCTGGAGGATCTGATCCGAGTCCAGCGCTTCGATGTCGATCCCTCCGCTACCAGAGAACAGAAGTGAAGGGCACCTGGCCCTAGCGTCGTCTAAGACGGCCACATAGAGCTCTCGGGCCACCTCTACATGCTGCTCCACGAGCACGGAGTCGACCCTAAAGCCCGAAAGCCAGGAGCCGAGGAGCCCTTGGGCTGCAACCAGGGCCTGCTGAGGGTTCTTGGCCATCACCACCCCTCCTGCCTTGCCCCGTCCCCCGGCTGGCACCTGTGCCTTTACCACCACAGGTGGTCCAATCTGCTGGGTTGCAAGGCAGGCATCCTCTGCGGTGGTGGCAACCACTCCATGAGGGGCCCGCAAGCCCCAGTGCCTCAGCACCTTTTTGCCAGAGGCCTCCTCCAGCATCATGACAGGGGGTCTCTCCCTCTCAAATCATCCCCTCGCCTGATTATCGGCCTGCTTGTAGCAGGATCTACCATCATCCTTCCACCATCATCACGGTCGTCACCACAGGACCCCGGGCGCTGGCTGTGATCTATCAGCCTGGCTAGTCACGGATTAGGAACCCCCCGTCGCAGATCAAGTTCTGGCCGGTTATGAAATCAGAGCTGATAAGAGAGCAGATGGCCTGAGCCACGTCCTGCGGCTTTGCCACCCTTCCCATGGGAATCCGTGAGGCGGTCCTCTCCAGTGCCTTCTCGTAGCGGTCCTCCCCGAGGCTCTGCTCCATCCACTGACCCTTTACAAAGCCAGCGGTGACACAGTTGACCCTGATCACAGGGGCAAGCGCTCTGGCAAGAAACATCGTCATGTTGATAACGCCTGCCTTGGCCGCAGCGTATGCAATAGATGACGACCCTACAGCCCTGATGCCGGCTATGGAAGACACGTTCACCACCGCACCCCCCGAGCCGGCCTCCAGGTAGGGCCTCGCAGCACGTATGCAGTAAAATGGCCCTTTTAGGTTCACGTTCAAGTTGAGATCCCACACCTCATCGGTTAGGGCCTCTAGATCCTCGAATCGCACCCTTATGGTGGTTGCTGCGTTATTTACTAAGATGTCTAACTGACCCAACTCCTCAACTGTGCGCTCGACCATCTGCCTGCACTGGCGGTCATCGGACACGTCAGCTCGCTGTATAAGCGCACGCGCCCCCAGAGCCTCTGCCTCTGCGGCGACGGCCTCTGCCTTTGCCTGCGAAGCGGGGTTGGCGTAGTTGACAACCACACCGCCAGCACCCATTCCTGCCAGCTCCAGCACCGTGGAGCGTCCTATGCCACCAGCTGAGCCCGATCCTGTCACAAGTGCCACCTTGCCCTTTACCTCCATAGACACCCCCTAATAGCTGGGCACATGACAGCATTCACCTGGCACTTAGCTCCTCGTATTTGTCCAAGAGGCGACGTGGCAAGATGAAGAACGATCCTCCAAATACGATCCACAACATGATGCTACAGGCCTGGATTCAAGTTACCGACAGTGCCAGAGCGTTCCAAGCCGCGAGGTCATAGGTATCTGCTTAGGCCGCGGCGCAAGAAGGAGCCGTGACCTTTGTGTCCCACGTACTTGCCTCCGTCGACCACGACTCGCCCGCGTGAAAGCACCATTGACACCGCTCCATGAAGCTCCATGCCTTCGTAGACCGAATAGTCCACGTTCATATGGTGGGACTTTGCCGAGACTATGTGGGTAGAACGAGGATCATAGAGCACGATGTCCGCATCGGAGCCTGGAGCTATCACTCCCTTTTTCGGAAATAGCCCAAACATCCGAGCAGGGGTTGTCGATGTGACATCGACCCAGCGCTCCAGCGAAAGCTCTCCTCTGCTCACCCCCTCGTAGATCAGATCCATCCGGTTCTCGACCCCTGGTAAACCATTTGGGATCTTGGAGAAGTCGCCACGTCCCAGCTCCTTTTGCTCCTTGAAGCAGAAAGGGCAATGATCGGTCGCGACAATGCTCAGATCGTCAGTTCTAAGTCCCTTCCACAGATCTGCTTGGCTACGGTAATCTCGTAGCGGTGGGGAGCACACGTACTTCGCACCTTCAAATACAGGGCGCTCCAACTCTGCCTTGGATAGAAAGAGGTACTGTGGGCACGTTTCAGCAAAGACGCGCTGGCCCATATCCCTGGCCCTAACCACCTCTTCCAAGGCCTCGGCAGCCGAGAGATGGACTATGTAAAGGGGGGCGTCTGCGACCCTGGCGAGCTGGATGGCCCGATGCGTCGCCTCTCCCTCCAGGAGCGAAGGCCTTGTCTCCCCATGGAACCGTGGATCCCTCTCTCCACGAGAAAGTGCCTGGGCCACCAAAAGATCGATCGCAATGCCGTTCTCTGCGTGCACCATGATAATTGAGCCGTTATTGGCCGCTTGCTGCATGGAGCGCAGGATCTTGGCATCATCTGAGTAGAGCACTCCTGGATAAGCCATGAAGAGCTTGAAGCTTGTGACTCCCTCCTCTACCAGAACGTCCATCTCCTTCATGGACTCCTCATTTACATCGGAGACAATCATATGAAACCCGTAGTCGATCGCGCAGTTGCCGTCAGCCTTGGCCAGCCAGGCTTGAAAGCCAGTCTGTAGCGAATGTCCCTTGGATTGTGTGGCGAAGTCTATGATGGTGGTCGTTCCCCCTATCGCTGCAGCTCGCGTGCCTGTCTCGAAGGTATCTGAGGACTGGGTCTGTCCAAGAGGCATCTCCATGTGCGTATGGACATCTATGCCTCCCGGGATGACCAGAAGTCCACTGGCATCTATGGTCCGATCTGAGCTCTCAGCCCATGCCTCAGCGGCTGATGAGCCAGGCGCACCCAGCGCTACGATGGCTTCATCTTCTACAAGCACCTCAGAGGCTATTGCACCACTTGGGTTGACTACCGTGCCACCGGTGATAAGCATCTTCATTGGGTTTTGACCCTGCCTTCTCTTGGGATATCTCTTGGGACATCTCATAGGTTATGAGCACCGCAGGCATTTAAGACCCGCGATTGAGACAAAGAGGCGGTACAGCACTGGGCCGGCCAGGCCGCCTGGACATTGGGAGTCGTCGCTCCCTGCGGTATCCTCCAAAGCGTATGCGCCTCTTGAGATCCTGGCGCCTGGACGAGGTGAGTGCCTTCGAGCAGCAGATAATGATCCCGCCTGACACAGCCACTACAGATCCTGGCGCCTGGGCCAGTGACCCCTTGCCCAGCAGCTAGACGACGGGCTGAGTGGGCTCGCCACTTGGGAAAGTAAGGGACAGATTGCCCCTGTATGGTTCCCGCCACCTGCTCGTCACCGCCTTGCCGCGCGTATAGAACCTCACCCCATCTCCTCCGTAGACATAAAGGTCACCGAAAAGTGAGCTGTCCCAGCCTCCGAAGGAGTAATTTGCCACCGGTACTGGGATCGAGACGTTTATGCCCACCATCCCTGCTTTCACCTCTGTCTCGAACCGCTGTGCAGCGCCGCCGTCTCTGGTAAAAATCGCTGCACCGTTGCCATAGCGGTTCCCTGCAATCAGTTCAAGAGCCTCGTCCAGCGTATCCACTCTTACCACCGATAGCACTGGACCAAATATCTCATCATCATATACCCTCATACCTGGCGATACGTCGTCCAAGAGACACGGCCCGAGCCAGAATCCGCTGGGATCTCCAGAGATGGGATGGTCCCGACCGTCTATAGCGATCTTCGCGCCTTCAGATGAACCGATCTCCAGATAGGAAACCACGCGGGCGCGGTGCTCGGCGGTAACGAGCGGACCCATCTCAGATGCTTCCGCCATACCGGGCCCTACCACAAGGCGAGACACTCGCTCCCTTATCCGATCTATGAGAAGGTCCCCACAGCCACCCACGGCAACTACCACAGACACAGCCATGCATCGCTCCCCGGCTGAACCGAACCCGGCACTTACGGCGGCCTCTGCGGCTTCGCCCATGTCGGCATCTGGGAGAACCACCATGTGGTTCTTTGCGCCGCCAAGCGCTTGCACACGCTTTCCATGACAAGCTGCTGTTTCGTAAACGTGCCTGGCAACTGAGGTCGAGCCCACAAAGCTTACTGCGGCAATCGCTGGGTGAGCCAAGAGCGTCTCAACCACTTGGGCGTCACCGTTAACCACATTGAGCACGCCACTAGGGATCCCTGCCCCAGTTGCCAGCTCGGCAAGGTAGAGTGCAGCAGACGGATCCTTCTCTGAGGGTTTGAGGACAAAGGTGTTGCCACACGCTATCGCGAGCGGGAACATCCACAGTGGAACCATCGAGGGGAAGTTGAACGGAGTGATGCCTGCTACCACTCCGAGCGGTTGGCGAAGTGAGTGCACGTTGACGCCGCTGGATACGTGCTCTGTGAACTCGCCCTTCAGCAGCTGGGTGATCCCGCAAGCGAACTCCACGACCTCCAGCCCCCGCTCCACCTCTGCTCTTGCGTCGGCTTTCACCTTGCCGTGCTCGCTTGTCACCAGTGCAGCTATCTCTTCTAGATGCTCTATGAGCAGCTCACGGAACCTGAACATGGCCGATGCGCGCTTTGACAGAGCTGTCGTCTTCCATCGAGGAAATGCACTGGCAGCCGAGGTGACCGCAGCATTTACCTCGCTCTCAGTGGCAAAGACAACCTCTTTTGTCTGTGCCCCGGTAGCCGGATCGAAAACCTTGCCAGTACGCTCTGCCACGCCGGCCCAAGGTCTCCCATCAATCCAGTGCGTGATGCGCTTCATAAATGAGCGTGCTCCTTTATCGCTGGGCTATTCGAGCGCCATCTCTGACCGGCCTCGCAAAGATGGTCAACTCCTTGTGCAGCTGCCTTTTCGATAGTAGTGCCTGCCAGCGACAATGGCACCACCACCTGCGCTGGCAGTGCTTGACAGCACGACTTAGGTATACCTAATATGCCCGAAACCTAGAGATGCCGCGTCAAGGAGATCAGCCCTGACCACACCAGCCCCGGGTACGCCAGCTTCAGATGGATCAAGCCCGGGTGCAACCGAGCTGCCCCTAGCCGCCAATACCCTCTCAGCTAACAGGGTTGCCACCAGCCAGCGAATCGTCCTAACCGGCCTGCTTGCGATATGGGGCCCGGGGCTGATCGTAATGCTCGCTGACACCGACGTCGGGAGCCTGGTGACTGCGGCGCAGTCTGGGGCGGAGTTGGGATACCGGATGATCCTGCCCAACCTCGTGCTCATGCCGATCCTGTACTTCGTCCAGGAGATGACAGTGCGGCTCGGCATCGTAACGGGCAAGGGTCATGGAGCACTCATCCGGGAACGCTTCGGGCGGTGGTGGGCGCTGCTCTCTGCTATCACGCTGTTTATGACCTCAGTAGGCGCGCTCTTGACTGAGTTCGCAGGGGTTGCAGGGGTTGGAACTCTCTTTGGCCTCTCACGCACGGTTACCGTGCCGGTTGCGGCTGCGTTCCTAATCGGGATCGCCATGACCGGCAGCTACCGGCGGGCCGAGCGGATCGGCATAGCGTTCGGCCTTGCCGAGCTGGTCTTC
>JAMCQF010000022.1:0-9098 GCA_023379605.1 Actinomycetota bacterium
GCCACAAGCTCCTCGCTCTCCACCTCTACTCGCAGCGAGACCGTCGAGAGAGTAAAGGCGTTGCGCGACCGGATGGTGGAGGGGATCCTCTCTGGGCTCGAAGGCGTAGAAGAGACCGGGCGTGGGGCCGATCGACTAGCCAATATCGTCCACTTGCGATTTCAAGGGGTGGAGAGCGAGGAGCTTGTGGCGCTTCTCGACGAGAAAGGCGTATGCGTCTCAGCTGGGGCATCGTGCTCCAGCGGGGCAATGGAGCCCAGCCACGTTCTTATGGCAATGGGCTTTACAAGATCTGAGGCCAATTCCGGTGTCAGGTTGAGCTTGGGGTGGAACACCACTGAGGCCGATGTGGATGCCGCAGCAGAGGCTCTGGTCACTGTGGTGGAGAGCCTGAGGTATGTGAGGGTTGGTAGATGAGGGTGCTTGTGGCAATGTCTGGGGGGGTGGACTCCTCTGTTGCCGCGGCGCTGGCGTTGGAAGCAGGCCATGATGTTACTGGTGTCACGATGAAGCTGTGGGGAGGCAGGAGCGACACCGGGTGCTGTTCAGTCGGCGATATAGAAGATGCCCGCAGGGTCGCTTCCCAGCTGGGCATAGTGCATAGAGTGTTCAACTTCACAAGCGAGTTCGAGCAGAGAGTCGTCGATACATATATAGGTGCTCACTTGGGGGGTGAGACCCCCAATCCGTGCATAGAGTGCAACAGGCATATAAAGTTCGACCGCTTGCTGCAAAGAGCAGTCAGGCTGGGTTTTGATTTGCTGGCGACAGGTCATCATGCTCGGGTCGTGCAGGACGACGGTGGGCACTTCGGGCTTTGGCGGGGCAGGGACGCTTCCAAGGATCAGTCCTATGTGGTCTCCATGCTGGGCCAGAAGGAGCTTTCCAAGGTGATTTTCCCGGTAGGGGAGATGACCAAGGACGAGGTCCGGCGCAAGGCTTCCAGCCTGGGCCTGCGCACAGCTGGCAAGCCGGATAGTCAGGACGTGTGCTTTATCGGAAAGGCACAGGGCAGGGCCGGCTTTCTCAAAGGGCGCAATGTGAGCCTACATCCAGGCAAAGTGGTGGATCCCAGCACCGGTGCGCTGCTCGGTGAGGTTCCTGCGATCGAGCTCGTGACCGTCGGCCAGAGACGCGGTCTGGGCATTCCGGCACCGAGCGAGCCATTCAAGCGACTTTATGTGACAGAGGTAGATATGGGGGCCCGAACGGTCAAAGTGGGCGGCTCGGAGGATCAGTACGTGAAGCAGCTGGCAATTGGGAGGATCAGCTGGGTTGACAGGCCACTGGAGGTAGGCTCGCCAGTCGTGCTCCAGTGCAGCGCGCACGGTACAGCCGGGCAAGGGTGGTTCCAGGGTGGTCACATAGAGCTTCAGTGGGCAACCAGAAGGGTGGCCCCGGGCCAGACGGTTGCCATGTACGATGCCACAGACCCAGAGAGGGTTGTGGGCTCCGCGATCGCAAGCTCGCAGGTACTATCCCCCCGCATTTGAGCTTGGTAGCAACCTGTTGCCCGGTTTTTAAGCCCCGAGGCATTATTTTGGCCTTCCTTCATGCCCGAGCGGCAAAGGAGATCTGCTTCACATGGTAGAAGACCTCAGCGGCGACAGTAGCAAAGGCGATACAAACAGCGAGGCCATAGCAGGCGAGATAGCCGAGCTGCAGCGCCAGATCGCATACCACGACGACCGGTATTTCCGGCTCGACGACCCTGTGATCAGTGATGCTGAGTATGACGAGCTCACAAGAAGGCTCTCTGCCCTCCTCAGCGATCACCCCTCATTGGCTACATCGGCCCAGATTGAAGCCGTAGGAGCCGCCCCATCGGAGCTGTTCGCGCCGGTACGCCACCGTGTGGCGATGATGAGTTTGGACAAGGCGTTCTCCTATGAAGAGCTCGCGGCCTGGCGCGAGCGCCTCTCTCGCCTTCTGGATGAGGATCCAGCCTCGGTCAGGTTCGTGTGCGAGCCCAAGATCGATGGTCTGGCAGTCTCTGTGACCTATCGAGAAGGAGCCTTTTCGGAGGCATCCACCCGCGGCGATGGCATAACAGGTGAGGATGTGACTGCCAACGTCCAAACGCTGTGTGGACGGTCACTTCCAAAGCGGCTGACGCTCGGGAAGGAGGAGACCCCGGCCTTGCTGGAGGTACGCGGAGAGATCTACATGCCGATCTCTGCTTTCGAGGCGCTCAACCGGCGCCAGGGGGAGGCTAGGGAGAAGCTCTTTGCCAACCCCCGTAACTCCGCTGCAGGCTCGTTGCGCCAGAAGGATCCCACCATCACTGCCAGCCGAGAACTGCGATTTTGGTCATATCAGGTAGGCGAGCTCATCCAGGCCAAGGTAAAAGCTTCGCTCCTGAGGCTTCCCACCCAAGAGGATCTGCCCTTCTCTTGCCACAGCGAGAGCCTTAAATTTCTTCTAGCCGCGGGTTTGCCAGTCAACCCGGAGATCAAAGTGGTGACTGGGCTAGAAGAGGCCTTCGAGTACTGCAAGTACTGGGAGAGCCACCGCCACGACCTCGATTATGAGATCGACGGGGTAGTGCTAAAGGTAGATGAGCTATCCCTGCAAAGACGCCTTGGAGCTACCTCCCACGCGCCCCGCTGGGCTATCGCCTACAAGCTACCTCCCGAGGAGCGCACCACAAAGCTGGTTGCCATAACTGTCTCCATAGGCAGGACAGGCAAGGCCACCCCGCTCGCCGAGCTGGAGCCCGTGCATATAGCGGGCTCCACCGTGCGCTTTGCAACCCTGCACAACGAGGACCAGGTTGCGCTCAAGGATGTAAGAGTCGGCGATACAGTGGTGGTGCGCAAGGCAGGAGATGTGATCCCAGAGATCGTGCGACCGGTGCTCGAGCTTCGCCCAAAGGACTCAGAGCCCTGGCGATTTCCGACCAACTGCCCATCCTGCGGCGAGCCCCTGATGCGCCTGGAAGGTGAGAGCGACACCTACTGCACCAATGTCAACTGTCCAGCTCAGCGCGTGCAGCGAATTGTGCACTTTGCCTCTCGGCCTGCCATGGACATAGAGGGCCTGGGCGAGCAGAGGGTGTCCCAGCTAGTGGCGGCCGGCCTTGTGGCAAACATAACGGACCTTTACTCCCTGGAGAAGCTTCCAGGCAAGCTGGCTGCCATGGAGCGCCTCGGCGAGCTTTCGGTATCAAACCTGCTCAAGTCCATCGAGGCATCCAAGGACCGCCCGCTGCATCGCCTGCTCGTGGCTCTTGGCATTCCCCATGTCGGGGTGACAGGAGCGCTGCTGCTGGCCCGAGCTTTCGGCAGTCTTGACCGGCTAATGAAGGCAAGCACCGAGGAGCTTGCGGCTCTGGACGGCGTAGGCCCAAAGATTGCTTCTGGGGTGGTTGAGTTCTTTTCCCTGCCATCGAACAAGCAGGTCCTAAGTCGGCTCATCGAGGCAGGGGTGCGAACCGAGGAGTCATCTGCGTCAGCTGGACCTGGGAGCGGGGTTGCCGGTGGCCTCGCGCTGGGTTTGGATGGATCTCAAAGCCTGGCGGTTGGTGACCCCATCGTGGCGGCAGGTGAGCCAGTTCCACAGATCCTTAAGGGGCGCTCTGTGGTGGTCACCGGAACGCTCGCGGGCCTCACCAGGCAGCAAGCCGAGGCTGCCATCCTAGCCAGGGGGGGGAAGTCTCCAGGGTCGGTCTCCAAGCGCACGTTTGCCCTGGTAGTGGGCAGCGAGCCCGGATCGACCAAGGTTGCCAAGGCAGAAGAGCTTGGGGTGCCCACCACAGATGAGGCAGGTTTCATGACTCTGTTGAAGACCGGAGAGCTTCCATGACCAGATGCCTGTTGGCAAGTAGCCTTAAGTGACGTGGTTATAGCGGGCATGACCGATCAAGTAGGCCGGGTCCTCGCTTCGAGGTACCGTCTCCAGGCAGCTATTGGCAGCGGATCATCTGCATACGTCTATGCTGCAGAGGATGTCACCTTGGGCCGCAGGGTAGCGGTCAAGCTTCTCCACCAGACCCTCTCTGCCGACTCGGCTTTTCTGCGAAGGTTCAGGGCAGAGGCCAGGGCGGCAGCCTCATTGGCACATCCCAACTTGGCTCGCGTCTATGACTGGGGTGAGGATGGCGGCCAGCCCTTCCTGATCCTGGAGCTTCTGGCAGGCGGATCCCTGGCCGATCTGCTTGACGCAGGCGGCCGTCTGAGCGTTGGCCAGGCAGCCCTGGTGGGTGCCCAGGCGGCAAAGGGCCTTTCATACGCGCACCGTCGAGGCTTTGTCCATCGCGATGTGAAACCCGGTAACCTTCTCTTCGATGATGACGGTCAGCTGCGTGTCGCTGATTTCGGGCTGGCCAGGGCCCTTGCAGATGCAGCGTGGACCGAGCCGCAAGGAGCCATGCTGGGAACCGCTCGCTACGCCTCCCCAGAGCAGGTTGAAGCTCGCCCGCTGGATGGCTCTAGCGATGTCTACTCGCTCTCGATCGTGCTTTATGAGGCGATCACTGGCGAGGTGCCTTTCACCGGCGAGACGACCTTGGCAATGTTGGTCAGCAGGGTGGGTGCGTCCTTTCCAGACGATCCGCGGCTTGGTATCCTCGGGCCTGTCTTGGCCAGAGCCGGCTCCCCAACTCCTGAAGCGCGTCCGGGAGCCGATGTCCTAGCTGACCAGCTCAGCTCCGTCCTGGCAAGCCTTCCGCCGCCGGCTCAGCTGCCACTCTCCCCCCCAGCAGGTCTTGGAGCAAAATCTGGGAGCGGTCCATATAGGGTGCCCACGCGTCTCGGTGGCACTGGAGTAGAGGCAATGCCCACCTCAGTGGTGCTTGGAGCTGGCGATGGAGCTGCCGGTGGAGGTACTTGGGTACAGGGCACCTCCCCCAGCAGGCGGAGGCGACGTTCTCTCCCGGCAGGCCTGGGGGCCAGCCTCGGGGCCTCCCCCAGCAGGCGGAGGCGACGTTGGCCTGCGGTGCTGGCCGTGATTGTGCTGCTGCTGGCTGGAGGTGGGTTTGCCCTATGGCGATCTGGCGTATTGGTGACAAAGGAGAAGGTTCCGAGATTGGTCGGGATGAGCCTCTCGGGTGCCCGCAGCGAGATCTCCCGGGCTCACCTAAAGCTGAAAGTGGTGGCTCATCGCTACGATCCGTCGGTAGGAGCGGGGCTGATCGAGTCCCAGTTCCCTGGCAGTGGCTCGATCCTGGATGAGGGCGAAGTAGTCCGCCTAGTGGTCTCCCTTGGCCCGCCCGATGTGAAAGTGCCCGATCTCAGTGGCGATTCCCAGGATGTGGCAGTAGCGACGCTTGCCACTGACCACCTTCATGTCGCAACTGTGGGAGCCTACAGCGAGGATATCCCCTCGGGCGAGGTGATCAGCTGGTCACCAAATGGCGTTGTGGCCTGGGAGTCGACCGTGACAGTAACGATATCGCTGGGCCCGGCTCCCCGTACTGTTCCGTCGTTGGCAGGTGATAGCTGGTCGAAGGCAAAGGCCGCTCTTGTGTCCCTGGGCCTTCAGCCAACGGAGGTTCTGCAATTCGACGCCGTCGTGCCAGCAGGAGACGTTATATCCACCAGCCCGGGCCATGGGGCGAGCGTTCCCCAGGGCTCGTCGGTCCAGGTTGATGTGTCCAAAGGGCCTCAGCTGGCCACAGTGCCCTATGTCGTGGGGGATTCCGTCCAGGCTGCTGTGAGCGCGATCACAGCAGCCGGACTCTCCGCTGGCAGCGTGTATGGACCGGCCAGCGGAGTGGTCTTTGCAACCAACCCTTCCAGCGGCAAGCAAGTACCTCTGGGCAGCGCGATCAATATGTATACGATGTGACCGCGCCTTTGGCCTGGTAGCTTTTCCACCGCCCGGCCCCCTGGAGCATAATGGATTGACTGGTCAAGCATGACTCCCACCGCTGGACCCTCTAGCGGCTTATGCTCGGGCGCACAATGGATTGACTGACTGGTCAAGTGCCTGGCTAACGTGGAACGGTGCTTGGAAAGGATGGGCAGTGGGCGCTTTGGACGGCAGGGTAGCCATCATCACAGGTGCTGGGAGGGGGCTGGGCCGTGAGCATGCTCTCCTTTTTGCCGCAGAGGGCGCCCAGGTGGTGGTGAATGATCTCGGCGGAGCGCTTGACGGCACAGGAGACGACATAAGTCCGGCACAGCAAGTTGTCGCCGAGATCAGGTCCCAGGGTGGGGAGGCTATTGCCAACCACGACAACGTGGCCGACTGGCAGGGAGGCCAAAGGCTCGTCAGCACAGCCTTGGAGGCGTTTGGGCATCTGGATGTGCTGGTCAACAATGCGGGGATACTGCGCGACAGAGCGCTTGTAAACATGGATGAGCAGGAGTGGGATTCTGTCATATCTGTCCATCTGAAAGGCCACTTCGTCCCCACGCGCTGGGCAGCCGCGTACTGGCGTGAGCAGGCCAAGGCGGGAAGGGAGGTCGATGCAGCGGTGGTCAACACCACTTCTACCTCAGGCCTACTTGGAAATCCCGGTCAGGCAAACTACGGAGCGGCCAAGGCTGGCATCGCTGCTCTCACGGTGATAGCGGCCAAGGAGCTCGCCCGCTATGGCGTGCGAGTAAATGCCATCGCTCCAGCAGCACGCACCAGGATGACCTTGGAGAACCCAGGCCTGAGAGAGATCGTTAAAGCCCCTGAAGCTCCAGGCGCGTTCGACCTTTGGGACCCTGCGAACATATCGCCGCTTGTGGCTTACCTGGCAACACCATCGTGTCCTGCGACAGGAAAGGTGTTCTTTGTCCAAGGGGGCGAGGTGCGCCTGTTCGAGCCCTGGGCAATGGCCGCCACAATTGACAAGGGTTCGCGCTGGACTGTCGCTGAGCTCGAGACAGAGATGAAGAGCCTGCTCGATTAGCGGCGAAGCTCTACTCGGTGATGTCTCTTATACGCTGGGCTACTTCTTGCGCTGTGGCGTCCGGCACGGTGGTTTGGAGCGCCATGAGCTTTGCCATGTCGCCTTCGACCTTGATCTTGCCGGCCATGAAGGCTTGCATTCCTGCCTGAGGATTGCCGTCCACCAGGATGGCCTTTGCGGTTACGTAGTCCAAGGTAACGGTGAGATCAGGCGTCTCCAGATGCCCGAGATCCATCTCCAGCTGGCCAGAGGTGGTGTCCATGTGGGCATGAAGGACCCCTTCTCCAAAGGGGACCTCTGTAACGACCTGGTTCATTCTCACAAGGTGCGGGATGCTTGGGGCGTTGCCCGCCTGCTCCTCGCGGATTTTCTTTGCTTCAGCGATCCACTCGTCGGAAAGGAAGGGGTACTTGGCCATGTTGTAGATGTCCTCCGGTTCTTTGGTATGGCGTCAACTGGTGCAGAATACTCCGTTGCCGAGCCGGAGTCATCTTATTGACTGGCACATCAGTCATGAACGGTCCTCGCTGCGCCGCTAGCATCTCATGGGTGACAGCTCCAATCATGGCCGGTGCCCAAGCGTGGTCGTTCTCAGGGGGGAGTGCCGCCGTTCTGGTCCTCCACGGCTTCACTGGGACCCCGCAGTCGATGCGCCCCCTTGCTCAGGCTTACGCAGGAGCAGGATTCACAGTCGAGCTGCCGTTGCTCCCAGGTCACGGGAGCGCGTTGGAGGACATGCTCCCCACACGTTTTGACGATTGGGCTGGGGCAGCAGAGTTCGCCTATATGGAGCTGGCCAGCCGCTGCAGCCCTGTCCTGGTCTCAGGGTTGTCCATGGGAGGCACGCTTGCCTGCAAGCTGGTGGTTGATCACCCCGAGATTGCAGCGGCGATAGTGATCAACCCGCTGTTGGACCCACCCGAACAGGCTTTGGTGGACCTCCTGGCAGGCCTTTTGGAATCTGGTGAGCAGGTAGCTCCCGGAGTAGGGTCAGACATTTCCCGCCCGGGGGTTCAGGAGCTCGCCTATGACGGCACTCCCATTGCAGCGGCGCTCTCCCTTTTCGAGGGAGTTGGAGAGCTGGCCACCCAACTGAGCAGGATCTGCTGTCCAGTGCTTCTTTTCTCGAGCAGGCAGGATCACGTGGTCCCGCCGTCCTCGGGGGATCTCCTGGAAAGGGCTGCTCGTGGACCCCTCCAGCGGGTGTGGCTGGAAAGAAGCTTCCATGTCGCCACCCTGGATTTAGATAGAGAGACAGTGGAGAAGACCTCGGTGCGCTTCGCTTTAGAGGTGACGGGGGGCCTTTCGAGCTTGCAGACCTTAGAGACCGGCCGGCGAGGTGGACAGTGCCCCCAAAGCGGGCGGGAGACACAGCCGGAGCGATGAGCGCAGCGGGAGACACAGCCGGAGCGATGAGCGCAGCGGGAGACACAGCCGGAGCGATGAGCGCAGCGGGAGACACAGCCGGAGCGATGAGCGCAGCGGGAGACACAGCCGGAGCTGGCATGCGCTTGACCCCTGAGCAGGTCGGCCACGTTGCTCGTCTTGCCCGCCTGGCTCTTACTCCAGCGGAGATGGAGCTTTTTGCGGTTCAGCTGGGGGCCGTATTGGACCACGCTGCGGCGGTGACCGCTTTGGATCTAGAAGGAGTCGAGCCTACCGCCCATCCCATCCCCATGCAGAACGTCCTTCGGCCAGACGAGGTTCGGCCGAGCCTGGACAGGCAAGAAGTGCTCTCAGCTGCACCACAAGCGGAGAACGGGCGGTTCAAGGTACCGCCCGTGCTAGGGGGTGAGCATTGATCTCCGGTGCGCTGCGTACCGCTCAGGACGTAATAGAGCGCCGAAAGAGCGCGATGGAAGTCCTCGAGGCGTATCTGGCAGAGATTGATCGTCGTGAAGGAGAAGTGCACGCGTTCAATCTCGTGCTCGACGAGGTTGCAAGGCTTCAGGCCGCTGAGATTGACCGCAAGCTGGATTCAGGAGAGGAAGTCGGCCCACTTGCAGGGGTCACGGTGGCTCTTAAGGACAATCTCTGCACGAGGGGGATTGCCACTACGTGCTCTTCGCGGATCTTAGACGGATGGTTGCCCCCATACGATGCAACTGTGGTGACCAGGGTGCGCGGTGCGGGTGCGGTGATAGTGGGCAAGACTAATATGGACGAGTTCGCAATGGGCTCCTCCACAGAGCACTCTGCATTTGGCCCAACCAGGAACCCCCATGATCTATCGCGAGTGCCGGGAGGCTCTAGC
>JAMCQF010000022.1:9124-10166 GCA_023379605.1 Actinomycetota bacterium
TTCTCCTTGCTGGCGCTCGGGTCGGATACCGGCGGCTCCATTCGCCAGCCGGCTGGTCTGTGCGGGGTCGTTGGGGTGAAGCCGACCTACGGACTTGTGTCCCGCTATGGTCTGGTGGCATTTGCAAGCTCACTGGACCAGATAGGGCCCTTTGGCACGACCGTGGCTGATGCTACCGCGCTGCTGGAGGTGATAGGAGGCCATGACCCTATGGACTCCACTTCCCTCGCCCGACCGTCTCCGGTCCTGTCCGCTACTCTCTCAGACGGGGTAGCTGGAATGCGCATCGGCATTGTTGGCGAGCTGCTGGCCGGAGCGTCAAGGGATGTGGCCAGCAGGGTCATTGAAGCGGCTGAGGCCCTGAGCGCCGAGGGCGCAGAGGTAGAAGAGACCTCTATCCCCGAGCTGGCGCACAGCCTGTCTGCCTATTACCTGCTGGCTCCAGCCGAGGCTTCGTCCAATCTATCTCGCTATGACGGAGTTAGATATGGCCTGCGGGTGGAGGGGCCTGATGCCGCGGCAATGAACGAAGCGACCCGAACGGCCGGGTTCGGCTCTGAAGTGAAGCGCCGTATAATGCTTGGCACCTACGCTCTTTCAGCAGGATATTACGATGCCTACTACCGCCAGGCGCAAAAGGTGAGGACGAAGATCATAGAGGCCTTCGATCGGGCATACTCAAGCTTCGATGTGCTGCTGTCTCCCACAGCACCGACAACTGCTTTCCCGATCGGTTCCAGGATGGACGATCCGATGTCGATGTACCTCTCTGATGTATGCACAATTCCTTCCAATCTGGCCGGCCATCCTGCAATGAGCGTGCCTTTTGGCACCGGCTCTGATGGCCTTCCCGTAGGAGTCCAGGTAATGGCTCCGGCTCTGGGTGAGGCCGTCATGCTAAGGGTGGGCGCGGTTCTCGAATCCGCAGCACCGGCGGGAGCGGGGGGGACTGGAGCATGCGGAGGCGGTCGCAGCGGGCGTCCAAAGGAGGGTCGATGAGCACAGGCACCGATGACTTACGAGCCGGCGGTAGTAGGCATCG
>JAMCQF010000022.1:10176-13078 GCA_023379605.1 Actinomycetota bacterium
CCTCACTGCGGATGCCGGAATGCCTTTGGGGATGAGCCCAACACCAACATCTGCCCGGTGTGCCTGGGTCTGCCAGGCTCCTTGCCAGTGCTGAACGAGCAGGCGGTGGAGCTGGCAATGCGGATAGGACTGGCTCTTCACTGCAGCGTGGAGGACTCCATATTTCACCGCAAGAACTACTTCTATCCCGACATGCCCAAGGATTATCAGATAAGCCAGTATGACAAGCCGATCAACTCGAATGGCTGGATGGAGCTCGCAGATGGCACCCGGATCGGAGTAGAGCGCGCTCATCTAGAGGAAGATACCGGCAAGAGCACGCACGTAGGAGGCCGGGGCAGGATCCATGAGGCTGATTACTCCCTTGTGGACTACAATCGAGCTGGCGTGCCGCTGGTGGAGATCGTGAGTGCTCCAGATCTGCGCTCTGCTGCTCAGGCGAGAGACTACGTCTTTGAGCTGCGGTCCATCCTGGTAGCTACGGGTGCCTCAGACGGACGGATGGAGGAGGGCTCACTCAGGGTGGACGCCAATGTCTCGGTGCGAAGTCCCCCCCCGCAGGGCGAGCGGTCCTACGGCATCCGCTGTGAGGTCAAAAATCTGAACTCGCTGCGGTCGCTGGGTAGGGCTATAGACTATGAGGCGCGCCGCCAGATCGAGGTGCTGAGCGAAGGTGGGGTGGTCAGCCAGGAGACCCGTCACTGGGATGAAGAGTCGGCCTGTACCGTGTCCATGCGCTCAAAGGAAGAGGCTTACGACTACAGGTACTTTCCAGAACCGGATCTTGTGCCACTCGCTCCTGACGAGGGATGGAAGTCCTCTGTGGCATCATCTCTCCCTCCGATGCCTGCAGAGCGGAGAGCCAGCTTGATGGGCTTGTTGGGCGAGAGTGCCGCAGATCTTGGTGCCCAGGTGGCCACTGTGGTGGCACAGGATCTGGACGGCCTGGCTGTGGGAGCGCTGCAAGCTGGAGCCGATGCAAGGTTGGTGCTGCAGCGGGTTGCCAATGAGGCTGCAACCGATGCCGCTGCGGCACGCATGCTGGACCCGCTCAAACTGGCCAAGCTGGTAGATATGGAGCACAGCGGCAAGCTCAGTGCCACCCAGGCAAAATCGGTTCTTGCAACCATGCTGGCCACAGGGGGTGATCCTGCCGAGATCGCAGCTGCCAAGGGTTATGAGGCGATGGCTGGAGATGCTCTTGCGGAATCGGTCCAAAGCGTGATCGAGGCCAACCCTGACGGCTGGCATAGGTACTGCTCTGGGGAGGAGCAGGTAGCCCAGTTCCTGGTGGGCCAAGTCATGAAGGCTACCAGGGGCCGAGCTGACGGCAAGGCTGTGGTGGCCGAGCTGCGTCGGCGCAGGTCTCAGTGAGCCCAGCCTGCGCAGCGAGGTGGTCGCCTGCGCTAAGCCCGCTGCAGCTGCACCAGCCAGGGAGCGTCCTTCTTAAAGCAGACCAGCAGGCATAATCCATTAAACAAGCCAGCGTTCCCAAGGACTTGCAACATCTGGTGCGTCAGCGCACTGCCTGATCGCCGGCGGTGCCCTGGAGCTCAGCGTGCCATCGGGGAGGTTCCAGCCCTATCCTTTTGTCCATGGTCGATGCCTCCACCCATCCAGTCCCTGTCTCGCCTAGTTCAGGTTCACAAGAGAGCCCTCAGAGTGTCCCAAGCCCGGGTGGGGTGAGTGCCTCGATGAAGATCCGCAGCTACGAGGTCACCGAGGGCTACAGGCGCGCTCCTGCCAGGGCCATGCTTAGGGCGGTGGGGATGACCGACGACGACTGGGACAAGCCCCAAGTGGCGGTGGCTTCTTCATGGAACGAGGTGACGCCCTGCAACCTGCCTCTTGACCACTTAGCCAAGAGGGCCAAGGATGGCGTTCTCCGAGCGGGCGGATTTCCGTTGGAGTTTGTGACCATAGCGGTCTCCGACGGTATATCGATGGGCCACGAAGGCATGCGTGCCTCGCTTGTGAGCAGAGAGATCATAGCTGACTCCGTGGAAGTGATGATGCATGCTGAGCGGTTCGATGCCCTGGTTGCGCTCGCAGGATGCGACAAGTCCTTACCAGGCATGCTCATGGCGGCCGCCAGGCTCAACCTTCCCACCGTGTTCCTCTATGGGGGCACGATCCTGCCTGGTCGGGTGCGCGATCAGGCTATTGACATAGTGAGCGTTTTCGAGGCAGTAGGCGCCCATGCCACCGGGGCCTTGAGCGTCGAGGAGCTCTCGCTTATCGAGCACAACGCTTGCCCGACCGCCGGGTCATGCGCTGGGATGTTCACCGCCAACACGATGTCCTCTGTAGCTGAAGCAATAGGCATGGCTCTTCCTGGGAGCGCCTCTGCGCCGGCGGTAGATCGGCGTCGTGACGATCTCGCCTATGCAAGTGGCATTGCGGTGGTGGATCTTCTTTCCTCAGGCATCAGGCCCCGCCAGATCATGACCAAAGAGGCTTTCGAGAACGCAATATCGGTGGTGATGGCGGTAGGAGGCTCCACAAACGCCGTGCTGCACCTTCTGGCAATAGCCCATGAGGCACGGGTAGACCTCCAGCTTGATGACTTCAACAGGATCGCCTCACGGGTGCCCCACCTGGCCGATACCAAGCCGCATGGTCGGTTCCATATGAGCGACATAGACCGGATAGGCGGGATACCGGTCATAATGGCGGAGCTGCTCGAGGCGGGACTGCTCAATGGTGATTGCCTGACGGTGACAGGCCATAGTGTGGCGGAGAACCTGGCCGAGCTCTCCCCACCCGAGCCGGACGGCGTGGTTGTACACCCACTTTCGAACCCGATCCACCCCGACGGGGGGATTGTCATCCTGACCGGCTCCCTCGCTCCGAGTGGCTCTGTGGTAAAGGTTGCAGGCATAGACCAGCCCCGCTTCGAGGG
>JAMCQF010000023.1 GCA_023379605.1 Actinomycetota bacterium
TCATGGCTAAGGGATTCACCATCCACTGGCATCTGCAAACATCGAGCGAATTCTCCTGGCTGGAGACACCCATGGCAACGAAGATTCGATTCGCTCCCTAGCCAGGGCGGCGAGATCGAGCCGATCCGAGGTCATTGTCCAGCTTGGCGACTTCGGCTACTGGCCTCACGGCGCTGCTGGGGAGGCATTCCTTAACAGCACCTCATCCACCATGGCAGATGCAGGCCTTCACCTCATCTTCATAGATGGCAACCACGAAAACCACCGAGAGCTTCGCTCCCAGCTGCCAGACGAATCGGGCTTTTCTCCCATACGTCCGCACCTGTGGTGGGCACCGCGTGGGCAACGGTGGAAATGGCATGGCGTATCTTTCCTGGCCCTTGGCGGGGCGGTTTCTCTGGACCGTCGGATGCGGGTGGCCGGGCGATCCTGGTGGCCCGAGGAGGCGACCACCGAAGAGGACCTACAGAGAGCTATTGGCGCTGGCCACGCAGACGTGATGCTCACTCACGACGCCCCCGAAGGCGTGCTGGACCCCGACCTGCTGCGAATCAGGTCATCTATATCTCCTGCAAGATGGGCGATATTAAAGCGGATAATAGGCGCGGAGGACTTGGCTCGCTCCCGCGCTAACCGTGAGCTGCTACGCCGGGCCACCGAGGCCGTGTCACCTCGATGGCTCTTCCATGGCCATCACCACCTCCGTCACGAGTCCTACCTCGATCTAGCTTCAGGTCGGAAGGTGCGTGTCATAGGACTGGACCGCGACGGAAGTGGGGATGAGCAGTGGCTCGTCGTGGACTTAAACAGCCTTGAGCGAGAATGCCAAGGCACTCCTGTGGGTAAAGACGGTTCTGTGGACACAACGCAGAGACCCACCGGGCTCGGATGAGCGCCCACATCAATCCACGCTCAGCCTCCAGCAGGCGGTCTAGTCCCACTACGCTAGGATGAGCAGTACCGGGTCCAACCTGTAGCGAGAATCTACCTGGAGGTAACCGTGAACGAGTCCCCACTACAGCTGGGAATAGACGAGATCGACCTCAGCGATCTCGAGTTTTGGACCCTTCCCCCAACAGTGCGCGAAAAGGCTTTTGCCACCTTGAGATCACAGCGACCCATTCCTTTCTTCAAAGAGCCAGAGATTACCGGCACCGCCATCGAGGTCCCTTCCGGACCCGGTTACTTTGTGCTCACACGTCATGCAGACGTAGTGGAGGCGAGCCGTCATCCTGAGCTTTACTGCTCCGGTCGAGGTGCTACGAACATCCCAGACATGCCCGATCAGATGCTTGAGTTCTTCGGCTCCATGATCAACATGGATGATCCGCGCCATGCTCGCCTACGCCGTATCGTATCAGCAGCATTTACCCCAAAGACCATCAAGGCAATAGAGGCCAACATCCACAAGGTCGCTGCAGAGGTGGTGGATAACCTGGCCGACTCCAAGGAGTGTGACTTTGTCACCGAGGTGGCTGCCAAGCTCCCGCTCACCATCATATGCGACATGATGGGCGTTCCCAAAGAAGATAGAGAGAAAGTCTTCACACGCTCCAATGTCATTTTGAGCATGGGCGATCCGGAGTATGTACCTGAGGGAACCGACCCTATCCTCGCATTCCTTCAGGCTGGTCAAGATCTGGCATCAGTCATGGAATCCCTTAGCTCCCAGCGCCTTGGCAATCCCACCGATGATCTTACGTCGGCTCTGGTAAATGCCAACGTGGATGGTGAATCCCTTAGCCATGATGAGCTTGCGTCCTTTTTCATCCTGCTCGTCGTAGCAGGCAATGAGACCACCCGCAATGCCATCTCTCACGGTCTGCTCGCGCTGAGCGAGCACCCCCAACAGAGCGCTGCATGGGCAGCAGACCCAGCTTCTATAAGCACTACTGCTGTCGATGAGATAGTCCGTTGGGCCTCTCCTGTCATCTTCATGCGCCGCACCGTGACAAGGGATACGGTCCTTTCCGGCCAAGTGCTAAAGGAGGGAAGCAAGGTACTTCTGCTCTATGCCTCTGCCAATCGCGATGAAGAGGTCTTTGCCGATCCTTTCAACTTCGACATCAGGCGCAACCCTAATCCGCATGTAGGGTTCGGAGGTCCTGGTCCTCACTTCTGTCTAGGTGCGCATCTCGCTCGTAAAGAGATCGCGGTGATGTTCGAGGAGCTCCTGGGCAGGATGAAGGACATAGAGGTGACAGGAGAGCCATCGTTTCTCCGCTCTTCTTTCATTAATGGCATAAAGCACCTTCCTTGCAGGTTCACACCGGCTTGAACCACACTGACTGGCCAATTAGCCAGATTTAGCTGCTCCTACCTGTAAAGCCGCCCACATTGGAGCTCAGTTTTATCCACTACGAGGTACTTGGGACCAGGGCCGGTCCTTGTCGACTCGTATGTCCCCAGGCAGGCCGAGCACTCGCTCACCAATAATATTGCGCTGAACCTCCGAAGTCCCACCTTCTATCGAGTTGGCCCGAGATCGCAGGAACATCTTGCGAGCCGATCCCGGTGGTCCGGTCAAGGCGAGCTGCTCACTTCTGCGCATCGTATAGTCATAACCCACAAGCGCTTCGGCTCCAAGAAGGTCAATGCACAGCTCGTAGATACGCTTGTTCAGCTCTGCGAACTGAAGCTTTGCTATCGATCCCTCGGGACCAGGGTTTCCCACACGGCGATTATGGCTTGCCCGCAGGTTGGTTAGCCGCAAAACCTCCGCTTCTATCCAGAGCCTGAGAAGCTCATCTCGCTTGGCGGCATCTTTGGGTCCTGGTTCCTCCATCCATATCCGAATCGCTTCTGCTATCGAGCCGGAGCCCCTTTGAGGAGCGGCGTTCCCCCCTCCAATTGTGGTACGCTCATTCATGAGCGTGGTCATCGCAACCCGCCAACCCTCACCGACTTGCCCGATCCTATCGGCGTCGGGGACTCTCACTTCGGTGAGGAACACTTCGTTGAACTCTGCTTCCCCTGTCATCTGTCGCAGAGGCTTCACCTCCACGCCAGGGGAGTGCATGTCAAGTGCGAAGTAGGTGAGCCCCTTGTGCTTGGGAGCATCCGGATCGGTCCTGGCTACGAGCATTCCCCGGTCAGCGATATGGGCAAAGGTGTTCCATACCTTCTGACCGCTCACGACCCATTCGTCGCCGTCCCTCACTGCCTTGCACGACAGTCCCGCAAGGTCGGACCCTGCGCCCGGCTCGCTGAACAGCTGGCACCATGCATCCTCACCGGTGAACATTCGAACCAGCAGCCTGTGTCTTAGCTCATCGCTTCCGTGGCTCACTACAGTCGGCCCTGCCATGGTCAACCCGAAGAACTCCCTGGTGGAATGGGGGTGTGCCCCTGCTTGTGCCAAAGCTCTGTCAACTTCGCTCTGATAGCTTGGGGCGAGGCCCAATCCGCCGTAACCTGGAGGGAAGTGCACCCAAGCCAGACCAAGCTCGTACTGCCTGCGCCTCAGCACCACCGGATCGACCTCAGCAGGGTTGAGCTCCCCCAAGAGCTGCTCTATGCGATCGATCAGGCCGGCTGGGGCTTGCCTGGACAGGGGCAGAGTGTGGTTCATGGTGTAATGCTATCGAGGGTTAGCGATCTCTCCGAGCTGGCCCTCAGGGCTGCGGAGACCCGTTCCCAACGCTGGAGGTAGCTGTGATCTTGCATCCAGCCCATGAAGGCAAAGTAGACCACCACCCTGGATGCAACCGAGCCGTAGCGGTCAACGAGCTTACCAGGAAGGTCTTCCCAGCTAGCAGTCACGGTGAAGTGCTCAAGCAGATCATCTGTGACGACCTGGGCCATCCCAGCCAGATCACCGGATTTCTGCCGCTCACGAATCTTTGCAGTAGTGCCCCCAAACCCGATCTGATCGAAGATGAAGCTGTAGTTGGGAGTGGACCCGTAGAAGGCTACCTGCATCCGAGCCAGCTCGCGCCACTGTGATCGCTCCTCGTCGCTGTCACCTACAACGGTGAAAGCTGGAACGATGAGCTGAAGGTCAGATATGTCACGGCCAGCGCGCTCGGCCCCTCGGCTCACCTCCGGGAGAACAGTGGTCTTAAGATATTCTGGCGTATTGAGAGGATGCACATGCACCCCGTCTGCTACCTCTCCTGCCATCCTGAGCATCCAGGGATTGACACCAGCCACGTCAACTGGTGGATCAGGAACAGGGATAGGTCCAGGTGACCACTGATCTGGCAGCAGGGAAAGCGACCACCACCTGCCTGAGAACTCAAGCGGTGCCTCCTTGCGAAAGGCCCGGAAAATGGCCTTTAACGCTGTGATGTACTCACGCATCCTAGGTCCAGGAGGGTCAAAAGCGGCGCCGTAGCGCCTGGTTATGTGCGCTCGGACCTGAGTGCCCAGCCCCAAGCGGAACCGCCCGCCTGTAGCGTCGGCCAGCTCCCAAGCTATCTGGGCTGTCACCATGGGGCTGCGGGGGAATGCGACTGCTATGCCGGTTGCAATATCGATGTCTGCAGCCAGGGCCGCCGCGGCACATGACAGGTACGCGCTTCGACCGGTCTCGGTCACCACGATGCCGTCGAATCCCGCTTGCTTGGCATCTCGAGCTAGCTGCTGCATCTCAGACAGCGGCAATCCTGGGACCATTATGTCCAGCTTCACTTTCCCTCCCCTATTGGTGGCGTTGAACCATCCTGCCAGTTCGCGCCTTGCTTGTTGGGCAACCAGGACACTACGCGTTCGGTTCGGATTGCAAACGACCACACCATGTGCCAGTTAAGTGCAATGCTGTGAGCTATGACCTTTGCCGGGGACATGGGGGGATCTGCTCTTGACTCGCTCGCCAAGGCCCTGCCGCCTGGGGCGCTGCTCACCGACCCAGATCTGATAGAAGGCTATCGCTTCGACCGGTCCAATGCCGCCCACGCCGGCAAGCCGGTAGCCGTAGTGCGGACCACCTGCACAAGCGATGTGCAAGAGACCCTGCGCTGGGCCAGCGCCAACCGCATACCGGTCGTTCCCCGGGGAGCGGGAACAGGCCTGGCAGGAGGCTCTCTCGCCGTGGATGGATGCGTTGTCCTCTCCACAGAGAAGATGCGGGCAATTACCATCGACCCTCCAGCCGGGCTCGCCGTCGTCCAGCCCGGTGCTCTCAACGCCGAGGTGAAGGCATCCGCCAGGGCGCATGGACTGTGGTACCCCCCAGATCCATCCAGCTTTGAGATCTGCTCTATAGGTGGCAACGTCGCCACAAACGCAGGAGGGCTGTGCTGTGTCAAATACGGTGTCACCACTGACTACGTGCTCGGAATAGAGGTAGTGCTAGCTGACGGCAGGGCCCTTCGGCTTGGAGGTAGGACCATCAAGGACGTTGCGGGTTACGACCTAAAGCGGCTCTTCGTAGGCAGCGAGGGCACCTTGGGCGTGGTGACCGAAGCGACGCTTCGGCTGAGGCCGTTGCCACCTCCAGCGGTAACGATGGTGGCGACCTTTGCAGACGTTGGCTCTGCGGGCCGGGCGATCTCGACTATAGCGGCCCAAGGCCGCCCTGCGGCTCTGGAGCTCATGGATCAGACCTCTGTCCAGGCAGTAGAAGCCCGCATGCATATGGGCCTGGAAAAGCAGTGCGGCGCGCTGCTGCTAGGCCAGTCGGATGCAGGGGGCGACAGAGCCGCCGGCGAGGTAGAGGCGATGGTTGCAGCCTGCCAAGCCGAGGGTGCGCTTGACGTCGCTTGGACTGATGACGAGAGTGAAGGCGAGCAGTTCATGGTGGCTAGAAGGATGGCCATACCTGCCGTAGAGGCGCTCGGAACAGTGCTTATAGAGGACGTAGGGGTCCCCATCCCCCAAATAGCAGAGTTGGTGCGCGGTGTAGAGAGGGTGGCTGATCGGTGCGAGACCACCATTGCAACCATTGGCCATGCCGGGGACGGCAACTTCCACCCACTCGTGGTCTTTGACCGCTCCGATGAGCGCGCGGTTGAACGGGCCGAAAGGGCCTTTGGAGAGGTGATGGAGCTGGCGTTGGCCCTTGGGGGCACCATAACCGGTGAGCACGGGGTTGGAAGCTTGAAACGTCCTTGGCTGGCTCAGCGTGTCGGAGACGACGTCATGGCAATCACTCGCCAGATCAAGTCAATATTCGATCCTCTTGGGATCTTGAACCCTGGAAAGGCTCTTTAAGACATCCACCCTGGTGGCAATCCGGCCAGTTGGGCTGGATGAGCCATCCAGCCCGGCCTGTAGAGTCCTCCAGATGGCTTGTTCCAAGACTTTGCGCTGGGCCAGTGGCTCACTTTTGGGCCTTGCAGTCATCTCCGGCATCCTGCTGATCTTGATCGATGCCGACGTTGACCTGTCTTCTCATGGGCTGCACTCACCCATCTCGGCCACCCCGCTCCTGATAGCAGCAGCCCTGCTGATCCTCCAGGCCCTGTGCCAGCGTTCATGGTCCACAAGGATTAAACTATATATCGTTGCGATTGCTTTTCTGGCCTGGGGACTCTACCAGCTCTTCCCTGGCTTCTCCCACAGCGGAGATCTCAATGATCTGGCAATCGTTCTCTTTGTCCTCGATGTTCTTATCATGACGGCCGGCCAGCTGGGAAAGCCTAGGCCTGGCGTCGATCAGGAGCCGACCTGAATGCCGGCTCTGGAGTGGCAACCGGGAATCTGGGGGCCGCCGCCGGCGAGGACATTGCCCTTCGCAGCGGGGCGGATATCCGCCGGTGTCTTAACGAAAAGGGGATGCACGCAATAAGGAATGCGAAGCCAGGGATCGCAAGAACTATTCCCGGGGCAAGCATACCGGCCAGCACGCCCCAGCCTATGCTAGTTATGCCCATCGCACCTGTGGTTAGAGAGAGCTGCACGCTTGCCACCCTGCCGCGCATCGCATCAATGGCAACCCCCTGATTGGCCGAGTAGATGCCCGCCATGAACACGGCCTGACCCGCTCCGGCTATACCTGAGGATACAAGATCCACTCCCATGCGCTGGACCAGACCGAGCGTTATAAGAGGCAGACCGCTTGCGATGCCGGACACGATCAGGAGTGGCACTACCTGCACCCGGCGCCCGAGCCACATCATAGCGAGCGGGCCAAGCACCGAACCCAACCCGAAGGATGTAAGCAGGAGGCCGTAGGCGCCCGCGTCACCATGTAGATTTGCTGTAGCCACAGCAGGCAGGATCCCGATGCTCGCCATGGTCAGGCTACAGTGTAACCCGACCCAGACAAGAAGGGTCCCTATGGGAGCGGCTGTGGTCACATAGCGCAGCCCGTCTGCAACAGGCGCCAGCAATCCTGGCCGCTTTACAAGCTGTACCGGCGTAAGGACCGAGTGGCGGATCCGCATAAGCATGGCCAGCGCTGCAACATAGAAGCCAGCGCAGCAAAAGAACGCTGGACCAGGACCGTACTCAGCGAGCACCACAGTGCCCAGCGCCGGCCCGGTGAGCTCTGCTCCCTGCTGGGCTATGCGTGTCATCATGCTGGCGTTGAGAAGCCGCTCAGGCCCGACAAGATCCGGTATCATGGCTTGCCAAGCAGGTCCTTGGACGGAGTTGCCTATCCCTACCAGGGCCGTAAGAGCAAGCAGCCTCTCTAGGTCCAACCCTCCAGTGATGGTGAGAATCGCGGCCACTGCACAGCTGAACGCGCTCACCAGCTGGCCGGTCGCGGCCATGCGAGCACGGTTCAATCGATCTGCAAAGCTGCCTGCCACCAAGCCAAAGACCATCGACGGTACGAGCAGTAGCATCATTACCAGGCTTGGCCACAGCGAAGAGTGGCCTCCCAGCCTGTAGGCCTCCCAGCCTGCCACCAGGATCACCGCAAAACGCCCGGAGTTGCCGCTTAGCGCAGCCAGCCACACCCAGCGGAACGGCCTTATTGCAAGCGAGGCAAACACCGCAGAAAGGCCCCTGGGCTGAGGTTTGCCCGCCATGTCCGCTCCGCTCAAGGCTCGCTCCACACCGGCTCTAGCGTGGCAGCTTGGATGTGGAAGTGCAACCAGGGCTCTCAGCGCGGCAAATGGAAGCGCTGTGATTTCCTCACTAGAGCGTGGGAAGGTCCATCATCTACGCTGTAGCCTCACGGTGGGTGCACTGAGGGAGAGGAACCTTGGGAGGGACTATGGAATATGGCATTATGATGTTTCCGGCGGACTATGCAATCGATGTACGCGACCTTGGAAGAGCAGTGGAAGAACGCGGGTTCGACTCGCTTTTCTTTCCAGAGCACACCCACATACCAGCAAGCCGCACAACCCCATACCCTGGTGGGGGGGAGCTCCCGATGGAGTACTCACATACGCTTGATCCATTCGTCGCCCTTGCTGCCGTGGCATGCGTTACAGAGCGCCTAAAGCTGGGTACAGGAATATGCCTGATCATAGAGCGTGACCCAATAACGACTGCCAAGGAAGTGGCAAGCCTCGATTTCGTGTCGGGCGGTAGATTTCTGTTCGGGGTAGGAGCTGGATGGAATCGTGAAGAGATGTACAATCACGGCACCGATCCAGCCAAGCGAATGGCAATCATGGCAGAGAGGGTACGCGCTATGAAGGAGATCTGGGGCCAGGAAGAAGCCAGCTTTCATGGTGCTCATGTGAACTTCGACCGTATATGGTCCTGGCCAAAGCCGGTGCAGCAGCCGCATCCCCCAGTCCTGGTGGGCGGCAATGGCCCAGGTGTCCTGGATCGGGTTGTGGATTTTGGCGATGAGTGGATGCCAAACAGGGTTCCTGACCTAGATATCCTTGGCCGGCGCATTGCAGAGCTTCAGGAAAGAGCTGGGGCAGCAGGCAGAGATAGGATACCGGTTACGATATTTGGTGCCTCGACAAGCAGGCCGGACTTGGAGCGCTACGGCGAGATCGGCGTAGATAGATGCTTGCTGGCAGTTCCGAGCACCGGCCAAGACGAGGTCCTAAGAAGGCTCGACGCGCACGCAGCGCTCATATCACAGCTCCAGTGACCTCCAGGGGCTCAGCTGCGATCCTCTAGAGCCCAGCCATGAGCCCTGAAGAGGCACGTCGCCTGCTGGAGACAGCCAGGGTGGCCCAGCTTGGAACGGTAAGACCAGACGGATCACCACATCTCGTACCTGTAACCTTTGCCCTGGAAGCAGACCTGATATTTAGCGCCGTGGACGCCAAACCGAAGCGCACCAAGGCACTCGCCCGGCTTTACAACATCATCTATGAGCCACGGGTGAGCTTGATAGCCAATAACTGGGACGAAGATTGGGATCGGCTCTGGTGGGTTCGGGCCGACGGCATAGCACGTATCCAAGATTCAGATGAGCACGCTATAGCGCTGCTCATGCAGCGCTACGCTCAGTACCGTGAGCCAGCTCTTCTGGCACCGGTGATCATCATAGAGGTCACCCGGTGGAGTGGGTGGAAGGCTCGCTAGCCCTTCTGGATCGGGTGCATGGACAGCTCTGCTGGCACGCTCTTAAAGGACAGTATCCAGTATGCCAGCCCACCGACGATCATGCCGAGCACCCAGCTAAAGTCCGCTCCACTGGTGGCGCTGGACAACGGGCCCGTATAGCTCGGCACGTAGAACGCGGCATCGATCCACATCATGGCGGCTGCCATTCCCAAGAACAGAGAGAATATCGCCTTCCAGTTCACCCCACCGTCTCTCCAGTAAACTCCTCCTCGCTCCTTGAGCAGGGCAAGCCGGTCATAGCGCCCTTTACGCAGCAGGTAGTCGACAAAGATGATAGCAAACCAAGGTGCCAACCAGACCACAATGTAGTCCAAGAAGCCCGAAAGGTCGGTGTAGAAGTTGCCTTTGAATATCACAAGGGCCGTAATAGCACCTGCAACGACAGTGTCGATTATAACTGCACCCCATCTCTTCACAGGGATCCCAAGCGCCTGCAAGGTGACACCCGAGGAGTACAGGTCCATCGTGTTAATGGCAAAGAGCTGAGGGAGAGCCAGGATGAGGAACGGCCAGAAGAACCAGCTGGCAAAGGATGAGGGCACTCCTGTCACTGCAGTAACTTTGGGGCTAACGATAAATGCTGCGGCACCCAGCAGCTCGAGCAGGATAGAGGGGATGGCCGCGCCCAGAGTTGCTGCCCAGAGCGTCTTGGCCTTGGAGGTTGCACGCGGCAGGTAGCGAGAGTAGTCGTTGCCGTTCTCGGTCCAGCCGAGACCTCCTGCTGAGACAATGAGCACAACCGCTGTTGTCCAGATCTCCCAAGTTGCACTCTTGTGGTAGCTGGAAAGATGCACATGCGGAAGGACCAGCACTGCCATGATCGCAAAGACGATTATGAACACGAAAGAAAGGTACCTGAGCACCTTGGTGATGGTCGCGTGGCCCAGGAACGGCATGATGAACTGAATAGCCACGGCAACCACTATGAGCCCTATCTTGAGCCCAGTGCCGGCTGTGATCCCGCCCCGCTGAAACATAGCCTCGGCTACGAGAACAACAAGCACGATGCCCTCTATCTCGAAGCCAACCTGGGTCACCCAGTTGAAAAGCGAGGGGACGCGGTTCCCGTTGCGACCAAAAGGTGCTCGGCTAACGCCAAAGGCCGTGGTGCCGGTCTCGGGACCCTGCAGGCTGGCAATGCCGAGCAGGACATAGAAGACATTCCCGATGAGGATGGCTGCCACAGCTTGGGCAAAGGAGAGGCCGAAGGAGACGATCAAAGCGCCATAGACAAGGAACTCCACGTTCCAGATAGCCCCTGCCCACAGCCAGAACAGGTCTGAGGGGCGCATGGGCCTCTCACTTTCAGGTATCAGCTCTATGCCCCGGCGCTCTACCTTGCCAACTTCATATTCGTCGGCCGCACCATCCTCGAGCGAGGCCACTGCAGTTACCGGGTCCGCGCCTTTGCTGCTCATCGCAGGCTCCCTCCCTTTGAGCACGGGCCTATGCCTAGCCAGGCCCATGTACACGCTATGTGCATAACCGGTTGGATCGGCACGTAGTGAAACCGTACCGGCCACCTATGTCAAGCTTGTCACCGTCATGTTACGATCTGGTTACCGCTACAGCACAACCCCAGGATACGAGTTGCCCGTATGCTTCCAAGTCGCCCACTGGGCCATCACGTAACCACCTCTACAACAAAATGTCAAGCATCTCGGCCAGCCGCGTAAGCTGCAGCGGTGCCCAAAAGAGTGATTTCCCCCACCGCCAGGTCTCATGCGATAAGCCGACTCGCCAAGGCCGGCGTCTGCCTACCAAGATTTGCAGAGCTGAGCGACCCCACCACCATGGCACCGGAGGTGATCGAGCACCTGGCTGCAACAGATCCCAACGCCCCAGAGCCCTGGAACTTGTGGAGGATTAACTGGTACAACCCACTCTCTGTTCAACAGCTGGCAAGCGGCGAGAAAGCCCGATCTCAGGTTGGGCAGGCCCTGGCCAACCATGACAGCCAACCAGGCTCCCACAGTGGGGTCGAGCCAGCTGAGCGAGGCGCCCTAGCGCACTGCGGAGCGTCTGCGCGTGGGTTAAAGCGTGGCTCGACCCCAGCTGCTCCTTCGCCTCTCAACCCTGGCCAGGTCTTTGTGAGCGTGCCCGATCACGTGGTTCTACCAGAGGAGCTCACGGGAGTGAAGGCCAAGATCGTCGTGGCTCTTGGCGATCGCTTCCCGATGATCGGGGCACACAAGGTGCTCCCTGCGTATGCATGCCTGGTTACGAGACTGGTGGCGGGGAAGTTCGATCCGATGACCCAGAGAGCTGTGTGGCCATCGACAGGCAACTACGCTCGCGGCGGCATTGCCATCTCAAGGATCCTCGGGTGCAGGGGTGTGGCAGTGCTTCCGGCTGGCATGAGCAAAGAGCGCTTCGACTGGCTGGAGTCCTGGGTGGCCGACCCAGCAGACATCGTACGGACACCCGGTTCGGAAAGCAACGTGAAGGAGATCTACGACGCATGTGCCCGACTCGCTGCCGACCCCGATAATGTCATCTTGAACCAGTTCTCTGAGATGCCCAACTACGTCGCGCATTACGCCGTGACCGGGCCGGCTCTGCAGGCCATCTTTGCAGACCTGGAACACAGCGAGGAAGGTCTCAGGCTGCGAGCATTCGTGTCGGCCTCGGGATCCTCGGGCACACTCGGTGCCGGAGACTACTTAAAGGAGCGTCATGGCTCGCTTACGGCGGTTATCGAGGCTCTTGAATGCCCCACCCTGCTCTATAACGGCTACGGCGAGCACAACATCCAGGGAATCGGGGACAAGCACGTGCCCCTGATCCACAACGTGATGGGCACCGATGTGGTGATGGCCATCTCCGACCGGAGCACCGATGCACTAGACGCTGTGTTCGCACTGCCCGAAGGCCGCTCGCTGCTTGCCAATAGATGCGTCTCCGAGGCGATTCTAAAGTCTCTGGACTCCTTTGGCCTGTCCAGCATCGCCAATATCTTGGGCTCTATCAAGCTTGCCAAGGCATTCGCGCTGGGACCAAAGGACGTGATCGTGACGGTGGCCACAGACTCCGCCCGCATGTACTCAAGTGAGCGACCAGAGAGGCTGGGCAAGCTGGGCTTGGGTGGGCCAGCGGGATCAGAGCTGGACACAAGCTGGCCTCGGCACAGGCCAGCAGATGAGCTGGCCCGAAGCGAGCAACTTGCCAGGCTGGTTGGTGAGCACCTCGACGGAGTGCGCACAGATCATTTCCTCGAGCTTAAAGCCATCGATAAAAAGCGCATCTTCAACCTGGGCTACTTCACCTGGGTCGAGCAGCAGGGCGTGACCCTAGAGGAGTTCGAGGCGAGAAGAGACCCCTCTTGGTGGGTCGAGCAGAGGGCCCAGGCAGTCCTCTGGGATGAGCAGATCAGCGAGCTGAACGCTGCGGTGTCAGCCGCCCACTGAATGCTTGGAGCGTCCGCGGAACCCGCAGCAGACCTCTAGCCCCGAGGTGCGTCTGGCCACAGTTTACACGCGCGCCGAGAAAGAGCTCTGTGAACCTCGTGCAAGTCTATCGCAACTGGATTACCTTGGTCCACCACCACTTCCCCGCCGACTAGGAGCATGCTTACCTTGCGATCGGGTCCGAGCACGAGTGCGGCAACCGGATCGGCGATATCGTCCAGATCGTCGGCTGGCCAGATTGCCAGATCCGCCTTTGCCCCTATCTGCAGGACACCCACATCCCCTATTCCCAGACAGCCGGCGCCACCGGCAGTTGCGATCTCCAGGGAATCTGCTGGCTGAAAGGCCGTAGCATCCAAAGAACGCAGACGAGCGAAGTACAAAGCCTGGCGCATCTCAGGCTGGAGAGCGCCGACCTCGTTGGACGCTGCCCCGTCCACGCCCAGCCCTACCGGCGACCCCGCTTGGCGCAGGTCCACCACCGGGCAGATCCCAGAGGCAAGCCTGGCATTGGAGCTCGGGCAGTGCGCTATGGCGGTCTTAGTCTCGCCCAGGCGGGCCACCTCATCGCGATCCAGATGCACCCCGTGTGCAAACCAAACGTCTGAACCGGTCCATCCGAGCTCGGCGAGCAGCGCGACTGGCCTCTGTCCGAACCGCTCCAGGCAGCTGCGCTCCTCATCTAGGGTCTCAGCGAGGTGGGTGTGGAGCCGCAGGCCCAGTTTTCGGGCAAGCTCAGCGGAGCCTGCCAGGAGCTCGGAGCTCACCGAGAAAGGACTGCACGGCGCCACGTTGATCCATATGCGCTCGCCATCGTGAAGCCTGCTGGCTACGGCCTGGGTCGAGGCAAGTATGGCATCTGTGCCTTCGACCACGCTGTCGGGAGGCAGCCCCCCGCTGCTCTCTCCCAGGTCCATTGAGCCCCGAGACAGATGCAGGCGAAGACCTACCCTTGTCGCAGCTGCGGCGATCGCGTCAAAGACAGAGTCGTCGCCTCCGGGAACCACGTAGTGGTGGTCAGCGACGGTGGTCGCCCCAGAGCATGCCAGCTCGGCCAAGCCCACCAAGGCAGCAACATGGACGTCCTCGGGGTCCAGCTTGGCCCAGACCGGGTACAGAGCCCTAAGCCATCCAAAGAGCCCCTCATTTACCGCTTGCCCGCGCGTGAGCCACTGGTAGAGGTGGTGATGGCTGTTAACGAGACCAGCGGTCACTATGTTACCGCTGCAGTCTATGCGTTTGTCTCCCCGGCGAGGATCCACATGCCCGATCGCTGTGATGATCCCACCTTCGATGGCGATGTCGCCAGGCCAGCGCGCACCCCAAAGGACAGTTCGCGCAGACCCACGATGCGACCTCTGCTGGGGTTTTGCGATAGGGGCATGGTGCGCATCAGAGATGGCAAGGTCATCCACCACCGCTACGACCTCTGCTCGGGTTTTGCCCCCGCTGCGACCTCTGCTGGGGTTTTGCCCACGATGCGAGCATAGGCCTCTTGGTCTGTGGCTCCCTCGGTGCACAGCACCAGAACCGTAGAGTGAGCGCCCAGGCCGAAAAGCTCAAGCCACTGATCCCGCTGGGCGTCACCGAGCAGCTCGATCAGCCCGCCGAGAGCTGCGGCACCAGTCTCACCTGCCACCACAGAACAGCGTGCAAGAGCGCGCATTGCCCGGCAGCTGGCCTCGTCATCGATGGCTATCAGCATGCTCAGCCCTTGTGAGAGGACCGGCCATGCGATCATCGAAGGGGTGTCGCAGTTCAACCCTGCCATTATCGACGGACGCGGATTCTCCAAGGTGACCAGATGCCCCACTCGGACCGACTCAAGGACGCATTGTGCCCCGATTGGTTCCACACCCAGTATCGCCGGCTGGTCCTCCAGCTCTTCTCGGCGGTAGTGACGAACTGCAGCAGCTGCGAGCGCGCCGACCCCAATGGGAACCACCACCAGATCGGGATCGAGACCCAGGCGACCAGTCTGGTCGTCTATCTCCCAGTACATGGTGGAATAACCCTCTGTCACCCAGCGGGGCACCGACTCATAGCCCTCCCAGGAGGTGTCCGAGATGACTAGGGAACGCGGCCCTTGCTCCTCCGCCGAACGGGCGACTGCCCTGTCATAGCCCCCATCCACCACTTCGCAGGTCGCACCTTCCTGCTTTATCGCATCAATGCGAGCCTCGGCTGTGCCCGTGGGCACGAAGATCCTCGCTTCCAGCCCCAAAAGGCGTGCCATGTGGGCCACAGCCCGGCCATGGTTGCCGTCGGTCGCCGCAACCAGGGTGAGCGGCCGGAATCTCTCCAGCTTTTCGACAAGCTCACCAATGGTGCTCCATGGCTCGAAGTCCACTCCCAGATGGGCGCTCAGAGCTCGGTAGACCGCCCATGAAGCGCCCAGCATCTTAAATGAGGGGAGTCCCAACCGGGATGACTCGTCTTTGATGAGGACGTGCCCAAGCCCTAGCTCACCTGCGAGCATAGGCAGGTCCCTCAGTGGCGCGGGGAAGTATCCCGGCATCCGCCGGTGAAAGGCGAGCGGCTCGATCGGTGGCGGCTCGATGCTATCTGGCCGCGCGTTACCGAACGGCGGCGCCAATGGGTTTGCGAGCACCTCCGGTTTCGTAAGCCCGAAGGTAGCTCTCAGTTCAACAATTTGTCAACCGCTCTTCTGAGGTTACTACCCCGTGGCGCTCAGCTGGACCGATATTCGAGTTGCGCCAGCAGCGAAAGCGCCACGCAGGGCAGCGCTGAGGGCATCCAGCACAAGCTGGTCAGGTCCCTCAAGCCTGTCTCCAAATGGACCCACTTCCACCCCTACCCCGACTTCACGTGCGGCTCTGGTGGCAGCCTCGACGTGTGGACCGCGCTGGCCTGGCACAAAAGGTTCTATCGTCAACTCAGCGGTGAGTGCGATAGCATGCCCGTGCTTTGGATCCTGCTCATGTCCTGAATGCCCGTGCTTTGGATCCTGCTCATGTCCTGCCACAGGGACATGGTAATTGAAGAAGCGGACCTTCGGGTGCTTGCCCAGAGCTAGCGGGGCGCGTTGACAAATTGTTGAACTGAG
>JAMCQF010000024.1 GCA_023379605.1 Actinomycetota bacterium
CTGGCGACGCTGCGAGAGCAGCCGCGCTTTCAAGCGTACAGGTGCATGGGGCGCTCGCGATGAGCTGGGAGTATCCTGTTCACCTGCACTTGAGGCGTGCTTGGCAGGACTCGGAGCTCCTTGGAGGCTCGATTATGCACTATGAGACCATAGCGCGATTGGAGGTGGGGAAGAATCGTGGTGGTTTATGAGCATGCTGGCGTGAAAGAGGCACGTGAAGAGTTCTCAAGGTGGCTAGCCGACTTTTTGCCATCTGATTACGATGAGCGCTTCCATCAGTATCGGTGGGACGCAAAGTTGCGTCGTGAATACCAGCTGGCCGCCTTTGACTCCGGTTGGCTCATGCCCGAATGGCCTCCAGAGCTAGGAGGGAAAGGTCTTACTCCTTTTGAGGCTATGGCGGTGCGGATAGAAGCGGCGAGCCGTCCGGCGCCAAAGCTTTTGAATATTCAGGGACTGAATATGGTGGCACGTGCATTGCGTGCCCACGGCACCGCCGAGCAGGTGAGTAAGTACCTAATAGGCACTATACGCGGTGATCAGCTGTGGGCGATAGGAATGAGTGAGCCCGGATCGGGATCTGATCTTGCGAGCCTCACTACCACCGCGGAGCTGGATGGTAGCTCATTTATCGTTACAGGACAGAAAATTTGGACATCTGATGCTCATCGGGCCGATTACTGTACCCTGTATTGCCGAACGGACCGCGAACGTCCCAAGCATGCGGGTATCTCTGCCATAATCGTAGAACTTTCAACTCCAGGTATCGATATCAGGCCTATCAAGATGGCCTCGCAAGGCGATGAGGTATTCTGCGAAGTGTTCTTCGATCAGGCCATCGTGCCACTTGAGAACCTACTGGGATCCCTAAACGGTGGTTGGGAGGTGGCACTGCGCTCCTTGAGGGATGAGCGCCATATGATTTGGACGATGAACCTCTCAGAGATAGAAAGAGGATTAACCAGGCTGAGAGAATTACTTGCCGGAGAGGATCCGTCCTCACATTTTGCGCTCGAGCTTGCACGCTGTGTTGCCAAGCGTGATGCGCTCTGCCTAACAGGATACAGAGCACTGGAGCGGGAGCTCTCCGGTACGGCCGATCCGCCAGAAGGTCTCATGCTCAAGCTGATCTCTTCAGAGTTGGTGCAGCAGACCTGGGGACTCTTGAGGGACGCGGCTGGACCATTGGCTCCCGTGGATGCAGAGATAGTCCAAGAGAGCATAGAAGCCCTAGGGGCGACAATCTATGGTGGTACTTCTGAGATTCAACGCAACATAATCGCTGAAAGAGTGCTAGGGCTGCCAAGGTGAGATGTGCGTATCCTCAACGCTAGGCCCGCAGCTAGGTGGAATAGAGAAGGGAGAAGACCTAGTGAGCTCACAGGTAGTGCTTTACGAGCAGCGTGATCGGCTCGTGTTGATCACGCTGAACCGTCCAGAGGTGCGCAATGCGCAGAACTCCACTCTGCTTTACGCTCTCGATGAGGCTTTTTCACGCTTTGCTAGCGATGACAGTGCAGGAGTGGGCATTCTTCGCGGAGCTGGGCCGTGCTTTTCTGCCGGGCATGATCTCGGGAGCCGGGATGTTGACTACGATGTTTCCTTTTCGCGCCGCTCTTTGTGGTGGGACCATGTAGGTAAAGCCGGTGCAGAGAATCGCATGGCACGTGAAGAGGAGGTCTATCTGGGCATGTGCAGGCGCTGGCGTGAACTTCCCAAGCCCACGATAGCCATGGTACATGGAGCATGCATAGCTGGTGGGCTGATGCTGGCATGGTCGTGTGATCTTATAGTTGCCTCAGAGGACGCCTTTTTCTCTGACCCAGTGATCGGCTATGGCGTTCCCGGAGTGGAGCTCTTCGCTCATCCCTGGGAGATGGGAGGTCGTTTCGCAAAAGAGTTCCTGTTTACAGGCGAGCGAATAGATGCTCGTCGGGCCCTGCAGATGGGGATGGTCAACAGGGTTGTGAGTAGGGATGAGTTGGAGGAGCAGACGATGGCGCTGGCTACGAAGATTTCCTCGATGCCTCGCTTCGCCCTGGCGCTTGCCAAGAAGGCCATCAACCAGGCGGAGGACTGCATGGGCCGCCGGGATGGTGAGGACGCGGCCTTTGGTCTTCACCAGCTCGCCCATGCGCACAATGCCGAGACGACTGGTAGCCCGATGCTCGGGGTGGATCCTGCCAGGATCCAGCAAAGCGGCGTGTCCCAGTTGCAGATGCCATCCCACCCATGAGATCTTGCACCAGCGGCGAGGAGGCTAGCTCGGTTGGTGAAGGGACTGGAGCTGGGCAAGCTGTGAGCGAGGATAGGCCCAAGGGAGCTCTGACCGGGATAAAGGTGGTGGAGGTCGCTGCGGTAGGCCCTGCTCCGTTTGGGGCGATGGTGATGGCCGACATGGGAGCGAGTGTTATTCGGGTGGACAGGCCTGATCGTATACAAGAGCATCCCTACCTAGCCAGGGGCCGGAGGTCGATTGCTGTGAACCTAAAGGACCCCAGAGGTACGAAGGTCCTATTGGACCTTCTCGACGACGCAGACGTCCTGATTGAGGGCTATAGACCCGGGGTGGCGGAAAAGCTCGGCTTTGGTCCGGACACCTGCCTCCAGCGCTACCCGAAGCTGGTCTACGCACGCATGACGGGCTGGGGCCAGACTGGACCTTACAGCCCGCTTGCCGGTCACGACATCAACTATATTGCGCTCGCTGGCGTGCTGGGGGCCTTGGGGGGTGAGAACTGCCCACCTTTCCCGCCTCTCAACCTCGTCGGTGACTTCGGTGGGGGAGGGATGCTGCTCGCTTTCGGGGTGCTATGCGCCCTGGTGGAGAGGTCCCGCTCCGGTCAGGGCCAGGTGGTCGATGCTGCCATGGTGGACGGGACAGGGCTGCTCATGACCAGCATCTACGAGATGCTCGCAAGAGGAGAGTGGATACCAAGGCGTGGAGTGAACATGCTGGATGGGGGTGCATACTTCTATGGAGTCTATGAGACCTCAGACGGCGGCTACATCGCAGTTGGGGCGATTGAGCCAAAGTTTCACGCCCGGTTCCTCGAGGCACTCGGCTTGCCGGCCCAGGAGTGCCCGAGCCAGTGGGACCGGTCCGGTTGGACCGACATGCGGGCCCGTATCGCCGAGGTCATAGGTAGGCATAGCCGGAAGGAGTGGGAGCATCGACTGGAAAGGGTGGATGCATGTGTTGTCCCTGTTCTAAGCCTGGATGAGGTGCCCAACCACCCGCATGTAAGGGCTCGGAACGGCTTTGTAGACCAGGGCGGTCAGATGGTGCCTTCTCCTGCGCCGAGAATGTCGCGCACACCACCCTGTGTGACTCGAAGGGCGCCATGCCCAGGTGAGCATACTGACGAGATACTGGCCGAGCTCGGCTACGGCTCAAGCGAGATCGAGCAGCTAAGAGCCTGGGGGACGGTGGCATGACTGTCGCAAAGCTGGTGGGAGGTATCGATTGGCCAAAGGTCCGGCCTTCTGCCATGGAGCGGCATCGTGCGTTTCATGGCTGAGATCCTTAATATTAACTTCAGCTCCGACCAGCGGGCAGATCGACTGCCTGTGCTGGCACACAAAGTGGCAGGGAGCCTGTCCAGGAGGATGACACAGGTGATACCAGAGCGGTTCCAAGCGTTCGTAGCGGAGAAGAAAGAAGATGGGGTAGTGCGCGAGGTTCGCGAGCTCGCTCAAGGTGATCTGGACCAGGGAGATGTCACAATTGCAGTCTCATGGTCGAGCGTCAACTACAAAGACGCTCTTGCTACAATCGCGGGTTCCAAGGTCGCGCGCCGCTCTCCTTTGGTGCCGGGAGTGGATCTGGCTGGAACTGTGGTGGAGCTGAGATCATGCGGACTTGCGATAGGCACTGCGGTCCTGGTTCACGGCTACGACTTGGGCGTGAGCCAGCACGGCGGCTTCAGTCAGTACGCTCGTGTGCCCGCAGAGTGGGTGGTTCCGCTTCCAAGTGGGCTTACGGAGCGCCAAGCGATGATCCTTGGCACCGCAGGATTCACAGCTGCTCTTAGCGTGCACCTTCTCCAGTCCCGCGCCGGCCTTCACCCTGAGGCGGGCCCGGTGCTTGTAACTGGGGCAACCGGAGGGGTGGGAAGTATAGCCCTGAACATACTTGCTGGCAGCGGATACGAAGTTGTCGCATCTACTGGAAAAGCTGAATCGGCGAAGTGGCTGCGCTCGCTTGGAGCGGCAGAGGTGATAACCAGAGAGGAGACAACGCCGA
>JAMCQF010000025.1 GCA_023379605.1 Actinomycetota bacterium
TGGGCTTAGCGAGGATCAGGCGCGTGCTCGGCTCGAAGAGGAAGGGCCCAATGCGATACCAGAGCCGCATAAGAGCAAATTGCTGCTTTTTGCGAGCAAGCTATGGGGTCCTGTGCCTTGGCTGTTGGAGTCAGCGATCATCTTGGAGCTCGTGCTTGGCAACTATGCCCAGGCTGTCATCATCGCAGTGCTGGTTGGTCTGGATGCCGTACTCTCGTTTCGAGAGGAAGGTGGAGCTCAGGCGGCCCTGGAGCTGCTGCGTCAGCGCCTGACGGTAGAAGCCCGAGTGCGCCGGGATGGTCAGTGGAGGATGATCCCTTCAGCAGAGCTAGTAAGAGATGACGTCGTCCATGTCCGCCAGGGCGACCTTGTGTCGGCAGATATTGAGGTGATCGACGGCGAGGTCGCTCTTGACCAGTCTGCTCTCACCGGTGAGCCCGCCTCTGTGAGCGCCAAGGCCGGCGACAGCGCCTACTCAGGGTTCATTGTCGTGCGCGGAGAGGCAACAGGAGTGGTACAGGCCACAGGTGTGTCGACCTATTTCGGGCGGACAGCTCAGCTGGTTGGCAGCTCAACGGCTCCAGGTCGCCTCGAGCAGCTGATCATGGGCTTTGTGAAGGCACTTCTTGTGACCGATGCAGCTCTTGTCGTCATGGTGTTGGCGGACGGGATCTCGCACCACCTGGCTTGGGCACAGCTGCTGCCCTTTGCCGTTATCCTGGTCGTGGCGGCAGTTCCAGTTGCGCTCCCCACCACCTTTACCCTTGCGAGCGCGCTCGGCTCGCGAGAGCTCGCGGATCAGGGAGTGCTAGTTACCAGGCTTGCTGCGATAGAGGAAGCTGCCAGCATGGAGGTATTGTGCTCGGACAAGACCGGCACCATTACCAAGAACAAGCTGGCATTCCAATCGCTTAAGGCCTATGGCTGCGAGGAGGACCACCTGCTCCAGGCTGCCGCGGCAGCCAGCGATGAGGCCACCCAGGATCCTTTGGATCTGGCGATCCTGGCCCAGGCTGCATCGCTTAAGCTGGCGGAGCTGGGCAGCCGTAATGAGCTGCTTCCCTTCGATCCGGCCACCAAGCGCTCAGAGGCCACCATTTCCACCCATCAAGGGCTTCGCCATGTCATGAAGGGAGCTCCCCAGGTCATAGTCGGCCTTTGCAACAAGGGTCCTGACGCAAAGACCGTCCTTGCTGACGTAGAGGAGCTCTCCAAAACAGGCGCCTGGGCGTTGGGGGTCGCGGAGGGAGACCCAGGTGGCCCATTTGCCTTCCTCGGGCTTGTCGCCCTTTCGGACCCGCCTCGCGAGGACTCTGCTGAGCTGGTCTCGACCTTGCACGACCTTGGAGTGCGCGTGGTAATGGTCACAGGAGACGGAGTGGCTACAGCGAGCGCCATTGCGAGCAAGGTCGGTATTGGTGATAAGGCTTGCCTGGCATCAGTGCTTAGAGATCACACCTCTGCCCGGCTGACCCAAGAAGAGCTCTGCGATGTCTATGCCGAGGTGCTGCCGGAGGACAAGCTCAACTTGGTGTCACACCTCCAGCAGGCCGGAGTTGTGGTCGGCATGACAGGGGATGGCGTCAACGACGCCCCAGCGCTTAAGAAGGCAGAGGTAGGGGTAGCGGTCGCCAGTGCCACCGATGTTGCCAAAGCAGCTGCTTCTGTGGTGCTCACCGAGCCAGGGCTGGAGAACATTGTCACAGGGGTGAGGGTCAGCCGGCGGATCCATGAGCGCATGCTCACCTACACCCTGAACAAGATCGTCAAGACCTTGCAGGTGTCGGTGTTCCTGAGCTTTGGGTACCTGCTGCTCGGCAAGTTCGTGACTACGCCTCTTTTGGTGCTGCTGCTGCTGCTCGCAAATAACTTTGCGACGATGTCGCTTGCCACCGACAAGGTCGGGACCCCATCTAAGCCGGAACGATGGACGGTGCGCTCGCTGGTAGTAGCATCCTCGGGGCTGGCACTGCCTTTAATACTGCTCTCCTTTGGCGTATGGTTCGCCGGGTCTCTCGGACTGGGCCTTGACACCAGCCAGCTCCAGACACTGGTGTTCGTGTGGCTGGTTACTTCAGCTCAAGCCACGATCTACTCTGTAAGGGAGCGCCACCACTTCTGGCACTCGGCACCGAGCGGGTGGTTGGCAGCGAGCACAGTTGCGGATCTGGCTGTCATACTGGTCATGGCGTGGCGGGGGTGGCTCATGGCTCCGGTGGGGATCGCAGCGCTCGGGATCGGGGTCGGGATGGGGGTGCTTTTCTTGCTGCTGGGCGATCTCATAAAGAATTGGGTGTTCCACGCGGCAGGCTTGGTGCACTGATCGAGGTGATCCCGGCAGCCTTCGCATACCAGTGGCGTGGGCGGAGGTGCTCCAAGCGGCAGGCTCGGTGCCTTACTCACAGCTCTGCGTCAAAGTCTATGCCCCTTGAGGGTGGTGGTTCGATGCCGGAGCGGACCATCCCAGCTTCCAGCCTGGCGATCACCGTCTCTATCACCTTCACGCGGGCGTACCGCTTATCCTCGGCTTCGATGAGGTCCCATAGGGCTCGGGGGCGGTCTGTGCGCTCGAGCATTTCCTCCACAGCGACCAGGTACTGCTCGCGGTGCTCTCTGTTGTGCCAGTCCTCATCTGTGAGCTTCCATCGCCTGAGAGGATCCTTCTGGCGGCTCGTGAACCTCTTGAGCTGTTCCTCGGCAGATATGTGCAACCAGATCTTTACGAGAACCGTTCCTTCCAAGGCCAGGGCCCGTTCGAACTGCGCTATCTCTTGGTATGAGCGTTTCCACTCCTGCTGTGAAGCGAGCCCATCGACCCTTTCAACCAGCACCCTTCCATACCAAGAACGATCGAAGACGGCCATCTCACCCCAGCCTGGCAGGTGTGGGAAGAACCGCCAGAGGAAGTGGTGGCGCTCTTCCTCGGGGCTGGGGGCGGCGAACTGGGCTACGCTCACATGGCGTGGATCGAGCCTGGAGACTAGGCGCTTGATGGACCCGCCTTTGCCAGCTGCATCCCAGCCCTCGAACACCACGCAGAGCGGGGGGCCTACGCGCCCGTCGCCGAGCAGACCTGCATTGATAAGGCGCAGGTGCAAAAGGCGTCTCTGGGCGGCTAGAAGCCTCTCGGCTTCCTGCTGCTTGGAAAGGTGCAGCGACAGATCGAGCTTGTCGAGCCGGCTGGTCATCTACGCTTGGAGCCTATCGGAGCTGGCGAGTAGCCAGGCGGTGCCAGCCAGGCCAAGCTCGCCGCGCGCTGAGTTGTGCGCACTACGCTTCTATGAGATCGCCGTTGGAAAGGTGCACGTTGCCCACCGGGTTCAACATAGGAGAAGGTCGCCGTCATGACCAGGCAAGCTAGCGCCCCGCCCCCCGGAGACAAGGCCCAGGGTCCAGCACCCCCGCCCCCGCCGAGCTGGCGGCACTGGCTTTTCCCGCTCGCGCTCTTCCTCGCCGTCATGCTCTGGATCGTGCTGCCGCCACTGCCCACCCAGCCAACCGTGACCCTTACCTACTCCCAGTTCATTGGGGATGTGGGTGCTCACAAGGTCCGCACCATAGTGCTCTCCTCTGATGGTGCGGCGAGCGGGACCTTGAGCGACAAACATGACTACACCACCGTCATACCTGTCCAGCTTGCAGGACCACCACTTCTGTCCAAGCTGGAGGCAGACAAGGTCTCCATCGTCGCTCAGACCCCCGGGCCCTCCTTCGGCTCCGAAGTGCTCACCTGGGCCATCTTGCTCTTGCCATTCGTGATCATCTTTTGGATCTGGCGGAGGCTCTCGGGTCAAGGAGGCGCAGGCGCTCTGGGCGGAGCTATGGCGATCGGGCGCTCCAAGGCGAAGATCTTCGACGCCGAACGGCCCTCCACAACCTTTGCAGACGTAGCTGGTTACGAAGGGGTGAAGGCCGAGATAGTCGAAGTGGTGGACTTCTTGCGCAATCCCGCGCGTTACCGCAGGGCCGGTGCAGTAGCTCCTCGTGGCGTGCTCATGGTCGGTCCCCCTGGCACGGGCAAGACCCTGTTGGCA
>JAMCQF010000026.1 GCA_023379605.1 Actinomycetota bacterium
CGGCCTCGGGTAGGGCTTCGTCATCGGCAAGCCACCACAGCAAAATGTGGGTGTCGATGAGGACGTTCACGGCCCATCTCCGCTGAACGCAGCGAGCACCTCCTCGGGCAACTCATCGAAATCGGTGCCGATGCGAACCTTCCCGGCCCAGGAACCAGGGCGTCGAGGCGAGCGGGCGCGAGGTGGGACGAGCCGGGCGGCGACGTGTCCGGCTCGGGCGATCTCGATCTCGTCGACCTCACCTGCTTCCACGGCTGCAACCAAGCGAGACAGGTTCGTCTTGGCATCGTGCATATTAACCTGCATACAATGATATTAGCTAGGTTAGCTAGATAATACAAGTCATGGGAAGATGGCGTGAGAGCCAGCGCGCTGTTTGATCCCGATATTGGTGCCCTCTACGCGCTCGCCTGACCGCTTCCTGGCGCTACTGGTGGGACTAAGCGAGAGGGGCGACCTCGACTTCGATCACAGTGGCGTAGGGATCGATCACGTCGGCTGGAACCGCGATGGTCAGCGTGCCCGTCGGATCTGGCGTGAGTCCCTCGATCAGCCCGGTGGTTTTACGGTGCTGCAGGACACGCCCTGTGCCCAGGTCTCTGACCGACTGGACCCGCTTGACCGCGATGTCGCGTACCTCGATCGTGTCGTAGGGCCTCATCAGGAGGATCAGGTATATGGTGTCGCCGCGCTTGGTGCTCGGGCCGTAGAACTGAGCCGGCCCAAGTCCTGGGGTGGTGGCCCAGATCGCCTCGCGATGGCTGGATATCCATGACCCGATATCCTCCAGTCGCTCGATCTGTTCGGGAGGGAGGGAGCCGTCGCCTCGGGGGCTCACATTGAGCAGCAGGTTCCCTCCCCGCCCGGCCACCTCGCAGAGGGAGTGCAGCAGAAACCGGCTGGACTTGTAGTCGTGATCATCGGGATTCCAGCCCCAGCTGCGGTTCATGGTCAAGCACGTCTCCCAACGCCGGGAGGGTGGGTCGCTGGGGATGAATTGCTCGGGTGTGGCGTAGTCACCGACACCAGGGAGGCGGTCGTTTAGAATGATGTCCGGTTGCAGCGAGCGGATCAGCGCCTCCAGCTCGCTTGCGTGCCGGTCATTATCGATGCCAAGGGGCGTCGCCTCGAGTTGTGGAGCTCCGAGCCGCCCGGCTCCTGAGTTTGATATGGCGGCGTCCTTGGACGCGTTTGGCAAGTGGTCGGCTTTGGATTGGTTGCAAGTTAGGCAGGCAGCCTTCAGGTTGCGTATGGCATTGCCCACACCCTTTGATCTCGCTTATCTGGCCCTGAAGGGCCGGGCTTGCGGTCGCAACCCAGGTCAGGCTCTGCTATCTCTCTGCGATAGCTCCCATCGGAGTGCCCACTGCCATCAGCCGGCAATCCAAAGCGGTCCCGGGCAGCAAAAACCAGTGGCGTGCAACGCCCCGCACTGTGGCCTATGAGATCCGCTGTGTGGGATGCAATTCCTGCTTTGTTCGTTCATTCTCGCATCGTGACCGGGCAGTTTTTCTGAATATATCGCTTCCTACCTGCACTTTTCCAACCTGGCTCGAAGGTTTTACCTCCAGGCATCTTCTTGCTCAGCTATGGAAAGCTAATGCCGAACTGATCTCAGTGGCCTGCCACTTGCACCACTTGAGTCCAAGACACGATCCTGCCTGCCTTTATCACGATCCGCTCCTCGCTCGCATCGGCCACTGCCTCTTCCAGGCTCGCCGCTTTTATCCCAAGGATGTCCGCCTGCGAGCCCTCTTCAATGGAGCAAGGGGCCAGTCCCATCGCCTGGCGGGCCAGGGAAGAGACAGCGCTATAGGCATCGCCTATGCCCATATGGCCAGCGCTTACCAGCAAAGAGGCAGTCTCGAAGGGATCTATACGGCCGAGCGGGTTGAACGGATCCCGCCAGTTGTCGCCACCGCCTGCGACCACAGCGCCCTGCTCTCTTAGGATCTCTATGGCAGTTAGCCCACGAGGCACCCTTACTGGTGCGCCCCGACCTTGCAGGTAGAGGTTGGTCTGGGGCAAGGTCACCACCGCGATGCCTGCCCCAGCGAGAAGGCTGGCTATCTCGCGGGCTCTGCGCTCCTCCTGCTGGCCCAAGCTGACACAGTGCGAGGCAACAGCCTTACCCCCCAGGCCGTGGCGGTCCACTTCCTGGGCAAAGACGGCCAGGTTCATCACAGTTTCGTCAGTGGTCTCATCCAGGTGCAGGTCAATGGGACAGCCTGCACCTGTTGCAGCGGCGACCAGGACCTTAATTGCTTCAGAAGGTGCGGGGTCAAGTGCGGGAGCCCCGCCTACCACATCCACCCCGCGTTCAAGCGCTGCGTCCAAGAGCCTGCGTGAAGCCTCCCCGTCCCGCCCGGTTATAGGGCGGCCCATCAGAGCCACAACCTGCACGGTGATGAGCCCATCCAGTTCGTCACGGAGGCCAACCAGGCTCTCTATGGCAGACAGCCCCACCAGAGGGTTGCAGTCTACGTGCGTGCGAACTGCGCTGTAGCCACGTGCCATAGCCTTTCCAAGGGCGCGCCTGGCGCGCATGGTGATGTCGTCGCCGCTTATCGAGGGATAGGCAGCGGCCATGGCGGCGATCGCGCCAAGAAGGTCACCGGACTCATTTCTCACCCGCTCAGCGAGGAACGCCTTGTCGAGATGGGCATGCGGCTCTGCTGGAGCCTCCAAGAGCACAAAGCCCTCCAGGTCGACCAGGCGCGCACCGCGCGCACCAGGGTGAGAGCGCGCCCTATCTCCAAGCGCGGCGATCTGCCTGTCTACAACGAGGACGTCCTTAGCTGACCCGCTTCCTGCTGCTGCCCCAGCAAGCAGCAGGGCTCCCAGCTGGCCTGGCGAGGTCTCATATGGCTGGCATGACATGCTATCTGTGTACCATGGACGGCGATGAAGCGTGTCCACTCCTGGACAGCTAGCAGCCGGTGAGCGGCTTAACTACGGTCTCGGCGGTTCATACCTGGCAGGGCTGGCAGCCGTGCATGCCATGGGTGAAGTGATATAACATGTCCTACAAGTTTGGGCAACTGGCAGAGGCCAACGGACAATTCGAACGGACCACACACGGAACTGGCAGAGGCCAACGGACAACTCGAACGGACCAGACACAGACAACTCGCACACACGCACAGACAGGCAACTGGCAGGGACCACAGACCACACACAGGCAAGTCTGGACGAGCAAGTTTCACCAAGTTTGCACGCACCCCAAGGAGAGGAGAGGCAATCGCATGAACGCACCTACCGAGCCAGCACCAGCCACCCTGGCTGAAGCGCTCGGCTACTACACCCAGATGGTGCTCATCCGCCGCTTCGAAGAGCGGGCTGCCCAACTGCGAGCCTTGGGGCTGGTCCCGGGGTTCCTCCACCCCTACATTGGCCAGGAGGCAGTGGCCGTGGGGGTGTGCTCAGCGCTGGAGGCACAAGACGTGCTTACCTCGACCCACCGAGGCCATGGCCACATGCTTGCTCGAGGAGCAGATCCTTCGCGAATGTATGCTGAGCTGTTCGCCCGTGTCGACGGGTGCAATAAGGCCAAGGGTGGCTCGCTGCACATGATCGACAAGACGCTCGGTTTCCTTGGAGCCAATGGGATCGTAGGAGGTGGCATCCCCCTTGCGGCAGGAGCTGCTCTTCAGTTAAAGCGCCAGAAAAGCTCGGCTGTAGCGGTCTCGTTCTTCGGTGACGGCGCGACCAACGAGGGATCCTTCCACGAGACGCTCAATTTGGCAAGCCTGTGGCGCCTTCCAGTGCTGTTCGTGTGCGAGAATAATCTCTACGGGGAGTTCACTCGTCAGGATCGCCACCAGACCATAACCGACATAGCCGACCGCGCCAGCTCATATGCAATGAAAGGCGTGGTGGTCGACGGCAACGATGTCTTCGCCATGCGAGAAGCGGCCCTTCAGGCTACCGAGCAGGCCCGTCACGGAGGTGGCCCCACGCTCATAGAGGCCAAGACCTACCGGCACAAAGGCCACTTTGAAGGGGACATGGCGCGCTACAGACCCAAAGACGAGGTCGAGGCCTGGATGAGACGGGATCCCATCATCTTGATCACAGAGGAGATCACACAGAAGCTGGGCGGATCTGCAAGCGACATAGAGGAGGCCAAGGCGAAGGTGGAAACCCAGCTGGACGATGCCATTGCCTGGGCGAAGGAGCGACCCCATCCTTTGCCAGAGGACGCCTTGGACGATGTCTTTGCCAACTCCTACGAGGGAGCTGCGCTGCTATGAGCGCCACATACGCTGAGGCGATCCGCCAGGCACTTGCTGAAGAGCTGGAGCGCGACCCGAACGTCTTTCTGATAGGAGAGGACATCGGGGAGTCGGGCGGGGTCTTTGGAGCCACCAAGGGCCTATGGGAGAGGTTCGGACCCGACCGCCTGCTCGACACCCCCATATCCGAGGAAGCCGTGGTGGGCGCAGCGGTGGGGGCATCACTCATAGGCGGGCGGCCGGTGGTGGAGATCATGTTCGGCGACTTCGCCGCGCTAGCCATGGACATGATCGTTAACCAGGCTGCAAAGATCCACTACATGACCGGTGGCCAGCTCTGCGCCCCTCTTGTCGTGCGCATGGTGACAGGAACGGCTGGGGCCACTGCCGCCCAGCACTCCCAGAGCCTCGAGGCCTGGTTCGTCCACACCCCAGGGCTCAAAGTGGCTGTCCCATCAACCCCTGAGGATGCCTACGTCCTGTTGAAAGAGGCCATCGAGGACCCCGACCCGGTTATCTTCTTCGAGCACAAGATGCTCTACTCCAAGCGAAGCTATGTCCCCCTTGCCACCTCAGAGTCGTCGAGCTCTTCTTTCGGCACGGGCCGCATACGTCGAGAAGGAAGCGATGTGACCATAGTCTCCTACCTAAAGACCCTCGATGATGCCTTGCAGGCAGCAGGTCAGCTAGAGCTGGAGGGCATCTCCTGTGAGGTCTTTGACCCGCGGACCCTCGTTCCATTCGACAGGGACGGGCTGGCCAGCTCGCTTGCCAAGACGGGCAGGCTCGTCATCGCCCATGAGGCACCGGTGCGCGCAGGAGTGGGAGCAGAGATCGCAGCCATCGCAGCAGCGGAGTGCTTCGACCTTCTCACCGCTCCCATAGCAAGGGTCGGCGGGCTCAACACCCCCGTGCCCTATGCGCCGGAGATGGAGCACTTCACCCTTCCCGACGCCGATCGCATCGCCTCCACGGTCCGCTCAGTCCTAGAACCTAGAGAGCCTCTGTCCGCATCAAACCACAAGGAGGTGTGATGCCAACCACCTACCCTATGGCCGTGATGCACATACCCAGCTCCATTAGCTCGAACCACAAGGAGGTGTGATGGCAACCACCTACCAGCTGCCGAAATGGGGCCTTACGATGGAAGAGGGAACCATCGCCGAGCAGCGCGTCCTGCCTGGTGCCGTCGTGAAAGAGGGAGAGGTGATCGGATCCGTAGAGACCGACAAGATCGAGATCGACTTCAACAGCCCTGCGTCAGGGGTTCTGGCTGCCTGGCTGGTCAACGAAGGCGATACCATTCCTGTAGGGACCGACGTCGTGGTGATAGCAGACGACGAGGCCGACTACCAGAGCTACCTGCAGGGCTTGCAGGTCTAGGATGGGAAGGCGAATACCCGTGGCACGCTCAGTGCGAATGGCAGCAGAGCTACCTGCAGGGCTTGCAGGTCTAGGATGGGAAGCCTTGCTGGGCTGTTATAGGGGGTAGCCAGGGTGGAAATGAGACAGATATGACGACGACAGAAGACGGGGCAAAAGTCGTCGGTCTCAAGGCAGTACGGCGTTCGAGCCCGACCCAGGAGGTGCGTGAACAGCTGCTGGCTGCAATAGAGCGCCTCGATTACCCTCCTGGCTCCATGCTGCCTTCCGAGCGCGTGCTGTGCGAGCAGCTGGGGGTCAGCCGTGTGAGCGTGCGGGAGGCAATAGCGGGCCTTGAGGCGATCGGGCTCATCACCGTCCAGCATGGCAAGGGCGCCTTTGTCCGCGAGAGGCCGACAAGCCAGTATGCGGCCCCATTTGGCAAGTACATAGAGGTCTACAAAGACGAGCTGTTGGACTTAATGAAGGTGCGCGGTGCGCTGGACGCGCTTGCAGCCGAGGAAGCAGCGCTGGTTGCCTCTCCAAAAGGTCTTGCCGCAGTAAAAGATGCCTGCGAGGCATTCGAGCACGCCGCTCAAAAGACCCCGCTAGATTTCGAGCTATTGGCATCCCTTGACCTTCAGTTCCACCTTGCCATTGCGGAGGCCTCTTCCAGCGGCCTGCTGCACAAGCTGCTCACCGACCTTCACGGCCTTCTTGCAGACTCGCGCCGGATCACGCTCTCCCAGCCCGGACAGATCGAAAGGTCGATCCACCAGCACGCAGAGATCGCCCGAGCTGTCCAGTCAGGAGATGCCACCAGCGCACGCCAGCTCATAGCCGACCACGTCCTTAACGTACGCCAGTGGGTGGAGACCTTCCATGCAATCGAGCCTGAGTGAGTGCCATCTGGCTCGCATCGGGCAAGCACCTCGCACCGGACGCACAGCTCGCACCGCTGGGGCTATCACCGCTGGAGCTCTTTTCAAAGGTTCTGCTCATCGCCCAAAACACCCAAGCTGGCTGTGCGCGGGTGCCCAGCTGGCTGGATCGGAAAAGGTCATCCAGGCTCCACCGTCACATGCCACCCAGGTGCCCTGCTTGCCGTCGAAGTTGCTTATGGCGCTCGGATCCCACCACTCGATCTCGGTGTTCGAGTTGGGCGTGTAGGCACCTGGTCCAAAGCTCCAGGTTCCCATGTTGCCAAGAGCTGAGGTGGGAAGCGAGAAGATCCCCTGCTCGAAGCTCTCTGGGGTGAGGTCGGGGCCTGCTGCCTGAAGGCCGTCGAAGAGCTGCATCAATGTGTAGTAGGCAACGGCGTAGTACTGCTCTGCCGGCTGGCCGCTCGGGTCTGCAAGGCGAAAGGCCCTGTAGGCCTCCGAGCTTGCCTGGGAGGGCCACTGGAACAAGTCTACCGCGATCGCATGGGAGAACTGCTGGCTGGCTGGCAGGCGCCCTGCGGGATCCAAGTAGTTCGGAACCAGCCACTCGGGGTAGTAGTCCTGCTGGTCTGCAGCCTGAGTCAAGAACACCGGCATGATCGGATCGCACTCACATAAAAGTGTCGTCACTCCTGCGGCTTTCATCTGAGCAACCATGCTCGTGGCCTGCTGCTCGAAGCTGGCCACATCCAAGCTGTAGCTCTCGCGCCTCGTGAGCGCTGCATTACATCCTGACAGGCCGCTTTGGATCTCGTCGCCCACTCGCATGTAAGAAGGGTTCGTAGGCGTGATAAGCCCGAACCGGCGGATCGTGTGCTGGTAGGTGCTGCTACCTGCGAATATGGCGTCCATCCCCGCCATGCGCTGGCAGACAGTGTTCACATAGGACTGGGCAAGCTTGGTCCCGGTGGGCCACACCGAGTACTCATATGGCGAGTACTGCTGCATCCAGGACTGCGGCATTCCCGTGGCGCTGAGAGATATGAGGTGCTCTGCTGCAAGGTCCTGCTCGTAGGGCTGGGAGGACTCGAGGAGAAAGGTCGCGTCAGCAAAAGCTCCCATGCTGTAAGCAGTAGCTGCGTCGGCTTGGGCACCTTGGAGATCCTGGCCCTGATCCTCAGCCAGATAGTCGCCCTGTGCCTGGAAAGGCTTCAGCACGACATGGCGCCCGTAGAGCTCGA
>JAMCQF010000027.1 GCA_023379605.1 Actinomycetota bacterium
TGCTCCCCGGCAAGGGTCCCATCCCGGTAAGCCTTAAGCGCCTCCTCGAGGCGTCCCTGCCCAAGGGCTTGCCGTGCCCTGCCCAGGCAGAGCCACGGATCGCTTGAGAGGCCGCCAGCCGGAAGCACCTCCATCCACGGGCTCTCCACCCCTGGAAGCACCCGGCCGCTAGTTGCTGCCAGCTTGGCCACAAGATCCTCTTCCCCTGCGCGCGCGTAGCACCATAGGGCTTCTTCCATCCTTCCCTCACTGGCGAGCAGGTCTCCAGCTTCCCTGTAGTGGCTGCACAGACCCCTCTCGCCAACAAGGGAGTGGAGCTCTGCCTCTAGATAGCTCCTCAATACCTCGTGGTAGCAGAAGACTCCTGCCTGATCTATACGCTGGGTAAACAGCTGGCGTCTCTCGAGCTCCTCTAGGACCTGCTCGCTGCCTGTGCGACCGAGCAGCATGTCGCACAAAGGACCCGTTGGTCTGGGCAGCACGCTGGTGCGAATGAGGAAGGCCCTGATGTCTTGAGGAAGCTCTTCTAGGATATGCCGAGTCAGGTAACCCTTTACAAGCCGTGCCCGCCATGCAGGCAGGTTCTCGAGAACCAGAGCACGGCGGGATGGGCTCATGCCGCTGGTGGCCAAGTGAAAAAGCTGCAAGCATGCCGGCCAGCCCTCTGTTCGGCGAGCCAGCTGGGCAGAGGCTTCGGGGAGTAGAGCCTCGCCGTAGACCTCAGAAAAGAGTCGTTCGACCTCCCACACCCTAAAACGCAACTCCTCTGGACCGACTTCGACAACCTCGTCTTGGACCCTGAGCAGCGACAGATCCAAGGCCGGCCTGCTACGCCCCGCCGCCAGCACCACTACGCCAGGAGGGCTGTGGGCTATCAGCTTTTCTAGAACCCGCTCTGCAGTAGTGCCAGAAATCAGGTGAACGTCGTCTATCACTACGAGCGCAGACTGACCGGAGCAGGTTGCCAAAGCCGCTGACAGATACTCCACGACCCCACCGACTCCGGTCTGATTGGTCATCTCCGCTACCACTGCACAGACCCGAGCCTCAAAGGTCTCCGGCGCCCCGTGGCTTGCACACCATGCGACCGGCCCGTCGTGAGCCGCTGCATACTGGCCCAGGAGAATGGTCTTTCCCCAACCTGCCGGTGCAATGACCAACCCCAGCTTCCGGCCATCAAGACGTCCCAGCGCACGCAGCAGTCGGGGGCGTTGCAATGCCCGGGCTACGCTGGAATGCAGCTTGGGTGAAGAGCGCAGCTCCTTTGCCTTTTCACAACGGTGCTCGTCCTCACGGGCAACCAGGCAGGTGCCCAACTCTGGGGAGCTCTCACCTAAGAGTCGCTCAGAGCGCTCGTCCTCGCCCGTAGCCACCATAGGCCCACCTCATGCTCACCCACATAACCACCACAGCCACGCACTTACGATAGTGCCCGAAAAGGCGCGCTGGTATTCCCCCACTCCCAAGGCCAGAGGGTCCTAGCTAGCGAGCAGCCCTCTCAGGTATCAGGCCGCAGTGGATAAGCGACCTGAGCCAAGCTAGCTTGGCTCGCTACCCTCCACCTTCTCGTCTAACGTTTGAGATGTCGAGCTGGCATAGGTTGAGTCACCTGAGTAGGCGGCGACAATCGAGTACGTTGCATTCGTATAGCTGAGCGGATATTTAACCGCGCACTTAGCGGTGCCGTCGCTAAGAGCCACAGTTCCGCACCCTGGAATCGTTGTGCCATCGGAAGTGAAGTCGACTGTACCTCCGTTGGGCACAGGTGAGACCGTAGCTGTGTAGGTCACAGTGCTATCGCTGGCAGCTGGATTGGGGTTTGAGACCAGATCAGTCGTGGTGGCTGTAAGCGTCTCCCCTGGCGGACCTTGTGGACCCTCAGGACCTGGTGGACCCTCAGGACCCTGTGGACCCTCAGGACCCCGCGGACCCTCAGGACCCCGCGGACCCTGTGGACCCTCAGGACCCTGCTTGCCCTGGGGGCCTGCTTGGCCCTGGGGGCCGGGATATCCACGAGGACCTCTCTTGCCCTGCGGACCCTGCTTGCCCTGGGGGCCTGCTGGCCCTCGTGGGCCTACGATGACCTTCACTGAGCTGGGTGGAGCAGGAGGGGCCGTGCTTGCAGCGCTCGTGGCCACCGCTGGCACCGGCGGCAGGCATGACGAGGGCGCCTGGCTTGCAGGACACGAGCTGGTCGGAATGGACAGCTCCCCCTCCACTGTCATCCCCACGTCGCAGCTTGGCCCTGTGGTTGGCGTCTGGCATACCACAAGTAGCACAAGCGACTGCCCCGGTCCTAGCGTGAGCGGTGGGTTAAGAGCCAGGTTCGTGGTGGTTAGCGTTGCCAAGTCGAAAGCAAACAAGCTCTGCGGGTGAGGCGTACCCCCCGGGCTTTCCTCTATCCGTGCTGCTCCTATCTGTCCCGTCACGTCTTGAACGACCAGGGTGTTTACAGTAAGGCTGGCCGGGCTAGGCACGGTCATTGCAATAGCCTGCTGGGCTCCAGGGGCTACAGTTTCCTCCAGCTCTTGGTGGAAGGGAGCTGTCACCGTCTTTGCAACGCGCTCAGTCACAGCCAGGTGGCTGACGGTAGAATTAACGTGGGCTACCTCACCCGCAAGCGCCGTATTTTCCGCCTGCAGAGCAGCTAGCCTCCGGTGAGCTGCCGCGACTGCAGTGGAGCGAATTGCTGGGCGCAGCAGGGCAAACCAGAGAAGCAAGAGTGCTGCTGCAGCCAAGAGCAATATGGTGCCTTTAGGCAGCAGGGGCTTTTGGGCAAGCCCCCCATCGACCACTACTGGGGTCTGACCGTCCGGTGTGGCAGCCAGCTTGAACGGTCTTTGGCGGATGGCACCCCTTAGGAAGCGCTGGCGCGGCTTTACCTTGAGCCTAGCAAGGCGTGCCTCTCCAGGAGCCACCTCAAGGCTCTGCGGCTTTAGGAGGAACCGCAGTGCATTGGCCGCGTCCGTGCCCGCAAGGGCAACCGTGATCGGCACGTTCCCGCGGTTGTCAACGGCAACCCGGTGACGCCCTGTCACTCTCCCCGTCGATATCTGCGGCAGCAACTCCGCGGATACGTCTGAATACGGCGTTATTGAGATCACCATCTCCTCTGCGATGGCCTCGGAGGGCTCCTTTGCCGGAGCTATGTGGACAGCCAGTGGAACCTTGCCCACAGGTGTATCGGGAGAGCGCGGTGGACGTACCATTACAGACACGGTCTGCTGGCCGCCTGGAAATAGCGAGATCGCAGGCGGCTCCAGAACGGTAAAGGGAGCTGCCGGACCTATTGCAGTCAGGGTGAACTGCTCGACGATCGAGCCGGTGTTGCGGATGCTCAGCTCTGCAGCGAGCTCGCCTCCCGGCTCGACCTTTTGTGACTGGGATCGTAGACTGGCAACAACGGGCACGTGAACAGGCTAAGTAGGCAAGGCTGGGTTCGCACCACTTCACTGCTAACTGCGCCTGATGGGGAAGCACATGATGTCCTTGTGGCTCCTGGAGGCCGACTTCGCCGGGCAGCGCTTGGGGCCTGCCCCAAAGAACCTCATCCTGTCTGGCTGTCCTGTCTTACAGAGCGCCCGCTTTTCGTGTAAAGCTCAGAGAAACCTCCTGCGCAACTCTGCCTTCAGTATCTTTCCCACAGGGTTACGGGGTATCTCCTCTAGGATCTCCAAATGCTCCGGCAGCTTGTATACGGCCAGATCCCTACC
>JAMCQF010000028.1 GCA_023379605.1 Actinomycetota bacterium
AGAAGATCGTCACGCCCACTGCGACAGAGGTTGCAGGCGTCGTGCCGGTCACCACCTGGTCAGGGGTGTACTGACTGGCAGTTACCTGGACGGTCTCGCTCGTTGCAGTTGCAGCCGTCTCTGAAACGGTGATCTCATTGGCGGGGAATAGCGGGTTGGACACAGCAGAGCCGGTATTGGACTGCCCGTTGTCGGTTGCAGATTGAGTGGTCGCGAACTGCGGTGAACTTGAAGTACCCGTCTCGTAGACAGCATCTGTGGTTGTAGGCGAAGATGGTTCGGTGTAGGTGAAGACGTCACCTGTGGAAGGCGTGGCCACAGGGGTGGTCTCATATACCGTTGTCCCGCTCGAGGTCTCGGTTGTCGCGACGTACTTGGGGAAGGTGAGCACAAGGGTATCAGCGCTGAGTGTCGGATTGGCCGGATCGTTGAGCTGAGCGCAGCCAGTCGGGCTCAAGGCCGATACGCCTGCACCCGGGCCAGCCAGATCAGCAGAGGAGTCGGTGTAGGAAAAGTCCGATGCTGCTGAAGAGGTGCACGTGACTGCTTCGTCGTACACCACTGCCGCGCTACCAGCCGTTGCGGTGGAAGGGACATTGGTTGGTATGCCAACCGTGGTGGTTGTGGAGTATCCGGTGCTCGGGGTGATAGCAACCGAGGTGATCGCAGGCACTGCCGGCACGACAGTGGTGGGAACCGTCACCGAGGAGCTTGCTTGCGAGAATACACCGGACTGGCCACCGCCGTTGGTACCGGTGGCAGCGGTTGCAAACACGTAGAAGATGTAGCTGTCGCCGCCTACGAGGTTGGTCGTGTCTATAAGCTCAGGCGAGGTGTAGCTCGTCGTGCCACCGGTCAGGTTCGTCGGCTTGGTCACAGTTGGGTTCACTGCAGTGACACTGCCCACCTCTGAGGCCGGCTGAGGCGTGCCATTGACCACCTGAGACGCGTAGAGAGTATAGGTGGCATCCCCGGAGTAGGTGCTCGCGGCGGTGTTGTCGGCCACAGCTTGGGAGCCGGAGACATCCGGGTTCACAGGCGGCTTCCAGGTGACAACTATCCCTGCTTGGAACTGGTTAGAGGAGTTCAAGAAAGCGTCGGCGCTGTAAGAGGCGCTAACTGAGGTTGGAGCGCCGGGAACGTTGCCGTAGCCGGGCGAGTCGGTGGCATCAAAGGCAAACGTGCTCGGGGCACCGGCTGTGTAGCCAAGCGCAGTAGAAGAAGAGTCGGGCTCGCCTCCCACCACTACCTCGGATCCGACCACGGGAAGCGCAGTGGTAGAGCCAGGGACCACCTGGGTGGGATCTGCAGCTGTTAGATCGGCGCTGAACTCGCTCTCGGTAAGGGTGCTCTTGTCTGTATAGCTGTAAGTGCTCCCCGAGGTGCTGTAAGTGAAGCTGTACTCATCACCTGTGGTGACGACGCTGGAGGCGTCACCACCTGCGCTGCCGAGCACTTTGCCATAGAAGGTCCCGTTGGTGGTGTTCACACCCATGACCTCGGTCCAAGCCTCTCCGACAAAGCTCCCCGCTGCTGGTGGCACCCAGCTTGTTGAGGCTCCCACACCAAAGTAGTAGCCGGTGGTGGGCTGACCGCTGGTGTCAAGCTGGAGGATTCCAGTCGGGGTGGTGAACGGCTCGGTGAACACCACCGGTATGGTGCCGTCGGGCTGGAAGCTGTTGAGCACGAAAGTGAGCTTCTCACCCGCAGTTACGGCGACGTCGGTGATGAGATCGGGTGCGCCGGAGGTGGCCAAACCTGCGACTGATGCAATATAGCCATAGCACGATGCATTTGAGACGCATGAGGAGCCTTGGAGTGGCGAGGTCACACTCGTGGAGGTCTGGTTATTCGTGGTTGCCTCCCCTGCTGCCGGGCCCGCCACACCTTTGCCATTCGCTGATGTAAAGGTGGTGGTTCCGTTGGTGGTCATCGGCGCGTTGGTCCCAGAGGATGGGAACAGCGCAATGTCCACATAGCCATCGGGGGTGTTGGACGAGGTGAACCCGCTCGCCGTGTAGGTGACCTCACCGCTGGTGGGACTGGACGATATAGACACGGTGGGAGTTGACGATGGGGTCGGACCTGACAGTGTGTAGACCTCGTTGGTGGGAACAGCGGTCCAACTTGCGCGCCCGCCGACACCATAGGGCTCGATCGGCTGGCCGGAGGAGTTGACCACGAGGTCGTTCCCAAAGTCCGGAGTGAACACTACAGGGATCGGATCCGCTGCAGAGAAGCTGTTCAAGGCAAAGCCCAAGGTCCCGCTCGAGGACGTGGTCACGTCGTTCACCTGGCCGGTGGTGTTGGAGGAGTTATTTCCCGAGTCAGTGGGAGTCCCGTTCACGTAGGCAATGAAAGCCTCGCTGGTGGCTGTGGTGCCCTCCTGTCCTGCCGCTGTCCCTGGCTTGCCCGCCCCTGCAGAGGAGGTGAACGTGCAGCTTCCAGAAGACGTGCACACAGGCGCGTCCGACCCGGTGTCAGTAAAGAGTGCTATATCCACGTTGGAGTTAGCTGGCAGTCCGGTAACGCTGTAGGTGATCAGCCCGGACGTGGGATCTGCTGTGGTGCTGGCTGCTTTGGTCGTGGGCGTGGTGGCCCCAGGGCTCACCGGGTACACAGCAGGTGTCACGCTCACTGGCGGGGCAAAGAAGCCGAAGACGTCGACAACGAAGTCCACAGAGCCCGAGAAGTTGTATATGTCGAAGGTGCCAGAGGATGAAAGGGTCTCAACGCCGAGGTTGGGGAAGGCGTAGTCGGGGTTCACCCCAGAGATGTTTATGTCGGAGGCCACCGGCATTGGGGTTGCGGGGAAAGCCGTAAGGAAGTCGCCATGAGCGCTCGTCTCGGCATTTCGCACTGCCGTAAGGTTGGTAACGGCCGCGGTCGTCCCCGATGGAGCCGAGCTCGCCGTGGTGCCCTCACAGCCACTTGCTCCGATCACGCTCACCGTAGAGGTGGTGCCATCCCCAAGGGGGGCATCCGGAGAGATGTTCGAGCACCCAGATCCCGAGCGGGTGTCCACGATCCGGTAAGGGCTCACCGGATAGAACTGTGCCCCAGTCGCTGGCCCCGCCGTGAAGTACCCGTCCACGTCTATGATGGCATTAGTCTGCACGTTAGAGAGCAGATCTATCGCTCCACTAGAAGATAGGGCAACTACTGCCCGATTGGCTATGGTCTCGCCGGCTCCGAAGTTGATGTTGGAAACCGTGGGCGTGGTGCCGGCCTTGGGGTAGACCACCGCAAAGCCAATCGCAGATGGGCGCACCACAGTGAGGTTCAGCACCACCGCAGTCGCTCCTGTGGGGATGGATCCTATGCCTGTGATCTGAACCGCCCTCGGCGTTTGGGCTGCAAGTATGGCGCTGTTGCACTGGGCGGCGGTGCCGGATAGATCCGAGGGGTTCCCGCTGCGGGTGTCGCACACCCTGGTGGGTGATATGGCGTGGTAGGCATCTCCGCTGGATGCTGCAGTAGAGGTAGAAGAGACGTAGTAGCCCTCCACATCTATCGCAAGGTTGGTCGTACCGGCACTGTTGTAGACGTCCAAGGTCCCTGAAGAAGACAGCTTTACCATAGCCAGGTTGGCCACTGCTGGCTGGCCTGCCATGAAGTTCACGTTGGAGACCGTTGGCTGGGAAGTTCCTGCGGGCCACACGGTCAGGTATCCAGGCGAGGTGGGTTTGATCGCTGTCACCTCTACTGCAACTGCTGTAGCCCCAGATGGCACCGATCCCGAGGTGCTCTCGCAGGCAGTGGCACCTACAACGGTCACGGTGGCTGTAGATCCTGGCCCGAGGGGGGCGCTCGGCGAGATGTTCGAGCATCCCGAGCCGGAACGGGTGTCCACTATCCTAAAAGGGGTGACAGGAACGAAAACGTCGCCCGCGCTCGGGGTGGTGCTCTGAGCGAGGGTCGCAGCAAACGCGACTGAAGGCGCAAGCCCAACAGCTAGGACTACTGCTGCGCCTAACCCGGCCAGTCGCGACACAGCCGAGACGCGGCTTTTTGCCCTGGAGCTGGCTGGTTCTGCCTGTGGCCCTGCGAAGGTTGGGTTCATCTGCGGTTCCTCTTCTCCCTGGTCACTACGTGCCGGCTCGATGGCCGCCCCCAGACCTTTCCGGCTCTAACTGCAAGAGCCGCCCGACGCTCGCAGCGCTGAGAAAACTGCTCTGCCGGGCGCGGAAGGCTCAAGGTGTTGATTGGCTGTGTTCCTGTAAAGATAACGCTTGAAAGCAGTCTAACTTGCGTTGGGCCGGGCGGAAAATTCCTAGGTCGAAACCACCTTCGTCTTATCAGCCCTAAGCCCTAAGCCAGGACTGTCAGCCTACGAGCTCGTAGTCTTCCAGCTTTGGGGCGGCCATCCGGGCCCGGAAATGGTCGAAGCTCCAGGGCCATGCAGCAGGAATTCCCCGATCGTCTAAGTACCAGCTCCGGCATCCAGATACCCAGATGGTCTTCTGAGCTGCCTTGACCCGCTCAGCTTCGAACCGCTCCAAGGCATCATGGGTGGCGCTTACCTCTCTGCACCGACCCGCCAGCACCTGGGCCACCAACTGCTCTACGTAGGCAAACTGCAACTCAGCGACGTCGATCAAAGAGAAGTTGCCCACAGGCCCGTTCGGGCCATTAAGCATGAACAGGTTCGGAAAGTCGGGCACGGACAACGACAGGTAGGCAGAAGGCCGATCAGCCCATACATCGTCCAAGAGCACCCCGCCTCGCCCAACGACGTCCATAGGCCTTAGGAACCTGTCCACTCTAAATCCAGTCGCTAGCACCACCACGTCCAACTCGTGCAAGGCGCCGTCCTTTGTAACGATCCCGGTTGGTGACAGATGGTCTATGGCCTCTGTCACCAGATCAGCGTTGGGCTTTTGGATGGCGTCGTAGAAGTTGGAGGACACGACCAGGCGCTTGCAGGCGGCACGGTAGTCAGGCCTCAGCCTCTCCCGTAGGGCTGGGTCTTTCACGCTCTGGTCGAGATTGGCCCGGCACAGCTCCTCTAGTACCTTCACCTCCGAAGAGGCTGCGTCCACAACGGCATTGGCAAAGTGGGCCTCGAAGGTCTGCGCTAGCTCCTTGCGGAGGACCTCAATGGCATTCGGGTCGGCCTGGTAGCGCTTCTGGTCTTCCTCGTCTATAGGAGGGTTCTCTATGGGCAGGATCCACTGAGGTGTCCGCTGGAACAGCTTGAGAGCTGCAACCTCGTCAACTATCGCTCCCACAATCTGGACCGCTGACGAGCCGGTTCCAACCACACCGACCCTCCTGTGGGATATGGGTACCGAATGGTCCCAGCGCGCGCTGTGGAACACAGGGCCTTCAAAGCTGGCCAGACCGTCCAAGTCGGGGTACTTTGGATGGTGAAGGACCCCGGTGGCAGCGATGACAAACTCGCCTTCGTCGGTCTCGCCATTGTTGGTCTCCAAGTGCCAGAGACCATTGCGCCACTCGAGCAGGCGCACCTCTGCACCAAAGTGGATGAGCCGGTCTACGCCGTAGCGACGCGCAACCTCCTCGAAATAGCTGAAGATCTCAGCACCGGGAGAGAAGACGTGGCTCCAGTTTGGGTTCGGAGCAAAGGAGTAGCTGTAAAGGTGCGACGGTATGTCGCATGCAACACCTGGGTATGTGTTCTCTCTCCAGGTGCCTCCAAGGGCCGATGCCTTCTCGTAGATGGCCACGTTGGTGAGCCCAGCCTCTTGGAGCTTTACGGCGCTCAAGATGCCCGCCATGCCAGCTCCTATGATGAGAAAGCGCGGACCTACACAACCTTCGGCCGCCAGGCTTGCCCCGCTCGGATCTGCAACAACTCTATGACTGCTCATGAGAGTCCTCCTAGTGCCAGCTCTTTCAGTCCTAGCCCAGTGGCCAGTTTTACCTACACAATCATACACACCCTATAGGACAAGTGTCCAATCATTTTGGACAGCTGTCCTTAACCTCTGGCTTTTCCATACCGCGCCTCGCACCCGTCACAGCAGGCGTGCCAATGGCGGCGCTTATCCGCTCTCACCTGGCTGGTGCTCTTCGGTACGCGGTGGCACAAGGCCGGCGATGGCCCCCACGTGGCGCTCGACCTCCACGAGATCAACCTCGCCCAGCGACTCCCACATGCTGATGCCCAACAGGTATGCAGTCACGCCGAGGGCGCGCCCGCTCGCATCTGAGATCCCTGCGAGCCCGAGTAGCTCTTCTACGTACCCAGTTAGCAGGTCTGCCAGCAAGCGCAGCTCACCAAGGCGTCCCTGGCGAGCGCGAACTGCCCAGTACTCCAGCCACAGCGGCAGCAGGGACCGGTCCCCCGCAGCGAAGGGCGCCAGGCACGCGTTCACGGTTAGCCAGAACCGCCGGGAGGACGAGTCGATACGCGGGGCCAGGTCGGATCCGCCCGCTCGCAGCCAGGCTATCCATCCTTGGGTCGCCTTGAGCATCGCCTGATCAACTATCCCGTCAACGTCATCAAAGTAATAGTGCACGGCGCTCTTGGACACCCCAGCCCGTGCCGCTATAGCCCGTACCGTGCAAGCGTGCACGCCTCCATCTAACAGCACAGCCACAGCAGCAGCGACTATCTCGTCACGTTTTGCACGCTGGTTGGGAGAGAGCACGGATTCACCTGGGTCCAGGTCTAGCTGCACTGTGCACAGATCCCCAGGATCGCAAAGTGGCGTGGATCGATCGAGAAGCCCAACTTGGTCCTGGCTGTGCGGGCCAAGCCTTTGAAAATCTCGTCAGGTGCCTCTATCGTGAGCCCACATCGCTCACAGATGAAGTGCGCGTGGGCAAGCGAGGCCAGCTGGTAGGTGGCAGGTCCGTGGCCGAGATGGGAGTGCACTATGACGCCGAGGCGCTGGAGCTCCTCTAGGTTTCGGTAGATGGTGGAGATGTGGACGTCAGGAGACCGGAGCTGGACTGCCTCTGCAATGTCCTCGGCGTCCAAGTGGTTGCCGGCCTCGAACAGCACCTCCAGCAGGATCCGCCGTGAAGAGGTCGCGCGCCCTCCCCGAGCCCTCATGAGAGCGACCACATCCTCAACAGTGGCGACGTCTACATCGCCTATGTCCTTAGGCACAAGAGGCTTGCTCACATCTACCAGGTTAGACGGTGCTCAGTTGAGCCTATGCCTCGCCACGGCGGGTGGTGGCTGCTTTGTCTCCCACCGACCGGCCAGAGGTGCTAAACCATCTTCCACGATGCTCCAGCTGCCAGCTCTCAAAGGCCCGGCTCTCAAAGGCCCAGCTCTCAAAGGCCCGGCTCTCAAAGGCCCGGCTCTCAAAGACAGGGTGACCAAAGAGGCTCCAAGATGATCCATGAGAGCCTGGAGCGCCTTTCGCAGATCCTTGCAGAAGATGACCTCGTCTTGGACGTGGGAGGGTGGGCAAGGCCGTTCTCCCGTGCTGACCTGGTACTTGATCAGATGCCCTATGAGACGCGTGGCCTTTACGGGCACGACGGAGAAGGCCCCGAGCGCTTTGACGCAAGCTCTTGGATACAGCGCGATATCTGTGCAAGAGAGCCTTGGCCGTTCTCGGATAACCAGATCGACTTCGCCATCTGCTCTCAGACTCTTGAGGATGTCCGCGACCCACTCTGGGTCTGCGCTGAGCTGGTGCGGGTGGCAAAAGCCGGCTACATAGAGGTCCCGTCCCGCCTCGAGGAGCAGACCTACGGAATCCAAGGCCCCTGGGTCGGCTGGGGCCATCACCGCTGGCTCGTCGACATAAGCGACCGGCGTATCGAGTTCGTCTTCAAGCACCACATAATCCACGGCAAGCCTGCCGCCCACTTCCCTGCAACCTTCGCAGGCAATCTCAAGCCCGCTGAACGTGTACAAAGCTTGTGGTGGAAAGGCACCTTCGAGTTCTCAGAGCGGACTTTCCAAGATCCTCAAGCTCTCGATGACTACCTGAGCTCGTTCGTCTCCTGTGAGCTCCAACGGCGGGGGTTTCACGCTCAGCTACATCCCCGTGCAACTCGGTGGAGATCTCGGGCCGCCGGTACCCTTAGCGGAAAGGTCAAATCCAAAGCATAATCTTGAACATCTCTATAACCTAGGCAACAGCCCACAACCCAAGTACCGGCTGGATCGAGATGGTCTCCTAATAGTCCTCTCGATAAGACTTCGCTGGCCTTGCCCAAAACGCTGGGCTTGCCTGGCCTTGCCCAAAACGCTGGCTCTCATCACATGCTCGGCGAGCGCTTGGCCCTTGCCCAGTCGCGGGCAGTGAGAAACGCCTTGGCCGGATCCACACCAAGCTTCCACGCGAGGCTTGCCATCACGATGCCGGCGCAGTCGACGCCGGTCACGATCACTGGGGATATTTGGTTCCCGTATGGCTCGTTCAACCCATGCATGCTGTAGGCGAGCCCCTGTGCTCCGGCACCAAGATCCCACATGAACAGCCCAACCACAGAGGCCCAGAAGAAGTCGAGGTCCTCGGCTATAAGGTTCGCTCCAAGCCAGGTAAGTCCCGTAAGTGACCACAACAGTCCAAACCTGCTCGCGTGCGGAAGGGCCACAGCCAAGGGGAAGAAGCTCAAACCTGCCAGTAGGGCAGCGACACCAGCGATGGTTGCAGCACGCGAGATCTCAAGATCGCTCCACCGTCTTTCCCGGTTCAACAGCGGCACGAGCATGACCAAAAAGGCAATGGCAGAGCCCAAGATGAGCCAGCGGTCGCTCGAGCCTAGCCAGCCCGAGGGAAAGGCCAGCACCAACAGGTGCACTGTGGCATTTAGGGCGATCTGGCGGAAAGTACGGGCAAAAGGAAGGGCTTCGGAGAACACAAAGACTAGTACGACTGAAAAGCCTCCAGCCACTGCCCAGGCCCGAGAGCCAGGGCTTGGTGCGGGCGCGCTATGACCTGCGCCCATCACTGCGCTGGCATCTGGCCCTGGGCGCTGTCAGTCCCCAAGCCATCATGGCCAACGAGGACCACGCGCAGATTCCTCGGCCCATGGACTCCTTGGACTCTTGAGAGCTCGATATCGCTTGTGGCAGACGGCCCGCTTATCCATGTTATGGGCCGGTGCGGCACCAGGCGCCTTACTGCCTCGGGAACGTTGCGCACAATCTGATCTGCGTTCACTACGCACACGTGATGGTCGGGGACCAGCGTTAGTGCCCGCCTTCCCTGCCCGGCTCCGCCGTCCAAGATGATCGTCCCAGTCTCAGCAACAGCCAAGGCGCACGCGCTCACTGTTGCATCGAAGCGCTCCAGGCTCGGTGCGGCTTCATGTGGATCGTCACGTTCCACATTTGCGCTGTCAGGCAGCCAGCTCTCGCTCAAGTCAGCTGGCACAACCGTACGCAGGTTGCCGAGAGCGGCCTGCACTGCATCGGCTATCTCAGCGGATCCTCCAACCCGATAGACCACGGCGCCATAGTCCTCAAGGCGGTGGGCAAACAGCTCCAGCAGACCCACGGGCCCGAGGAGGCCTGCTGCGCCTTCCGAGCTGGAAGCCACCTGAGGCACGGTGTTCAAAGCCTCTGCCATCCTAAGCGATTCCCTTCCAGCTCTGGACATGCGAAGCGCTTGAGCGACACGCGCTAGAACCACCTCGCGCGAGCTATGCGCTATGGTGCCAGGCGCGCCATCCGGGACTGCTCGGCCACCGGGCCCTTCTCCGGCGTCCCAACACCTGCTGCCAGGCGCGCCATCCGGGCCTGCTCGGCCTCCGGCCACCCTCCCGAGCGGCTCGTCGCCTTTCAGCTTAGCCCGGTTCCAACCAGCACCCTCTCCGCCCCTGACAGCCTCAAGCCCGCCGCGCGACCCACTAGAACCAACGCTGTTCTCCTGCGATGGCCCGCTCGAAGCCCACCACTCCCTAAAGGTCTCAGCTGGCACCTCAGGCAGATCCCTCGATGACGTCCACGCTCCAAGAGGCGGGGGCAGCAAGCGCAGACGGCGAGCAGGCTTGGAGAGGCCGACCATCTTGCCAGCTGCTCTCCAGCGCCGAGAGTTTCCCATGACCCAGCCTGCTGCAGCCATACCAACAGATTCCGGGCTCGGCTCGTGAGATTGAACGACGCGAGCACGCAGGTCCACAAGGATCGAAGGTATGTCTATGCGCACTGGGCAAACCTCAAAGCATGCACCGCACAAAGACGAGGCGAACGGGAGCGTGGGATTGGCCTCCACGCCTGTAAGCTGCGGAGAGAGCACAGCACCTATTGGTCCAGGATATATAGATCCGTAGGCATGGCCGCCGACTCGCTCGTAGACAGGACAGACATTGAGGCACGCCGAACACCTAATACATCGTAATACGTCACGCCCAATCGGATCTGCCAGGGTGGCGGTCCTGCCGTTGTCTACCAGCACCACATGGACTTGCTGTGGGCCATCCTTCGGTGTGACCCCTGTCCACATCGAGGTATAGGGGTTCATCCGTTCACCGGTGGAAGAGCGCGGCAGCAGCTGCAGCATGACCGAGAGGTCTTCCCATGAGCTAAGCAGCTTCTCCACGCCTACCACGGATATGAGCGTGTCCGGCAGGGTGAGGCACATCCGCCCGTTGCCCTCGGACTCCACCACCACCAGGGTCCCTGTCTCCGCCACTGCAAAGTTTGCCCCACTGATTGCGACCCTTGCAGAGAGAAATCGCCTCCTCAGATGCGCTCGGGCCGTGGCAGCTAGCGCCTTGGGGTCATCGGTGAGGTCCGGATCCACCCCGGGAATAGCCTTAAGAAAGATCTCACGTATCTCAGAACGGTTCTTATGTATAGCCGGAACTAGGATGTGGGAAGGCCAGTCGTTACCCAACTGGACGATGAGCTCGGCGAGATCTGTCTCGTAAGCAGTTATTCCCGCCTGCTCCAGAGCTTCGTTCAACCCTATCTCCTGGGTGGCCATGGACTTGACCTTGACCACCTCCCTGCTCCCAGTGCCAGCCACAAGCTTGGTAACTATGTCGTTGGCATCGCTTGCGTCTGTCGCAAAGTGCACCTTTCCGCCCGCTTGGCTGAATTGGCTCTCGAAGCGTGTAAGTAGGACATCGAGGCCATCAAGTGCCCTGTTCTTTAACGCCTCACCTGCCTTCCGAAGGTCCTCCCAGTCCAAGACCTCCGCCACAACTGCTGCGCGCTTGGCTCTTATGGTAGCGGTAGCGTGATGAAGGTTCTTCCTGAGCTGGGAGCTCTCCAGAGCTTCATGAGCCGCGAGAGGAAAGCTGCGCTGTCCCCTAAGACGCCCTACGTTCAAAGAGGCCGTGGGAATGGGCCGGTCCCGCTCAGAAGGATCACACTCAGTGCTCATCCTTGCATCTCTCCCTTCCCCTGAGCGCGGCCCTTAGCGCGCCGCGCTACATGGCTGGCGCGGTCAACGCTCATTCGCGCGACCCTCCCCACCCGCTCCCCTACCTCCGGAAGCTGCTAGCTGAGCCACCGAAAAGCTCATCTCTGTGGCAGCTAGTATCTCGGCAAGGTGAACTGTGCGAACTCCGCATCTAAGACGGGAGAGACCACCCTGTATGTGCATGAGACACGACGCGTCTCCCGCTGTGCACATCTCGGCACCAGTTGACAGGACCGCGCGCATCTTGTCTGCGAGCATAGCAGTGGAGGTGTCTGGGTTCTTCAGTGCGAAGGTTCCCCCAAAGCCGCAACAGACCGTCGCATCGGGAAGCTCAACTAGATCTATGCCCTTTACCCTTCTAAGCAGCCGCAGGGGCCGGTCCCCGACTCCCAGGCTCCTTAGAGAGTGGCAGGTCGGATGGTAGGTTACCCTGTGAGGCCAGTAGGCACCCACATCTTCAACGCCCAGCACATCAGTGAGGAACATCGAAAGCTCCCAGGTCCGCTTGCCAACTGAGAGAGCTCGCTTTGCAAGGGCCACTTCGCCGGCCCTCATCGCAACTTGGGCGTGCTGATGTGCAACAGAGGCAGCACATGATCCCGATGGCACCACTATCGCCTCGCAGTCCTCAAAGGCATCTACGTGGTTGGCTATAAGCTTCAAGGCTTCTTTACGGTACCCCGTGTTTATGTGCATCTGGCCACAGCAGGTCTGCTGGGCCGGAAAGCTCACCTCGCAACCCAGCCTGCCAAGCAGCTCCACGGTTGCCCGGCCGACTTGAGGAAAGAGAACGTCTCCTAAGCACGTCACAAACAGCGCTACGCGCATAGCCAAGCCCAGGCCGTTTGAACCAAGACCTCGCTAGACACGTTCATGTCCATGGCATCCCTCGTCTCCGCGGCGTTGCCCACCTGTGGCTCTACGCCGTTCCTACTCTACCAGCAGGCCAGTGGGCACAGAGCTCCCCTAGAGGGTTGGGGACTGGTCGCCTTTCCCTGGAGATTCAAACTACTGGCCGGTCGCCATGACCACGCTTTGCTGCGCAGCACTCGGGCGCGCACCTCAGCTGGCTGAGTGGGTGGGATAATTGGACCATGGAAGTGGATGGTCGATGGAAGCTGGCGGTTCCTCCGAGGCCTCAGCTACCCAAGGTCTCCAAGGTGAAGAGGTGAGCACGATTGGCCAGGTCCGTGGCACCCTCGAACGGATCCAAGCCACAATCGAGACTGCTAAGCGCTTTGCCGGGCCAGACAGCCCAGCGTCGGCATGGCTGGAGGAGCTATATGGAGCCACCTCTAGCGTGCTGCGCGATATGGCTGGGCTCGAGTTGCAGGCGGAGTCGAGCCTCAAACTTGCAGGCTCGTTGCGTCATTTGGAGAGCGTGCTTGCTCCCGTTGAGCTCTTCTCCGCTGCGATACCGCCACTACAAGTGCTGCGCCCGCTGCGCCGGATCATAGGTGGCGCGGCAGATCGCCTGGAACGTGAGGCGGCCTTTGGCCGCTCGAATCAGTCCAGCCACCAGTCGCCGCCAGTAGCGCCAATCGCCCTGGGACCCGCGCGGAGTCCAGACCATGCCAATCCCACTGGCTGATCCTGCCAGCTCCCGTAGTGGTTCTCATCGCTGCCCAGCGCTAGTTACAGCTCTCATCGCTGCCCAGCGCTAGTTGCAGCTCTCATCGCTGCACAGCGAGCACCGTCTGATCCATAACTAGAAGCTTGGGTCAAAACCTCGCCAGGGGCCACGGCCTAGTGGGCGTGGCGTACGTCGAGAGCCTTAGCCATCCAATAACGTTCCTCGAGCCACGGCCTAGTGGGCGTGGCGTGCGTCGACTCGGTAGATCTATGGTATCTGATCTGATACCAGCCTGCTAAGCTTGGTGGAATGGATGCCGCGAGCACGCTTCGTCGAGTCCGACTCAGCGCTGGGCTGTCTCTACGGGCTCTCGCCGAGCGCGCCAACACCTCACATGCGACCCTGGCCGCCTACGAGGCCGGTCGAACGATTCCCCGCGTTGACACTCTTGACCGGATCCTGCGAGCCGCCGGCTACGCCGCTGACATCACCACGTCGGGTCGACCCGACGCGACCGACGCCGAGCGCGAGGCCAAGGGTCGAGAGCTACTCGCGGTCCTGGATCTCGCCGCTCAGTTCCCGGCCCGCCACGATCCCGTGATCTCTTTCCCCCGGTTCCCAACCGGTGGTAGCATATGAGCCTTCACCGAACTGGCCTTCCCTACAAGATGCTGGCCATCCACGACAGCCTGGCTGCCGCCCGTATCAGCCACGCCTTCGGTGGCGCGCTCGCCCTAGCCTGGTGCACGCAACAGGCGCGGGGCACTATAGACCTCGACCTCAACGTGTTCGTCAGTCCCGAGCGTACTTCCTCCGTCCTCGTTGCTCTTCCACCCGAAATAGTCGCGACGGACGATGACCGCGCCCTCCTTCAACGAGATGGGCAGGCGCGGCTGTGGTGGGAGAACACCCCAGTCGACGTCTTCCTCAACACGACGGAGTTCCACAAACAGGTCGCAACTCGGGTCAACTTGGAGCCATTCGCTGGCAAGCATCTACCGTTCCTCGCATGCCACGACCTCGCCGTCTTCAAGGCGTTCCTTAACCGCACCAAGGACTGGGCCGACCTCGAAGCCATGGTGGCAGCCGGGTCGCTCGACGTATCTGCTGTAGCTGGAGTGCTCGCGGGCTTCCTGGGAGCTGGCGATGCCCGCATCGAGCACCTGCTTTCGCTCGGTCCAAGCAACTGACAACAGGCGCTGAAGCCACCCGTGCCGCCTGCGGGTCGCAAGAGCTCAAAGCGGACACCGCTAGACCCATTTGGGCGGTGAGGCGACCGCCCAACTGCCAGTCTCGATCCCACTATACCTGCACGGGCGCTCATTGGTAGTGCCGTTGGCGGGTTCTGACCGGCGCTCTTAGCCGGCGCGACCGCAAGTCGATGCTGTCTCAGCTGTTCTTCATCAGAGCTTCGGATGGATCAAGCGAAACCGAGAGGGCGAGCTTGCAGTAGCTATGAAGGGCGGGGAGAGATCGGCCGTGCAAGAGAGCAGTAATAGAATGCGAGCCAGTTCGGCGAGAACCAAGCAAGCAGCCAACTATCTCCACGCGCCGCCTGGGATCAAAGCCTCGGCTCAGCACAATCGCTTTCTTGCCAGGCGGCTGGTTTTCACAGTCCTCACGCTCTCAACCGCCCTTCTTCTCACTGCTTCGCCTGGCTCTGTGGCCACGGCAGCCACCAGGCTAAAAGCGGCTGCGAGCACAGGCCATTCTGGCGGCCCCCAGCCAGTTTACTCGAGCCTATCCAGCTTCGCAGGTGTTTCAAGAACCCCCGCAATCACTGCGAGCCCCATGGCTGTGCACCCCAACACTGCATCAGCGAGTAGCTATGCAAGCGCTAGTGGACCAGAATCTCCTTTCCGCCTGCGAGCAGAGAGCGCCCGCTTGAAGATGGCCGCTACTGCCGATCGCTCCTCTATGAACCAAGGGAAGGATCAGATAGCATCCGGGCAAGTGTCAGCAACTGGCACTGGAGGACTTCACACCCCCCGTTTCGGCACCAGTGGCCTGTGGATCACCGACTCACAGGGCAGGCGCCTCCTCCTCCGTGGCGTTGATGTGTCTGGCGATGAGTACACGGCCACCAACCAGCCTCTCCCGTACGACCAGGCAAGCTTCTCAGCCATTCGCGCCACAGGAGCAACTGTCGTTCGAATCCCTATCGCATGGGCGAACATAGAGCCGGAGCCTGGTCGCTATGACACAGCTGCTCTTGAAAGGGTGCGCACGATCCTGGGATGGGCCGGCAAGGCGGGATTGCTGGTAGTGCTGGACATGCACCAGTACGACTGGTCGCCCTGCTTTGGTGGCAATGGCATGCCAGCCTGGGCTGTGCCTGGATGCCTCCACAGTAACGCTGGTGCTGCAGCTGTGGGAGAAGCTGCTCCGGCCGAGACCGCGTTCTGGGAGAGTCACTCGCTCCAGGACGCGTTCTCGGCCATGTGGACCAAAGTAGCAACGTTTGTAGGCACGCCTAAGTGGCTCCTCGGTTATGACATCTTAAACGAGCCGCCGGCAGGACTGATCCCCCCAGAGGTGTTCGAATCGACCGTGCTGCCTGCCTTCTACAGGCTGGTGGGTAGCGCCTTGCGGCGTGTGGATCCCGGGTCCCTGCTATTCGTGGAACCCGCGTGGCTCCACTCGGCAGTCACAGAGGCGTCGTTCTTTTTGGGACCGATCGGCTTGACGCGCCTGGTGTATGCACCTCACGAGTACGGAACCAGCTTGAACGACGCCAGCGGCAACGTAGCTGAGCTGGCAGGTCCCAAGCAGTTCGCACCCGATCTCGCCGCTACTCGGCTCCAAGCCCAAAGGCTGGGCGCGGCCTGGTGGATCGGCGAGTGGGGGGATGTGAACACCAGCACCGATGTTTCGGTCAATGTCAACCAGTACGTACCCGACATGATCGCTGCACAGAACGCAGCGATGGTGGGATCAGCCTACTGGACCTACACGACCGGCTCCTGGCCATATACATCCGAGATTCATGAGCAGCTCACATATGTGAGCCCCTTTGCAATCGCTGGTGTCCCACGCTCGTTCTCCTCGACTTCCGATACCTTGGAGCTAAGCTGGACCGCAGCCAGAGGAACCACGATTGTGTCACTGCCAGGTGGCGTGATAGCCACCGTGCGGGCACTAGAGGGATCGGTCAGCTGGCACCAGACACCCGGTGGGTGGCTCGTCGCGACGTCAATCCCTGGGACAACGCCTTCAGTGGAGATAACCATTCATCCAGCCAAAGAAACAGCCTATCCTCCAAGGAGATAACTAGTTATGCATCCGATAAGCCGACGCCTGTTCCTTAAAGGCACAGCTGTGCTCGGTGGCAACGCCGTTGCAAGACCCCTGCGCCGCAAGGCCCTTCTTAACCCGGCCTCGACACCCATTGGCGGGTTGGGGACTTCAAGCCCTCTTCACCATCTCGCCGGATCGATGCCCGAGCCGCTCACAGTAGTGGGCACGACCCCTGCCGACACAGCTGCTAGAGGACCTGCCAACAGAGCAAGCCAAAACGGCTATATCTTGGACACACCTATATACGGCGGAGAGCTCCAGTACTTCAGAATGAGCCCAGAGAAGATCCCAACCCGCCTGGAGCTGTGCCAGCGCGCTGCGTACACAGTCATCCAGACCTACGTGCCATGGAACGTCCACGAGTTCTTCCCGGGCATCTACGACTTCACAGGCAGGACCCACCCGGTGCTTCCAAACGACCACCATATCGACCCCACGGAGTACGAGGACCCTGTGAGAAACATCCCCTCGGGGGGCATAGACGGAAGGCTGGGTATCCTATGCAACACCAACCTTCAGGGCTTCTTGGAGCTGTGCCAGAAGATGGGATTCTACGTCATCCTGCGCCCTGGCCCCAATATCTCAGATGAGTGGCGCAACGGTGGCCTACCGGACTGGTTCTTGGAGAGCGCTCCTGTGGACATGTTCGAGTACGGCCCCGACGGCTCGCCGCTAACCCCAGGAGCACCCTGGAGCAGCCCACCGGAGTCCTCAGCAGCACTTGGCGGGATGTCGGAGTACTACTTCCCCGCTCCCAGCTACGTGTCCCCCTACTACTTAAGCGCTGCCAGAACCTGGCTCCAGCACTTCGCTCAGTTTGTAAAGCCATGGCTAGCAACCACCGGTGGACCTGTCATAGCGGTTCAGGTTGACGACGAGACCTGCTATGCCTATCGCTTTGGCCCGTTCGAGGTGGACTACAACCCAGCCATGGTGCAGCGCTACACAGAAGAGACCGGTGAGCTTCCACCCAGGTCTTGGCCAGCCCCGCAGGAAGGCGTGGGCTCGCTGGCTCCCGCTCTACGTTGGCAAAAGTTCAAAGGCCGCCAGGTGGGGGTCTTCCTCGGGACGCTTGCGGCCGATCTCCGTCAAGCCAGCGTGGAAGTTCCAATCACCCAGGAGATGGAGCTCTCGCTAGCACCACCGGCATCCTTTGCCGCCGACGCCTCTACGGTCCTAGTGCAGCCAGAGCTATATCCTGGAGCCAATGGGCCCGAGGCCATCCCACTCATCGAGCTCACTGCAAATGCTGCCCGTGCCGCCCAGCGCAACCAGATCAACATCTGGTCAGCAGAGACCCAGTCCAGCGAAGTGCTGCTCTATACCATCGCGCTAGGAGAGGGGATCATCGGCTCCCTCCAGTTCAACTACACCCACGGCGTAGATAGCGCAGACCTGGGACCGGTAGCTACCCTCGGGAGGGCCGAGAGGACCGCTGGCAGGCTCCTCACAGAGTCCAAGCGTCGTGCTGACGTGGCGATCATATGGGACAACGACCTCGCGCATGCTCCCTTCGACTCAAGGCGCTGGGGGTTTCACACCGATGTACGGGCCGTCATAGACCATGACGTCCCTGCTCTTGCTACCTTGCTCATACGCTCCGGGCTCGCCTTCGACCTCTTGGACACCAGCGCCGCCCAGCCAGAGGACTACGATGCCTATCCAACGATCTTCCTTGCCTGCGCAGACATCCTCCCGAGAACCACTCAGCAGAACCTGGTCGCCTACGTGAGAAGAGGTGGGCGGCTCGTGTGCTGGCCAGCACCTCCGAGCCTTGACGAAGACCTCTCTTCTTGCACCGTGCTCGCCAATGCCTGCTTTCCGGAAAAGACCGCCGGCTTCTATCCCGGCGATGCCCAGAGAATAGAGATACTCGGCACTACCGTTAGCGTCTGGCAGGGCGTGCAAACTTTCGCACTCTCCAACCAGTCCAAAGCTATCGCAACGCGAAATGCGGCACCATGTGGCTATGAGAGGCGCGTTGGAGCCGGTAGTGCTGTCCTACTCGGCACCTGGCTCGTCGCGACGTCAATCCCTGGTAGAGCAGGAGAAGTTCTCGAGCAGGTGAACGCTCCTCATGTACCAACTGCCGGCCCAGCCAGGAAAGCTGCACAGGAGAAAAGCTTGCAGGTCGCAAGAGAGCTCGCGAGCAAGCACTTCGGTGAAGAGGCCTCCAAGCTGGTTCCCGAAGTGCTCCCAGGAGGGCCAGCGCATACTTATATCATCTACGCCTACACCAACCAGCGCAGGGGTGGGAGCTACTATGTGGCTGGCGGGGCGCTTGCGTACTGGAATGGTGATCACGTGGTCGGGCTCTTGGAGCTGACA
>JAMCQF010000029.1 GCA_023379605.1 Actinomycetota bacterium
GTGTACGACCTCGTGGTCACCCCCGAATCGACCTGGGCCCTTATGATCCTGGCTGGCTTGGGACTGGCCGTCGCAGAAGCAGTGCCCAAGCGGGCCCATGTTGCAAAGACCTCGAGGCAGATGAGCGCGCTTGTCGCACTTCCGATTGCGGGCGCTGCCATCGGGGTGGTTATGCTTGTTCTCACCCCATCGCACTCAGCTAGGAGCTATGATGTCTTCACGATAGCTCCGTGGGTGCCTGCGGTATCCCATGGACCCATAGACGGCTACATAGGCAAGGTTGAAACTGATCTGGCTTGCGGGCTGATCTCCAGTGCTGCTAGGTCGACCCCATCTGTCTCCACGTCCTGCCAGCAGTTGGAGCTCATAGATCCTTCTGCATGGCCAGGAGAGGCTCAGCTCAGGATCAGCGGACCTGACGTCTCTTCTGTGGACTCTGCAGCAAGGCGCGGATTTGAGCTGCTAAGGCGCGAGGTGCCTGGGGCTGTAGTGGTGCCAACCAGCCCCATCCAGGCGGGAAAACCCACCTGGGCTGGAACCGCTCCTCTGTGGCTTGCGATCACCGGATTGGTCCTTGCGCTCTTGTTCCCAGGCCTTAAGGTGCCCAGTCGAAGGCGCTTTGCCAAAGGGCGTGGTCAGCTTCGATCCCCCTCTCCTGCCGATGGCATTGCCTGGGGGGATAGGTCCTAGGTAGCGTTGGCCATAAAGAGGAGCTGGCAGGTCAGATGCTCAAAGATCTCTGCTGGAGAGCCGCCGAGGGCTGGCGGCACGACCAGCCTGGCGCGGGGAGAAAACAGTGCCGTTCAAAGGGATCACACTCGCTTGAATCGCTCCTTGTAGAGCCCCGATGGTCTTGCACGCCTCAGCCAGTGCGGCGGTCTCATACCCTTCAGCCAGGCGGCGTCCTACGGCCGTGGCCCCCTCATCCCAGAGCACCGAGGACAAAAGGCGCGATGCTGAGCGGGTCCGGGACAAGCGGCCGATCAACCCCTGCTCTGAGCCACTGCTTGACCCGGCCAGTAGCCTCCAACGCTTGGCCTGAAAAGCTCCAGATCCAACCCCATAGCCGTAATATGCTTTCAGTTGCCCCAGAAGATGCCTCCACTGGCGGTGGACAACGACGGCATCGGGTGTGAAGGCTCCCTGCATCCCGGCCAGCAGCGCTCGCCAGAACGCATCGAGATCCTCGGCTGCCCTGAGCGAGGTGCCTGGCCCCAATCTCTCGTCAAATCCCCCTATCCGCTCCAGAGCCTGCCTCCGCCAGGCCATGTTCGCACCATGGCCAATCGTGGTGAGATCTGTACGGAGGTCGAAGATGGCTGGCTCGGTCCTTGTGGTCACTGATAGGGCGATGTTGCAGTTTCGCGCTCCACCTGGCTCGCCAGTGCCGCTGGTTGATGGCGGGATCTCAAGTGCCGCCTCGTTTTGCAAAATGACCAGACCCGTGCTCATGGGGGCCTTCTCCTTGGCTGGTGGGTCCGCCAATACTGCTCCAGTTACAAAGGCAGCCTGGGGACAGCTCTCAAAGCACCTTAGAAGACCCTCTATCCAGCCGTGCTGGACGAGGCAGTCGTCGTCAACGAAGGCGATCAGCTCTGCACTAGAAGCCAACACGCCTGCATTTCGAGCCCTGGAGGCGCCGGGAGTATCGCACCTCACCACCTTGGCCCCCACTGCTTCGCCAAGGGCGCCAACATCGCCATGGCGTGACGCAGAGTCCACCACTACAAGCTCATCTCCGTCCTGGAGGGCTTCTCCTAGCAGCCCAAGCGTCGCCCGGAGCAGCGAGGGCCGATCACGTGTGGGCACTACCACCGCCACCGGGGATCTGGTGGAGGTGGGAACTGCTCTGGCACTACCAGGTTCCCCGGCAAGCACAATGGGAAACGGCGGCGGATCGGTGTGCATGGGCGCTCTTTCGGTCTGTGGGACCCTTTTAAGGACCCTGGCAGTAAGGTGAAGATCTCGGTTCTAGCCTACGAGCAGCCTGACCCCGAGGGGACCGCCGCTGGGCGAGCGCTGTGGGCATGGTGCGAAGGGGTGCTGAGCCTCGGTCACTGCCTTAAGGCATGGTCATGGTACCCGATCCCACCTCGGCGGTCCTTGCCGCAATGGTGCGACTGGCACCCTGTTGGTACCGACAAGCTCTGGCGAGCTCACCTGCGGGGTCTGGCATATCCCCGCCACGATTCAGCCAGACTCGGGTGGCAACCGCCAGGTGATGCGGTAGCGGTCGCTGATGATGTCCCTTCTTTCGCAGCGGTGGCACCAGCCAGCCGCTCGGTGGTAACCATTCACTACCGCGCCATGGCCGATGCTCGGGCGCTGCGCGAGATAAGACCGGCATGGATACAGACAGCGCGTGCCGAGCGCAGGGCCGACAGGCAGGCAGCGCTGGTGCTCTCCCTCTCGGAGCGGGCCGGGCGCAAGCTAAAGCACCCCGCGCGCTTCGTTCCGATCGCCTACCCGATGCCTCAAGCGCCCCTGGACCTTGTGGAGGAGCCCACTGCAGGCCTTATCGCCGACTGGAGCTGGAAGCCGAACCAGAAGGCCCTGGATATCCTTCTTGGCCTCTGGCCCGATGTGCATGAGAAGGTACCGTCAGCCAAGCTCGTGCTGGCAGGAAGGAACCTTGAAAAGATGAGCATCGGCACCATGAGCGGGGTCACGGTTCTAGGCGAGGTCGGCACCGCGCTGGAGGTGCTTACCAGGTGTGCGCTCGTGGCCTTCCCCTGCCCAGCCACGAGCGGACCTAAGGTCAAGGTGCTTGAGGCACTCGCACACGGCGTGTGCGTAGCAACCACTCCTGCAGGCATCGAAGGGATCGTGCTCGACCGGCCCGGAAGCGTCGGGGTGGCGCTGCAGTCAGGCTTTGCAGACCTTTTGGCAGGGCTGCTCGTCTCGCCCGAGAAGCGAGCTGAGATGGGCGCTGCCGGGCGGGCCTCGGTCTTGGCTCACCACGGTCCTGTGCCTGCGGCATTGACCCGCCTGGAGCTCTTCAACCAGACCTTTGGAGCTGGCATTTAGCTCGTGAACCTCCCCGCCCTCACGGATGGGGATTGCGGTCGCCAACTGTTCAATCAGACCTTTGGAGCTGGCCTTGGCCAGGAGATCTCGGGTCTTGGCAACAATATTTTGCTGGAGCTGATCCAGGTGGCCAGCTAGCTCCTACTGCGATACCAGCCAGCCGGACTACAGCACTGATCGCTGCAAACTCATATCCCTGCCTTGCGGCTTTTGCCAGATCTACGAGACCGTCTTGGTAGATCGCTCTCCTTGCTACCATCATGGCCCTTTTCCTGTCGGTTCTCCACAGGCGCGCCAGCCTTGCACCTTGGCCAATGCCATAGCGCCATTCCAGCTGCACGAGCTGCCTGCGCGTGCGCCACTGGAGGTGGAGCGCCTCTAGGGCCGGCTCGTACATTCCCCTCACTCCCGCTGCAAGGAGCCTGTCGAAAAGATCGAGGTCCTCGGCGGCCGGGTAGCGGGTACCCGGTCCGAGTGCCTGGTCAAAACCGCCCACGAGCTCGAGCGCGCTCTTGCGTACCGCCATGTTGGCACCATGTCCAAAGTCTCCAACCTGCATAGGTCCAATTGCGATAGGGCTATCCAGGTCAAACCAGGCCACCGGGCGCTCTACCACCCTTGAGCTGGACAGGCCCAGCCTTCCCGTGACAAATCCGACTTGCGGATTGTCAAGGAACACCCCCCGCAGCGCTTGCCCCCAGGACTTAGAGACCCTGACATCGTCGTCCACAAACGCCACAACCTCGTGGCGCGCAGCTCGCCATCCCACGTTGCGAGCCAGGGATGCGCCTGGCCTCTCGCATCTAAGAAGCCTGGCACCTCGTTCGAGCGCCACCGAAGCCACCGGCGCCACCACAGAGCCGGAGTCGACCACTATCATCTCGTCGACATCGGACAAGCTCGCTAGCAGGGAATCGAGGCAACCTGCCAGGAGCTGAGGCCTGTCCCTGGTTGCCACTACGACACTGACCGGTCCGGCGCCTGGGTTATGTGCAACCTTTGAGGACATAGAAGCTAGTACAGCCCTAGCATATCCAAGGTGCTACCACTGGAGGAGAAGACCCCACCTGAGAGCCGGCGCTCGATGGACCTTGCCCGCCCTGCTATGAGTGAGTCCACGGCCAGGGCACAAGGGCCTATCAAGGGAAAAGGACCTGCCATGCGGCACGCACCTCCCAAGGGGCAGGCCAGCGAACAGGCTTCCCAGAATGCCCCAGGGGAGCTGCCTGAACCAGTGGTCACCCAGGACCACTACCCCAAGGAGTACTACCTGAGCTGCTGCGCAGGGTCCTCAGAGTGGACGACCTCAGGTGGAGCAAGCTTCGACGCTATTTACTCATGGTCGCTCAAAAGGGCCCGTATCCGGCCCGGAGAAGTCTTGGTCGACATAGGCACAGGTCGTGGCGAGCTCCTCGTAGAAGCGATCAAAGCCGGAATGGCCAGAGCGATCGGCGTGGAGTACTCGAAGGCGGCTCTGGAGCTGGCCCGGCACACATTGGAGGTAAACGGTCTCTCCACTGCTGCAGAGGTCCTGCAAGCAGATGCCCGCAGAGTGCCTCTGGAGGATGCCACTGCTGACCTGGTGACGATGCTGGACGTGGTGGAGCACTTAGCACCTCATGAGCTTGCCTTGGCACTCGCAGAAGTGCTGAGGATACTGCGGCCAGGAGGCAGGGTCTTCATTCACACCATGCCAAACCGTACGGTGTACGACATCACCTACCGGATCCAGCGAGTGGTCTCTGGTGACAGACGCCGAAGGTGGTCAGCAGACCCGCGCCAAGAGATCGAGCGGATCCTGCACGTGAACGAGCAGACCGTTGCATCCTTGCGCAGAGCCTTGCGCGGTGCTGGCTTTGAAGGTGTCAAGGTGGAGCTTGGCCAGTGGGTGTACACGGAGTTCGTGCCCGATGAGAGAGCCCGCCTTCTTTACCACCGCCTGGCCAGCCACAGGCTTACCGCCAGGCTTGGGATTGGCGACCTGTGGGCTCACGGAACCAAGCCCGCTTCCGACAGTGCCTCCCGATAGCCCAGGACCTATCAGGTCTGCCACCAGACCCATTGCCGACGGGGCCGGCTCGTAGGGACCCTCGGCCGGCATCTGAGAGACGAGATCGAAGGGTCCAAGCGTGGTGCCGTCGAGGGCGAAGGCTATCCAACCCCAACCGTGAGCCGCGGCAAACTGGGCCACACTTGCGTTGTAGGTCCCGCTGTTGGGATCGGGAAAGCCGAACTCTGTCACCATGACCGGAACACTTTGGGCTGGGCCCACCCACTGGTTGAGGATCGGAGGTGCTTGGTAGGGATTGGGGGTGTCGCATTCCGGTGGTGGGACCTGAGGGCATGTATAGGCATGGACCGAGTAGACGATGTTGTAACCCGACAGCTTCGGATTCGGGAACGATCGTGCCCAACCCAGCCCGGATGCCATCACAAGGTTCTGCGCACCGGTGGCCCTAACAGCGTCATAGAGCTGCTGCATCCCTGCCGCACGGTAAGGGATCGGGGCGTGCAAAAGGAGCCCCCCATCCAACCAGACCTTGTTTGAGATGCCGTGGGGCTCGTTGTACAGGCCGAACGCGACCAAGGGGTTGCCCTTGAACTTTGAAGCCACTTGGCTCCAGAAGTTGACCGAACCAGGGTAGTCCGCCATCATCTGCTGGCCTGGCGGGGTGCAGGGGGTCACCGAGTTGAAATGAAGGTCCAGCAGTGCAACCATGCCAAGCTCGGTCACCCACTTGACCACCTGGCTCACTACCAAAGCATAATCTGGCTCGTAATAGCAGCTTGTCTTGAGCCAGAGCTGCTCGCCGAGCGACACCCTGATCACGTTGGCTCCCCAAGCCTTTGCCTCCTCGATCTGGCGGAAAAGGGATCCGGGTGGATGCGCGCTTGACTGGAGACCGTAGAGATCGAACCCGTCCAGGATCACGCGCGACCCATTGCGATCCAAAATCTGATTGCCGACAACACGAAGAGGCCCTTCTATTGGAGCTGATCCTGCGTACCGCTCAGCTCTGAGAGTCGGATCCTCAATGGATATCTGCTCGCCCTTTGCTGCTCCGGTGACTACGAATCCCAAAGCCACTGATGAAGTGCTCAAGGGAGCGAACCCCAGCACCTGTGCAAGCATCTGGGGAGCCGCCGAGGTGACCTCGCTGGACTGGCCCGTCAGGGAGGTCAACAGCTTTCCCGAGGAGTTATAAAAGGCCAGCACCGGAGTGATAGTGGCCGCTTGCCCACCTGCGGTCGCGCGGGCATTCCCTGTGTAGACCGCCTCCGGCGTAGCTGGTACCAGTCCGCCGTTCGACGGTGAGCCGGACCACAGTGCCTGACTTTTGGAGCCGGTGGTGGTCATGATCAGCTCGCCACCGCCTGGCGAGGTCCCATTTACAGAACGGACCGTCGCCTCTCCTGTGGCAACCCAGCCGCCGTGCAGGGCCTCATTGGGACCACTCAGCAGGTTCTCACCGGCAGAGGCTTGCTCAAGCTGGCCCGTTGTGCTCGCTGCGGCGAGAGCCTCCCCATCAGAGAGGCGTCCTGCTGGAGGAAGCAGGTAGGAGGGAAGGCTTGGCTGGAGCGCCAACTGTGGGCTGTTGATCACGGCGGATCGCCCTCTTCGGGGATGCGATCCCACAGCTCCCTTGGAGACCCCAGCTGAAGGCTGCCCACCTGTAGTGCCGTCAGCGCTCAGCCCAACCGCTGAGGCGGCGATGACAGTGGCACCGGCAACGCCAACCACCAGCCAAGAGCCCAAAGAAGCTCTAAAGACCCTACTTAAGCGCGCTCCCAAGTACCCTTCCCCAAACCGACCAGGCGCGGCTCACCAAGCACCACAGTTGGGTAACGACTGGCAGCGGTGAACCTTGCGCTCATTTCCCAGAAAGTTGCCTTGGATGGATGTAGATGGTCGAATGGCCGGATCCATCCTCTAGCCTTGGTACAAAGAGCCTCTCAGCTGCTCCAAGGAGACGTAAAGTTCTGTGAGATCACACAACGCCAGTGCCAGGATGGATCTTCACGCCGTAATCATGGACTTTGATGGCATCGTGGTCGACACCGAGGGTCCTATATACCTTGCCTGGGCAGAGCAGTTCGAGAAGTACGACATCGCTCCCCCAAGCATGCAGGAGTGGGCCTTAGAGATTGGCACCATTGGCGGGCTGGATCTGGTGGGAATGGTTCGGAAACGAGCGAGTGCGGCGGTGCGTGAGCGTATTGATCCCACCTTCATCGTCGATACGGTCCGCAAACGCCGCGACGATCTGCTTGCAGGAGCACGCTTGATGCCCGGCGTGCTTTGCTGGCTCGATGACGCCAAACGGGCGGGCATACCACTAGCAGTTGCTTCGTCCTCGGGGACCGAGTGGGTAAGAGGGCACCTTGACTCGCTTGGCATCCTGGATCGTTTCGATTGGATCTCATGTGCCAACCAACCAGCAACCTCACAGCGACCCGTGCAGGCACCTCTGGGAGAAGGCCTCCGAGCCAAGCCCGCTCCAGACACCTACCTCGATGCCTGCAGAGCGCTGGCGGTGGAACCCTCCAATGCCATGGCTGTAGAGGACTCTCCCAACGGCATCGCAGCAGCCAAGTCAGCAGGCCTCAAGTGCCTGGCAGTCCCTCACGACCTGACCCGCTGCCTGGACCTGTCAGAGGCAGACTCGATCCTGGAGTCTCTGGCCTCGAGAACCTTACACAGCGCTGCATCCCTGCTCGGCTTCGCTGTCGGATCAAAAAGCCCCTCCGCGCCCCTCTCCAGAGGCAAAGCGGCTGGCTCCTGCCCTTGACTGGCCTGAGCGGATAACCTTGAGCCCTTTTCTCGTCTCGTTCTCCAGCGCATCCTTTAAGGAAAGCCCCCACTGCTCATAGGCTGACTGACGATCGCTGCGCATGCAAGCCTGGGGAAAACGGGAGATCTCCTTGGCAAGCTCGACTGCGACTGCAAGGGCGTTTCCCCTGGGAACGAGGCGATTGACGAGCCCCATCTGCCTGGCTTCCTCTCCTTTTACCCCTCGCCCTGTCAAGATGAGGTCCATAGCGTTGGAATGGCCTATAAGACGTGGGAGACGGACGGTGCCCCCGTCCACAAGGGGGACTCCCCACCTCCTGCAGTAGACCCCAAACACCGCATCTTCGGACGCAACCCGTAGATCGCACCACAACGCTAGCTCCAGCCCACCTGCTACCGCGTACCCCTCCACCGCAGCTATCACCGGTTTGTCCAAGAGCATGCGAGTTGGCCCCATGGGGCCATCGCCATCCAAGCTCACCCGGTTGGCCCGCTGAGGGCCGCGGCCCTCCAAGACCTTGCCGTCCCAGGCAATTGCCTTTAGGTCCGCTCCGGCGCAGAAAGTCCCTCCTGCCCCCGTAAGCACAGCCGCACACAGCGACTCTTGAGCATCGAACCGTGCAAAGACATCGGCCAACGCCTCGGAGGTGGCGCCATCCACGGCATTCCTCACCTCGGGACGGTCTATGGTGACCACAGCTACAGGACCGTCTATGTCGAAATGCACAGCCATTACCAAATGATGCCTCAAAGCCCACCGGTGGTGGCCCAATCGCTGGCACGTCCCGGCGGGGTTTCACCTTTCTCAGTTGGTATCCCAGGCAGGACCGTAAACAGTCTGCCTGCCGTGCTCGGTTCGGGCGAACTGCGAAGCTCGGAAATGGCGGAGCGAGCAGGCGATGCAAAGCCGATCCCAGCAGGAGCGGCTGTAAGCTCTGAGCGTAGAGGGATCGCTGATCCGCGGCAGGACCGACCCGACATAGGCTCGGGTAAGCTCTGAGCATAGAGGGATCGCTGGCTCCAAAGCCTAGGCGCCCCTAGCCTTCGCCAGAGCGAGCCAAAACACGGGGAGGAAGGACCGCCAGTATGCGCCCTATGAGCTACGAACCGATCATGCCAACTCCTGAGCAGGCGCTGCCTGGGCGGAGCACCCCCATGGAGTTGAGCGCCGTCCACTATGTGAGCAGCAGAGCGATCATCCCCCCCTTCCCCGAGGGCTTGCAGACAGCGGTGTTCGCCTTGGGGTGCTTCTGGGGTGCCGAGCGCGTGTTCTGGCAAGCTCCAGGGGTGTGGACAACAGCAGTGGGATACGCGGGGGGCTATACCCCCAATCCCACCTATGAGGAGGTGTGCAGCGGAGCAACCGGCCACAGCGAGGCGGTCCTGGTGGTCTTCGACCCCACCCAGGTTGGCTATGACCAGCTTCTCAAGCTCTTCTGGGAGAGCCATGATCCCACCCAGGGGATGAGACAGGGGAACGACGTTGGCACCCAGTACCGCTCGGCGATCTACTACGGCTCCAAAGCCCAGCTGGAGGCGGCCACCTCGTCCCGCTCTCTCTATCAGAGCGCACTGTCAGCTGCAGGGCTTGGCGTGATCACCACAGAGATCGCACCCGCAGGCGAGTTCTACTATGCAGAGGAGTACCACCAGCAGTACCTGGCCAAGAACCCAGGTGGCTACTGTGGCTTGGGCGGAACCGGCATCGCCTGTGCCGGGCTGGCTGTCTCAACCCCCTAAGGCCTTCCCCTTCTGGGCTGGCTGTCTCAACCCCCTAAGGCCTTCCCCTTCTGGGCTGGCTGTCTCAACCCCCTAAGGCCATGACTGGATGCAGCAGCTGGATGACGCGCTAGAGTAATTGCACCGGATGAGGCTCCGGCTGGTTGCTCGCCTACGAGAAGCCTGAACTGCCGCTTGGCTGATGGCCTCTGCGCATCTACTCAGTGAGCGTGGAGGAAAGGTGGCGGCAGACCAGTTGAGCCCGGTTGTGATCCAGGTGCTACAGGATCTGACCATCCTCTTCTTCGCCCCCCTGATAAGCGGCATCGTCGCCCGCATCGAAGCCCGGTTCCAAGGAAGGCGGGGACCGAGGATACTCCAGCCCTATTACGACATCGCCAAGCTCTTCCGCAAGGAGACCCTTGTCCCAGAGGACTCTAGCTGGGTGTACCTCGCAGCTCCGGTGGTCGCCTTCACCTGCTACCTGATAGTTCCACTGCTGATACCGGTGCTTACCAGCTACCCCCTGCCGCTCGGCTATATGGGGGACATTCTGGGTGGCGCCTTTGTCTTATCTCTTGCCGGCTTTTCTGTCTCTGTAGCAGCGGCGGAGACAGACGGCCCATACGCTCAGCTAGGCAGCAGCAGAGCTATGACGTTTGGGGCTCTCATAGAGCCGGCCCTGCTGTTTGTGACCTTCACCGTAGCGCTTATAACAACGACCGACCTTCCCTACTTCGAGGCAGCTGCGGCCCGGGCCTCACTCAGCCAGGTCGTCCGTCCTGCGCATCTCTTGGCTGTGGTGGCGTTCTTCTTGGTGGTGCTCTCCGATACCGGCCGCATACCTGTGGAAACCCATTCAAGCACCCTTGAGCTAGGCATGATCGACGAAGCCCGCACCCTGGAGTACTCAGGACCCCCCCTGGCCCTGCTCAAATGGGGTGCCGCGATGAAACAGCTGATTCTCTATGTGATCCTGATTAACGTCTTTACCGCCCCGTGGGGCCTTGCAGGATCGCGTTCCACTGGATCCGTCATTCTTGCGATACCGATATTCCTCGCCAAAGCCGTCGGTGTGGGAACGCTGTTCGCTATCATTGACAACAGCTTCTCCAAGCTTCGCCTCTTCAAACTGACCGAGTTCATGGCTGCCGCCTTTCTTGTCGCAGGTCTGGCAGTGCTCGCCTTGTACCTCGGTGGTGGATGATGCCTGCCCTGCTCGCTCCACCATCCACTTTCACCGGCACGGCGGAAGCCATCACGCTTTTGGTGCTGCTGAGCGAGTTTGCCATGCTGCGCGCTCCCCTCTCGCGCTCGCAGATACGCCTTTATGCCTTCCAGTCCCTGGTGGTGAGCGGGCTGGCCTTCTACGTCGCTGCAGATCGTCACATCGGCGACCTGTACGCAGTGGGAACATTTTCCTTCCTGCTCAAGGTGATAGTGGTTCCCGCCGTGATCCTCCGCCTGCTCAAAGACGCCCCGGAGGATCTTGCGGGAAGCCATCGGCTTGGCGTTGCCTCGATGGTGCTGATCGCGATCGCCATCTCTGTCTTCGGCCTGTTTGTGGTAGCCAGCCTGCCAATAGCATCGATCCTTCTACCCAAAGCAGAGCTTGGCCTGGCAACAGCAGCGATACTGGTCTCGTTCCTCTTGGTGATCATGCGCTCCGACGTCGTATCCCAAGCCGTTGGTTTCTTCTCGCTCGAGAACGGGGTATCAGTGGCCAGCCTCGCCATAGCATCTGGGCTGTCTTTGGTGGCCGAGGTGGCATTCTTTTTCGATTTGCTCGTCGCGGTGGTGGTGCTGGGAGTTCTGATGAGGCTTCACCATGGTAGAGCCAGGACCCTTTCGACCAACGAGATGGATCGGCTGCGAGGCTAGCGCTATGGAATGGATACTGACAGCCATCTTAGTGGTTCCCTTTGCCGTCTCAGTCCTGTCGTGGTGGGTGCCACGCCGGGTAGCGGAGGCCCTGACGCTCGGATCTGGAGTGGCCACCTTTGTGCTTGCTTGGACATTGGTTGGATCGACCAAGCCCGTGAACGCACTGGGGGGATGGCTGCGAACCGACGCTCTCTCGACGGTCTTTTTGGTGGCCGTGGCTTTTCTCTACGCTCTAACAGCGATATTCGCGATCGGATATCTGAGACGCAGCGGCGATCCCTCTGAGGACAGGCGGTACTCGAGGCGGTACTACGCTGGGCTCAATCTATTCTGCTGGGCCATGGCCGTAGCACCGCTTGTGGACAACCTTGCGCTGTTGTGGGTAGCAATTGAGATCACCACCGTGGTATCGGCTCTCCTCGTCGCTATAGACGACACTGAAGGCGCGACCGAAGCTGCCTGGAAGTACGTGATCATAGCCTCCTTGGGACTGGGCATCGCCCTATTTGCCACGATAATCATGTACTCGGCGGGGACTGCGGCCCTTGGCAACGGTTACAACTTTACCTACCCGGTCCTTTTGTCGGCGGCCGCGCACTTGCCCTCGTCGGTTGTAAGGCTTGCTGATCTGCTGGCCGTCTTGGGCTTTGGCACCAAGATGGGACTGTTTCCAGTCCATACCTGGTTGCCCGATGCGCACTCCGAAGCTCCCACGCCTGTGTCCGCATTGCTCTCAGGAGCACTGCTTGCAGTCAGCTTCTATGCAATACTGCGGTTCTTCCAGATCACAGAGCGGGCCCTTGGACCAGCTTTTCCACGAAACGTCCTTCTGGCCTTTGGTCTTGCCTCACTGGCACTGGCCGCATTGTATGTGATCATCCAGCGAGACCTAAAGCGCCTCCTTGCGTACTCAAGCGTCGAGCACATGGGCATCCTGGCCATAGGCATGAGCTTCTCTGCGGTGTTAGCAGTAGTTGGGGTGCTCCTTCATGTGCTTGCCCATGCAGCAGCAAAGGGAACCGCCTTCTTTGGAGCAGGTAGCGTCCTGCGCAAGCTCAGGACCAAGGACATGGCCAGGATCCGTGGTGTGATCGATGTCCTTCCATGGACCGGTCCCATGCTCGTGCTCGCCGTCCTGGCCCTATCGGCGATGCCTCCCTTTGGAATATTTCGTAGTGAGTTCCTTATCGTTGCAGGAGGTCTTTCAAGTGGTAGCGACTGGGAGGCTGCCATCCTGGTTGGCCTTGTCACCTTGGCATTCCTGGGGCTCTCCTGGTATGCCACACGTTCCATGATGACCCCTGTCTTAGATCCGTCCTCGCTACAGGGCTCCGCCGCCACCAGGCCAGCTCCGCCTACAAGGGGCGAAACAAGCTGGTGGATGGTGAGCTCTATGGTCCTAGGGCTTATCGCGCTTGCAATACTTGGCATACATCCTCCCGAGGACTTGGCCCACCTGCTCTACCGTGCGGCCTTAGAGCTTGGGGCCCGACGGTGATACCAACCCATACAGACATAAGTGCAGACTCCCTTGCGGATTCAGTCTCTGCCCTTCTGGCCCAAGGAGCTCGATTTGGCGGGCTGTTTGCGTCCCGTTCTGTGAAAGGTCCGACTTTGCTCACCGCTGTTGTGGCTGAGCGGAAAGGACTCACGCTCCTGGAAGCCACCGTGGCCGCAAGCACCGCCTCCTACCCAGCACTTACGGCACAGATACCCGCTGCAGCATGGTACGAGCGGGAGATCCACGATCTGTTCGGCCTTGAGCCCGCCGGCCACGGACGCCTCGATCCTCTCGTGCTGCCCCTGCGCTCTGGCACGCCAAGGGAAACAGCGCTGGCTGTGGATGCCCCCGTAGAGATTGAAGAGTCCGCACTTGGTGCCCATGTGCATGGTGAAGGGATGTTCACCATCCCTTACGGCCCGGTTCGCTCGGGGGTATTTGAGTCAATCGAGTACCTGTTGGAGACCCCTGGTGAGGATATACCCCACATTCGCAGCCGCATCTACTACAAGCACCGGGGCATCGAACGTCGCTTCGAGCGCCTGCCCGTGGATCAGGCCGTGCTCGTTGCAGAGCGTGTCGAGGGCATCGCCTCGGTAGCTCATGCGATCGCATTCTCAAGGGCCATCGAGGCGCTGGCAGGAGTGGAGGTTCCCGAGCGCGCCGAACTGTTGAGGGTCGTCCATGCCGAGCTCGAACGTGTCGCCAACCACCTTGACTCGATGATCCGCCACACCGAGGGATCTGGTCAGGCAGTGGCCTATGCACGCCTCAGCCTGCACAAGGAGCGGGCACTCCGGTTGCAAGCGACTCTATGCGGCCACCGCTTCGCCAGAGGAGTGGTTCTGCCAGGAGGGGTTATTGGGCCCCCTCTTGCCCCGCCCAAAGAGATCCTTGAGCATATTGGCGCTTTAGAGCACGCCCTAGACGATGACATCCAAGCGCTTATGGCAACACCCTCGTTCACCGACCGCCTCAGGGGCACGGGGGCCATCCCAGCTCACATCGCCCAGGGACATGGAGCTCTGGGTCCGGTGGGGCGGGCATCGGGCATGGCAGAGGATGTTCGCATAGACCGACCGTACGGAGCCTACGCCCACCTCGGGTTCCAGATCGCTGAGCCTCACAGCGAAGGCGACGCTCTGGCACGCCAGCGCATCCGCATAGATGAGATCCGATCCTCTTTCCACCTGATCCGCCAGGCACTTGACCTTCTGGCAACCACAGATGACCGCGGACCCATGGATGGCTGGCACACAGAGATAGGCCTATGCAGCGGCAAGGTGATCTCGTCTGTGGAGGCACCCCAGGGTGAGCTTTTGTACATGGTGGAATCCGATGGCAACCGGCTCTTGCGGGTCAAGCCCCGCTGTGCATCATTCCACAACCTGGCCTTGTTCCCACAAGCATTCCAAGGCGATATATTCACCGATTTCGTCTTCATAGAGGCCAGCTTTGGCATGTGCATAGCAGGAGCAGCTGGATGATGGCCTGGATACTAAGAGGGCTCAAGGAGGGTGTGGTCACCACCTCGTACCCCAAACGCCCAGATGGATACGGAGACAGCTACAAGGGCGCGCTCCGGGTATCTACGAGCCCACCTGCTGCGCCTGAAGGCGATAGTGCGGCGGCAGCGCAGGCAACAGCTATCGCCTCCTGCTGCCCAACAGGGGCTATCGAGCAGCATCCCGCCCAAGAGGGGCTCTCAGGTCAGCCACACCTGAGCGTAGATCGTGGCCGGTGCATTCTCTGTGGCATCTGCGTGCAGTCCTACCCAGAGCTGTTCTACTTCGAGCCTTCCACCGAGACCTCCAAGCTTGCAAGGCATTCCTTGGTGGTTCCAGAGATAGAAGAAGGCGATGCCCAGCTAAGTGCGGTGAGAGCTGATCTCGCCAGGCGTGTCAAGGCTCTGCGACGCTCGGTCCACATCCGCCACGTGGATGCAGGCTCTGATGGTTCTGAGGAGTGGGAGGTGGCAGCCCTGCTGAACCCCGTCTATGATATCCATCGCCTCGGTCTGTTCTTCACGGCGTCCCCTAGGCACGCGGACCTGCTCCTTGTCACAGGCACCGGTACAGCTGGAATGGCCGGGCCGCTAAAGCGCACCTACGAGGCTATGCCATATCCGAAGATCGTCATGGCGGCTGGTACCGATGCGATAAGCGGGGGCATCGTGCACCCCACTTACTCGACCCACCCAGGCATAGCTGGGCTGGTGCCCGTGGACATCTGGGTGCCTGGCTCGCCTCCGAGCCCCTTTGCCATCCTGCACGGGATCCTGGCAGGGCTGGGCTTACTGTCTCGTAGCTGCGCCGCAAAGATCGCGCGCCAAGATGCCGTGGCACACGGACCCTCTGGCAGCAAAGGAGCTCCCCGGTGAGGGAGTCTCTGGTAGTAGCAGGCCTGGCGCTCTACTTGGCTGGCGCAGCAGCAGACCTTGTACTTGGAGCCGACGCACGCGTATGGCGGAGCTTCACCTACCTTATGTCCTTAGCTGGCAGCGCCTGTATAACCGCAGCAGGTGTCATCTCCGTACTCGGTGCTACAAAGACCCTCTCATTGGGATACTCACTGGGAGTAGGTGAGAGCTCCCTTCGCTTCGACCCGCTCGCCGGGCTCTTCCTCACCCTCACCGGTGGTCTCGGAGTAGCCATCTCGGCCTGCCTGCTCAGCTGGAGCCGGTCCGAAGACCGCTCGAAAGGGCGCGGCACCGGTGCTGGATACGTCCTCTTGCTAGGAGCGGTCGCAATCATCGTGCTCGCTGGAGACGCGTTCAGCTTCCTTTTCGGCTGGGAAACCCTCACAGTGTCCTTTTACATCCTAAGTGGCATACGACGCCGGAGCCGCCACAACGCGACATCCAGCTGGATCACCCTTGCTATGGGAAAGGTAAGTGGCGCCTTCCTCCTCTTCGGTTTCCTGCTCCTGGCTGGCGCCTCCAAGAGCTTCGACCTTGCAGCTTGGAGCCGTGTTGCTCCAGGCACGCTCCACGATGCAGCTTACGCTCTCATCATTACCGGGTTCGCCGCCAAGATAGGGCTGGTGCCCTTCCAGGTCTGGATGCCCCTCGGATACCCTTCGGCGCCTGGGCCGGCCAGGGCAGCCATGGCCGGTCTCGCGGTCAACGTGGGGTTCTACGGCCTGTGGCGGTTCCTTGCGATCCTGGGCAGGCCACCGGTATGGCTGGTCGTGTTGGTCCTTTTGATGGGAGGTCTGACCGCCCTGATCGGGATCGTCTTTGCCGGGGTCCAATCGCATCTAAACAGGGTGATCGCATACTCGAGCATCGAGAACGCTGGGGTCATCCTGGTCGGATACGGTGTAGCACTGGCTGGAGCCGCGGCATCGAATCCCCAGCTCATCGCGCTCGGGCTTCTCGCAGCCAGTCTGCAGGTTCTGGCTCACGCGCTCGCGAAATCCCTGCTGTTTACCTCCGCAGCAGGATTCGAGGCTGACCACGGCGGAGATCGCATGGAGGACCTGCGCGGAGTCGGCCACAGCCATCCCTGGAGCGGTGCCACCTTCAGCGTGGGCGCTCTCACCCTGGCTGGGCTTCCTCCCACAATAGGGTTCGTGTCGGAGTGGTTCATACTGGAGTCGCTGATGCAGCAGGTGCGCCTGCATGACCTCGCAATGCGGCTGGCCATGGCGGGAGCCGGGGCCCTTGTGGCCCTCACAGCGGGAGTTGCAGCATTGGTCTTCGCTCGCCTTGTCTCAATGACAATACTGGGGCGTCCGTGGGGATCCGAGCAGGAGCCAGCCAGGTCAAACGATGGCGCGCTGGCTGGTCGGGCCGGGATGGTCTTCCTTGCGCTGTCATGTTTGGGCATGGCAGCCACAGCACCGTGGATCCTACGGTTCATAGCCCGCGGCCTGGGCCCTGCGGTGCCTAGGGACCTCGTTGACGCGGCCCTCAAGTCGCCGTGGGTGCTCCAGCCGGTCTTTGCAGGATTCTCGATACTGTCACCGTCATGGCTGGCGCTCGTCTTCCTGATCGGGATCTTCTCGGTGGGAGCTGCAACGCTGGCCCTCTCGAGGGGACAGGTGATCAGGTACCGGAGAGTTCCTCCGTGGCGCTCGGCAACCTCAGGAATAGCCGGGCCGGATCGTTATAGCCCGTTTGCCTACTCCAACGTGCTCCGCCACGTGCTTGGCAACATCTTGGGGACCCGCAGGGAGGTGAGGATCATAGACCCACGCCAAGCAGGCCAGGGCCTGCAAGCCACCGATGTGACCCATGCGGGCCCTCACCTCCCCGCTGACCCTGACCACCCAGGGTCAGCCCATGTGCTCGTGCTCACACAGGTGATAGAGCCGGTTGAGACCTATATATACCGACCTGCACGCTCATTGCTGGAATGGGTGGTGCGTGCTGTCAAGCGACTGCAGTGCGGTCGCCTAGATGCCTACGTTGGGTACATGCTGGTAGCACTGCTCATTGTGCTGGCCGTGGCTGCTGGCATGAGATGAGTAAGGAGACGAGGATGAGCTCTGCGGGAGGACGGATGTTCAGACGGGTGCTGGTGGGATTCGATGGCTCCCCAGGTGCTGAGCGGGCAGTCAGGGCTGGCCTGGAGATCGGTGCCGAGGTTGTGGCGGTTTCGGTCATCCCAAAGCGCCAGGTAGAGACCGAAGAAGACGAGCGAGCTGCATTCCAATCCGAGGCCCAGCCTCTTAAGGCACAAGCGGAGCTCTTTCGTGGAGAGGCAGAGGAGCTTGGAGTTGCCTACCGGTTCGAGGCAATTGCAGGATGGCATCCAGCAGAGACGCTTGCAGAGCTAGTGGAGGAGCGGGGCTTTGACCTTTTGGTCGTGGGCCGCCACGGCCGCCAGCGCGCCACCCACCCTGGCATGGGACGCGAAACCCGCCAGCTCGTAGAGCAGACCTCATTTCCCCTGCTCGTGGTCGGCAACAGCTCTTAGGACCATTCCCTCTCCGCTCCCACTGCGACCCGCGCCGCTGCTTCAATGCTCCAGGATCTCACTGAACAGGCGGCAGAGGTGGCCTGCTGAGCTAGGTTGAAAGGATGCGAGCAGTGACGATAGATGATGGCAAGCTGGTAATAGCGGACCGCCCGGACCCCTCTCCCAGTTCCACTGAGCTGCTCGTGGCCGTAGAGGCCGCCGGCATAAACGCTGCAGACCTGCTCCAAAAGCGCGGCCGGTACCCAGCACCGCCTGGCTCACCTGCAGATATCCCCGGACTTGAGCTGGCTGGAACTGTTGTGTCAGCTGGCGAGCGGGTCTCCCGGTTCGTGCCGGGCGAAAAGGTGATGGCTGTGGTTGCTGGGGGGGCACAGGCTGAGCTGGCGCTGGTGGAAGAGTCCCATGCGCTGGCAGTGCCAGGATCACTTGGGATCCAAGAGGCTGGAGGGTTTCCAGAAGCCTTCTCCACCGCCCATGACGCCCTTTTCACCCAGTGCGGCTTGATCCCCGGTGACAGGGTCCTCATAACCGGCGCAGCCGGAGGCGTCGGATGCGCTGCAGTCCAGCTTGCTGCTCGGGCTGGAGCTGTTGTGGTAGCGAGCGTCCGCAGGGCAGAGCTGCACTCGGCTGTATCCGACCTGGGCGCAGAGGTTGTGATCCAGCCCGACTCACCCGAAGAGCTGGCCAAGCACGGCCCATTTGACATCATCTTGGAGCTTGTTGGGGCGCCCAGGATGGCAGAGGAGCTTGAGGTCCTGGCCATTGGGGGCAGGGTCGCCGTGATAGGCGTGGGAGCAGGCGCCCGCATGGAGCTCGATCTTCGCTCCCTCATGTCGCACCGGTCAAAGATCCTCGCAGCTACCCTGCGCGCCCGATCTGTGCTGGAAAAGGCTGCGGTGGCTTCTGCTGTGTCCCACCAGGTGCTTCCACTCGTCGAGCGGGGAGATCTAAGGGTCCCGATCGCTGCCACCTATAACTTAGAGGAAGCGGCGCTGGCCTACGAACGGTTCGCGCAAGGTGGAAAGCTCGGAAAGATAGTGCTCACCACGAGCACCAGCTGAGCGGAAGATCGTTGGCCGCAAACAGCTCACTCACCGTCGTCGTCACTGGCGCAGGCGGTCCGGCGGGGGTCGCCGTAATCCGAGCTCTTCACTTGGCTGGTCACACAGTGGTGGGCGTGGACTCTGACCCGAGCGCAGTAGGGCTTCGCTTAAGCGACGGCTCGGCTGTGATATCACGTGCAGATGACCCCGGATTTGCCGAACAGGTATGCGAACTGTCATCCCAGCATCGAGCAGAAGCCCTAATTGCGACCGTAGCCGAAGAGCTGGAGCCGTTGACGGTTGCCAAGCCGGAGCTGGATAGCTGTGGTGTTGCGACCTGGTTTCCTGCCAGAGAGGCAGTCCGATCCTGCATCGACAAGTGGGCTTTTTCCAGTCGCGCAAGCGCGGTTGGAGCCCCTGTCCCTCCAACCGCTCTGGGCAGCGCTGCGGGGGTGCCCGGCCCATGGGTTGTAAAGCCCCGCTTTGGGCGAGGCTCACGTGACTTGCATCTTGTCAAAGATGAGGCGGGCCTTGCCTATGCCCTCTCGCAAGTGCCTGAGCCTCTGGTGCAGACCCAGCTCGCCGGAACAGAGTTCACAGCAGATGTCCTCATATCGAAAGAGGGCATCCTCTTAGGAGCAGTCCCGCGCTGGCGGCTTGAGACTCGAGGCGGCATATCGACTAAAGGAGAGACCTTCTCCTCTCCCGAGCTGGTTGTCGAGCTTGGCAGGCTTGTGAAGGGCATCGGTCTGACAGGACCAGCCAATGTCCAGGGATTTGTTGACAAAAGCGGCTCCATCAGCTTTACCGAGATAAACCCGAGGTTCTCCGGAGGGCTCCCCCTTAGCCTGGCGGCCGGAGCTGACCTTGTGGGTGAGTACCTACGAGGGATCATGGGCAGGCCACCCAGAGCAGAGCGACTCCGCTACCGCTCCGGTGTTACGATGATGCGCTACTTCGAAGAGGTATTCGAGGGTTGAGAGATATCCTTATCCCTTTTGGCACGCGTCCAGAGATCATAAAGCTGTCCCCTGTCGTATCGGCTCTTGTGGCTTCAGGGCTTCCTGTGCGCACTGTGGCAACAGGCCAGCACTACCAAGCGAACCTGGTGGACTCCTTCTTCGACGAGCTCAGGTTCACGCCCGATGAGAGGTGGGTCCTCGAAGGTGACGCTCCTCACCGCCTGGGCGCAATTTATGAGAAGGCAGACCGTGAGATAGAGACCTCCGAGCCGGCCCTTGTCCTGGTCCTCGGAGACACGAACACAGTCCCAGCATTCTGCTTGGCAGCCAGGCGACATCGGGTCCCGGTCGCGCACCTAGAGGCCGGGCTGCGCTCGATGAACCAAACTTCGATTGAAGAGGTAAACCGTAAAGTCGCGGCCGTCTGTGCCTCGCTGCACTTTGCCCCGACACCGCTGGCGGCAAGCTTTCTTGCCTCAGAGGGAATTGACACCTCTCGCATAAGGGTCGTGGGCAACCCAGTGCTGGACGTGCTTCGTGAGCGCGCTATCACAGCGCGGCCGCTCGAAAGTCGAGCTGGGGTGGCGTTCACCGCGCACAGGGCCACCAACGTCGACGATCCTGCTCGTCTCAGGAGTCTTGTCGAGCTGGCTAGGAGATTGGCAGCAGATATTGGGCCGGTGACCTTTCCGGTTCACCCCCGCACACGGGCAAGGCTTATGGAGGCAGGGTTGGAATCGATGCTGGAGGCACCGGGGTTGACAGCGCTTGACCCCCTCCCCTACGGCCAGATGCTGGATCTGGTCTCCAAAAGCCAGGTGGTGGTCACAGACTCAGGTGGTCTCCAAGAAGAAGCATCCTGGCTCGGAGTGCCTGTGGTAGTGCTGAGGCGATCCACCCCTCGCTGGGAGGGTGTAGCTGCAGGCACCTCAATTCTGGCTGGGCTAGCCG
>JAMCQF010000030.1:0-2859 GCA_023379605.1 Actinomycetota bacterium
CCAGGACCGCGCTCAGCACGGCTGATCTACGACGCACAGTGCGCCCGAGCTTGTGTTCCATCTATCTCCTCCTTGCAGATGCCCTCGATGGACTTATGCCATCGAGACTTCTCGCAGATAAGCCGTCCCTAACAGGTAAGACGTGTTATGTCCTGGCAGTAGCAGTTTAGAATGCAAACCTTCACTGGTCAAGCCTCCAGGCCGACTCGTAACTGTTAAAATTGCAAGTCCAGCTACCTAGAGTGCCTGGGATTCCTTATCCCCGTGGGTAACGCGCTTAGCCTGCTCAAAGCGCAATTGACGGTGCACCTAAGAGCTTTGTCGAGCCTGGAGCTCCTACGCCTTGGCACCTCAGCGCCATCGAGCTTCACTATCAGCGATGTCGCGCTCCCCCACTCAAAGCCATCACCCCATCCTTATGATCGAACCCGCGCATGACGCGCAGGACCTTAACGACATCAGATACTGTTCTCCCTATTGGGCCGATGGTATCTTGGAATCCAGCCAAAGGGCTCTAACCATGACGTGACAGGAGACTTGGCGTGGGTCGGAGGTCGACAGTACCACAAAACGAGGAGGGCAGGCGAACAGAACCCCCGCTGTCGGTTCCAATTCCCACAGGAGCGAAGCCGATACCGACCCCCGGAGCGCTTCCACTACTCGAGCCCCCAAAATCATAGCGTGTATCGTATGGGTTTCTAGTAGTTCCACTGCGTGTGGAGCATGAAAACCACGACGCCGCCCAATCAGGCAACGATGACTTCGCTAATATGATAGCACCTTCCTTGCGCAGATTGGCAATTACTCTTGCGTCACGGTAAGAACGATAGTGAGCAGGAGCAGTAGTAGATGTCTGCTTCTACGGTTAGATATGTGGTAACATGCTCAATATGGACACATAGCCACCGCGGGTGTTCGGGCGGTCGGTGTCCACTCTTCAGCGTTGGGACCGCGAGGGCGTGTTAAAAGCACACCTCTCCCACCAACAGGCGCTACTACACCGAAGGCGACTACCTGACGGTGATTGGCCAGAAGCCAAAGGAGCCCAGGGTCGTGGCGTACGTGCGGGTCTCTTCTGTGGCGCAGAAGCCGGACCTGGCAAACCAGCGGGCTTTTCTGGAGCAGTTCTGTGTCGCTGCCGGGAAGGCAGTCGCGGAGTATCTGGAGGACGTGGGAAGTGGACTCAACTACAAGCGCAGGAACTTCCTCCGCCTTATGGAAAGGTAGAACACGGAGAGGTCTCAGAGATTGTGATCGCGCACAAGGACCGCTTGGTGCGCTTCGGCTTCGAGTTCTTCGAGAAGTTCTGTGACGACCATGGGTGCAAGATCGTGGTCATGAACACCGAGTCGCTCTCCCCTGAAGAGGAGATGGTCCAAGATCTGCTCTTGATAGTTCACTGCTTCTCGTCTCGGCTCTACGGTCTTAAGCGGTACAAGAAATCCGACATAGCGGCGATGGCAAGGCCATGAGCCGCACCGAAAACCTAGTGCAAAAGCGCAGCGTGCGCCAGCATTCTGAGGTCTTAAACAGGAAAGGCCGAGGATCTACACGTTCTCATCAGCGCTTACGCCAAGGAGAAAGACGACCATCTTTGCTATCTCAGCCCATCTAGGTTTGCCAGCTTCTCAGGGGAACGCTTCTACCGTGATCACTTGCTGCACAGGCCTGGTGGCTATACGAGCCCGCACGGCCTTCAGGCACGCATGTGGAAGATGGCGTTGAAGGACGGCTATAAGACCACGAGCAAATTCTGGGCGGCCATAGCGGAGGACCTGAAGCCTCTCCTCTACCGCAAGACGAAGTGGACAGAGGAGATGCGCCACTACGCCTTGTGGTTGCTCTACAGCCCCAGGAGGGTGGCAGCACTCTACGCAGGGGGCACCCCGGTTCCCTCTACGTTCAAGGTCGACAAGGCTGAACGCTCCGCTGTGGTGAAGATCATCGCCCAAGAGATGCGAAGGAGCGTGCAGCGTTTGCCTCGTGTGCGGGTGGCTAGGAGGGTCTGTTTCGATGCGGATATGTACACACTCGAGACAACTTCAACAAGACGCCAGCAGATCGCTCTCATGGGCCTGACGCCCGCTGCGCGCGTCCGGGTCCCGCTGCTTGGGAGAGGGGCCATCTCGGGGAACATCCGGCTGGTTCTGGAACCAAGAACGCATTCGGCAGGAGGTTCCTGCCGACAGCGGGTCAATCCGGCCTATAGCTCACAGACTTGTCCCCAGTGCGGTTACGTTCACGCAGGGAATCGTAACGGGGACAAGTTCGTCTGCCTCTTCTGCGGGTGGGTGGGTCATAGTGACCGGGTTGGAGCGCACAACCTGCGAAACAGGATGGATGATCCCGACATAGCCCTTTGGATGCCAAAGGACCGGGTTCGGACCGTCTTGCTCAACAGGTTCTCGCAGCGGACTGGCGAGATACCCGATTGGAAACCGAAAGGTGACTGTTCCGGGGTGGACTCCAGGCACCAGGTGACCACGGCTGGACGTGCTGTGGGAGCGGAGACGCAAGTGGGAGGCGACGGGGGCATGGTTCGGCCCGTTGCTGTCATAGACCACCCTGGTCAACTAGAGAGCGAAACGGCCAAGGAAATCCTCGCGGGCGGAACAACTCGCCCAGCGGTGCGCTATGACGCTGCTACCGAGCGAGGGAAAACCGTGGCGAAAAGGACAAGGTCATGACGTACCTGGATCTGCTTAGCGGTAGGTGTAGGTACGTATGGCCATGTTTTTGGGAACAGACAGCGATCCGAAAGATGTTGGCATTTCAGCCGTTTCAATCGAATCTTTTACCAGCACTGGTATGCCGAGATCTCTAGCGATGCTCACCTCGAGGCAGTCGGCGGTGTAAGAA
>JAMCQF010000030.1:2869-5815 GCA_023379605.1 Actinomycetota bacterium
CAGGACCGCGCTCAGTACGGCTGATCTACGGCGCACAGTGCGCCCGAGCTTGTGTTCCATCTATCTCCTCCTTGCAGATGCCCTCGATGGACTTATGCCGAGATCTCTAGCGATGCTCACCTCGAGGCAGTCGGCGGTGTAAGAAACTTGGTCAGGGACCTCTGTATACCTGCGGCCCTTCATAGCTCTTTGTAGCCGTTTACTCCTTCCAGTTCCCCACGACAAGAGAGCTGATCCCGCCAAAGGTCCAAAACACCGCGACTCCGAGCAGGGACGCGATGAAGATCGCCCCAAAGAGCATCGTTCCGTTGAGCTGGGCAGTGAACTGGTCCAACAGCACGCCGATGTCAGGCTTTCCCTGCTGGAAGAAGTAGCCTCCCACTATCTCACCGATGACGCTCAGACCAGCTGAGATCCTAAAGCCATTGAAGGTCGATGGAAGAGCCATGGGGAGCTTCAGCTTGACCAGCTTCGTAAAGCGGCTCGCGTGGTGAAGGTCAAAGAGCTCATGGTAGGCACGCGTCGCGGACTGCAGGCCAAACAGCGTGCTTGCGATGATTGGGAACAGCGAGATGAGCACGCATACCACGATCCGTGCCGTAAAACCGAAGCCCAGCCAGAAGCCAACGAGCGGGACCAACGCGAGGATGGGTATGGTCTGGAGGACCACCAGGTAGGGGTACAGACCCCGCTCCATGCTCTTGAACTCACTCATCGCGATGGCAATGAGCATGCCAATGATGATCGACAGCCCAAGTCCCGCCATGGCGACCTCGGTAGTCACCCCCAGAGCAGAAAGGAGCACTGAGAGGTTCGAATGAATGAAGAAGGCCTGATGGAAGATGGTCTGCAAGGGAGGGAGAAGGAACCGCCTCTGGGGATCGAGCACCACATAGGACACGAGCTCCCAGATCCCCACTATGACAGCGAGGATGGCGAGGGGCCCTAGCGTCGCCTTTGCGAAGCGGTGCGCTGAGCGCGCACGGCGTGGCGGAGCTGGTTGCGCGAGCGCTTCTTCCTGTAAATCACCGCTCTCTTGGAGCGGGTCTGAGCTGTGCCATGTTGCCAGTGCCATCATGCCTCCCCTAGGAGCTGGGCTACTTGCCGGGCCTTGTCCACAAAAGCGGTCTCATAATGCAGATCTTGATGACGGGGGTACGGAAAGGGTATCTCTATGTCAGCCAAGATCCTCGCCGGACGCTGCGACATCACCACCACCCGCGAGGACAAAAAGCATGCCTCCGATATGGAATGGGTGACGAATACCGCTGCGAACTGCTCGGATGTGAAGAGCTTGATCACCTCGTCATTCAGGCGGGCACGGGTGATCTCGTCTACTGAAGCGAAGGGCTCGTCAAAGAGGAACAGGTGTGGGTGCAAGACGAGCGAGCGAGCCAGTGAGGCTCGCATCTTCATACCCCCCGAGAGCGCCTTTGGGTACTTGTCCTCAAACCTCTGGAGCCCGACCATCTCCAGGGCCGCCCTGGCCATCTCCTTGCGTTTGGCCTTTGGCACCTTGTGCAGCTCGGCAAAGAGCTCCACGTTCCCCTGGACCGTCCGAAAGGGAAGCAGGGTCGCGTCCTGGAACACGAAGCCGATGTTGTCCCGGTGACATATCACCTCTCCAGAAGTCTGCTTCTCCAGACCCGCTGCGATCTTGAGCAGCGTAGACTTCCCACACCCTGACGGTCCGATCAGGGCAACGAACTCACCTCGGTCAACGGTCAAAGAGACGTCGCGAAGCACGGCTGTGCCGTCGGGGAAAGTATGGCTGACCGAGCGCACAACAAGCTGGTGGTCTGCGGTGTCATCTGTCCCCGACAGAGTCGGTGCCCTCTCTGTCACTTCTAGTCCCACGTCTCCCACCGGCGGTAGTTCCCCTCACCCTTACAGTTACGAACCCATTATGCCCAGCACCGCCGGGCCAACTTCTTGCAAGTGGTTCAATAACAGGTAAGACATGTTATATCCTCCTTGGGAAAGTGTAGGATGTCCGATGTTGCCGGTCAAGCCGGCAACCATGGTAAAAGCAACACTTAACTCACAGTTTGAGTATATGAAGGTTGTAGACGTCTGTAGGGGTCTGTCTCTGTATCTGTGACCTGCGGCTTCTCGTTTTCTGTGTGTTTCTACGCGTGTGGGAGTGCGCCGCTAATAGCCACCCGGATAGCTACTCGACGTATCGTTATATGACTGGAAAACCACCTATGACGCACGTACCTTCTGTGAGCGGCGATCTACGCTAGCCCCACCCCTGGCGCTTCCCGTCGTATTGACGATTCGGCATCCGCTGCACGGGTCGTTCGGGACCTCCTTCGCTCCCGTCGGGAGGACGTGGCCCTCGTCCTCTACCTGGACGAGGGCCACCGCTTCGTCGGCCATGCCATCGTCGCTGTCGGCTGGGTCCAGGCAGCTCGCCTCTCAGCACGCCCAGTGCTCCTCGGAGCCCAGGCGTGCCGGGCGACCGGCTCCGTCCTTGTGCGCTATCGCCGCCACGAGGCTCTCAGTGCCACGGAAACCGAGCAGGCGTCGTTCCGGTCCATCGCCGCTGCCTGCGGCCGTCACAGGCTCGCTGTGGTAGATCACCTGGTGGTGACCACTACGGGCGAGTACACCTCGGCCTGGTCGGGCGGCGCCTGACGCTGCTCAGCGGGACGCCCTGCGGCTCGTCTGCCGGGTCGTCGGGCGAGGCGCTGCCCCCTTCGACGTGTCGGGGGTGGAGTGGTCGTGCGATGGCACCCTGGTTCTGTCTGCCCGCTTGTACGGGTGGACGTAGACGATCTTCTTGCCCTTCTCGGTCTCGGCCATGCTGTTACACCTCCGTGGGTTCCCAGCCGATGTCATGGGAAGTATACTGGGAAGGTGACGATGACTATGACGCCGTTTGGACCGTCGGTGCAGGAAGTGCCGCTGACCAGGGCTCCCCTGGTCAGCGTAATCGCTCAG
>JAMCQF010000031.1 GCA_023379605.1 Actinomycetota bacterium
AACTGGATCCCCTCTTATGACCTTGGGTTGCGACCGTGAGCCCAGCTGAGCGGCCACAGGCTCCCCCCACGAGGATAGGCGCGGTTCTCCTGGACTTAGACGACACTCTCTATCCTCAGCAGGACTGGCTGGAAGGAGCCTTGGACAGGGTTGCCGAAGCTGGTGCTCGTTACGGCGCAGACTGGATGGAGCTGCGCAGCGCGCTCGGAGATGTCATCTCCCATGGCAGCGATAGCGGCAAGGTCATAGACCAGGCTCTGGCACAAGCCGGGTTCCCACACATCCCTGTGGCACCATTGGTGGAAGCATTTCGCAGCCACGCACCAGAGCACCTGGATCTATATCCCGGGGTCGCACAGACAATGACGTTCCTCAAAGAGCGTGCAGCGCTGGCGCTCATAACAGATGGAGACCCCGCTATGCAGATGGCCAAGCTCTCAGCCCTTCATATTGAGGCCTACCTCGATGCAGTAGTTATATCTGATGCGCTGGGGCGCGAGTACCGCAAACCCCACCCTTTGGCATTTACGACAGCGCTCGAAAGGCTCGGGGCACAGCCAGAGGCCTCAGTGATGGTTGGAGACCGTCCCGACAAGGACATAGCAGGTGCGGCCCGGCTTGGCATAGCGACGATCCGAGTGCTGACCGGTGAGTACAAGGACCTACCAAATGAGCCCTCTCCCTGGGCCACAGTCAAAACCTTCGAAGAGCTAGGACCCCTACTCGAGCCTTTCCTGATCGGCACTAGCTGAACGCTCAGCCTCCAAGCGAGCCCAAGATCCCTCCAAGGCTCGTGCCAGCCGAGCTCACAGCACCGCCCACACCTGAGACCGCAGATCCCACTGTGCCGCCCAGAGCCGAGCTGGTCGAACTGAGCGCTCCTCCAAGGCTCGTGCCAGCCGAGCTCACAGCACCGCCCACACCTGAGACCGCAGATCCCACTGTGCCGCCCAGAGCCGAGCTGGTCGAACTGAGCGACTTGTCAATGACACCCCCGATACCTGCCATGACATTGGCGTTCTTCTTCGCGCTGGACGATCCCGTGGTGCCGGTGCTGGCAGGAGTGGCTTCACCACTGCCCAAGTAGTTGCCAGAGCTGCCAGCGCTCCCGCTCCCAGCAGTGGCGGACCTGGCGGGAGCAGAGCCAGAGACTGGCACAGGCCCGTGAAAGCCCCGCGCGACGGTCTGCAGGCCCGAGGGCTGTGACCTGGCTGCGACATTTGGCCTGTTTGGCTGTCCTTTGGGTGGCGCGCCGCTGCCGGGGACAAAGGCCATGGCGCTGGTTATTGTGGCAGCTGCCACCGTCGCAGCGATCGCGCCGGCACCTATGGCGCTCCCAGCGGTACCGCTCGCTCCCCCCCTCGCCGTAGCAGCAATGCCCTGAAGTGGGAAGAGCCCTCGTGCAGCTCCAGCCAGGCGCACCTTTGCGCCCTTGACCATCGCAGCAGCGCTGCAGGCAGGATCGCTGCCAGCCCGAGGGCAGCCCTTGCCCCAGTGGCGAGCTCCTCGAACTCTCGCCTTAGGGCCTGGCGTGCCCTCCATAGGAGAGTCTCGACCGCAGTTATGGCAACGCCCTCATGGTCTGCTATCCGCTGGTACGACCATCCCGAGGTCTCGCGCATGCTGAGCACCTTTTGATGGCGATCGTTCAAACGCAAGAACGCCTGGCCTGCCATGGCCGCGTCCGCAGCCGAGATGACAATGTCCTCGCTGCTCTCGGTGCTGCCCGTCGAAGCCGAAAAGCCGGAGGAGACCTGGTCTATATCTGAGATGGGAATGCTTAAGCCCTTAGCACGCATGGCGTCCACGCATAGGTTGCGAGCTATGACCGTCAGCCAGGGGTAGAACCTCCGCTCTCCGGTGACCCTGGGGAGGGCCTTCCAAGCCCTGGCAAAGGCCTCCTGGGTCAGATCCTCCGCATCGTGGATGTCTCTTAGCCTGCGCAGGCAAAACCTGAAAAGTCGATCGTGGTAGCGGTCGTAGAGCTCATCGAAGGCTTCGAGGTCACCTGCCTGGCACCGCTCCACCAGTGCCTTGTCCCTGTCGAGATCCACATCGTCATATGACCTCGACTCCTGCCGGTGCACTGCCATGGCGTTCACCCCCCTTTACAACATTGACCCTGCAATGCGCTGGCTGTCACAGCAGCACCTCACACCGTCTCCAAATCTATAGATAATCACACTCTGTAGCCATCTGCGAGCATGAAGTCGCAAGATCAGCAAAATTTGGCAAATCTCCAAATATCGACCGCAAGGTTTACTGCTACCACCCGTTAACAGTATGGCCCCGCAAAGGCAGGTGCGCCAAGCAGAGGCGGGAGGGAACAGGCCCTAGCCGTCAATGCTGCAGCGCTGAATGCGGGACATAAATCACCTTGGAGATACTTGGAGGGCCATACACATGCACCACAGGAAATCGAGGAGCCGGCCAGCTGGCACTGGGTCCATGGGCACAGCTTCTGGTGGGTCATCGAGCCCGCCGGCCCCCCAGCGCCGCAAGCGTCACCTCCACTCGCCCAGCGGCTCTAAGCACACCTCTGCTCTGCGCACCATCTTGGCTGCGATCCCTGCGGTAGCAGGTGCAGGCCTCATCGCTCTCGGACCGCTTGTTATGTCATCAGGCACTGCTTCTGCCGCTCCCACCAACTGGAAAGGTGCCGCATCGGGAACAGCCCTCAAGCTATCGCTGGCAGGAACCCAGCTCGTCGGTGGGGCTACCAATGCTGACCTTGCCACCACACCAAGTGCCGCCGCAGAGGGCTCCGGCATCCTGCTTCCGATCCTCACGGGCAGCCAGACCGCCAGCGCGACCACGGCTGGCCAGGAGGTGACCAAGCCACAGGCGTGCGCAACCCCGTCGTCTCCGGTCCCGATCCTCACGCTGGGAGTCGCGTGCGGCTCGGCTGGCGTATCCACGCTCACTAGCAGCTTGTCTGCCCAGTCTAAGGGCACCACGGCAAACGTGGCCGTGGACTTAAGCGGGGTGCTGTCGACAGTAGTGGGCCCTTCCAGCCCAGTTGCTTCTGCGCTCGGCACGATACTTGGGAAACTGCCATCCATTCCAGTGGCAGGTGCACCGTTAAGCACGATCTTAAGTGGGGTCTTGGGAACGCTGAGCTCTGCAGAGCAGACTGTATCGATAGATCTTGGCAGCACTAGCTCCTCGGTCACCTCCATGAACGACTCCATCACCTCTACGGCGACCGCAAGCGGGGGGACCATCGATCTGCTCAAGTACGGTAGTGGGACTGCTCTCGCACGGATCGTGGTAGGCGCTGCCAGTGCCCAGGCCGTAGAGACAAACGGCACCGCTGCTCCAACTGCTACCGCCAGCCCAGCGATCGTCACGGTCACACTTGCGATTCCGGGGGTCGCTCCCCAGACGGTAACAGTAGGGCCTGGGAAGTCATTCACCCTGCTCGCTGGCACGCCTTTGCAGAGCACGATCTCGGTGGCAGGGGGAACCACCTCAGTTGTGGGAGATACCGCAAGCGCAACGGCCCAGGGAGTAAAGATCCTCCTTGCACAGGGCCTGAACGGCGGGATCGACTTAAACCTCGCCGGGGTGACGGCAACGGTCGACACTCCTGTATCCCCCAGCCCGACTACGACCACCACAGTTGCCGCACCTCCTGTGACAACCCCTGTGACAACACCGCCAAGCGCACCCATCCAAGAGGTCACAAGCATTCATACCGGTGAGCCCTGGTCAGGAGACCTCCCCTACGTGGGTGGCTCACTTCTCCTTGGCTCAGCCCTGATCGGCTGGCCAAGGCTGCGCAGGATTGCTGCGGTGCTGTTGGGTAGGGCACGGACCTCATGAAGCGATCCCGGCCGGTTCCCGCCCCGGCCGGGGCATGGGGGTCGACCACGGCGTTGGGTCATAGACCGACCAGACGCCGTGGTCTAAAAGCCGGAGCAGCCAAAAGAGCCCACCATCTCCCCAAGCTCCGAGCTGGAGCAGTGGCAGGAACCTTGCTCATCTGGGGCACCCTAGGATTTGTCGGCTACTCACTTGGCTGGACGCTTCACTCTGATAGAGGCGGCCAGACCCTTGTGGGGGCCGCTAAGGCAAAGCTGGCCAGCGCTGACAGGAAGGGGACCGGCTGCAAGGCCCAACCACCTGCACCAGGCCAGGTCGCAGGAGTGCTGAGCATCCCCGACCTCGGGCTCACCGCCCCTGTGGAGCAGGGCATAAGTAACACGGTCCTACAAACGTCCGTGGGCCATGCTCCACAATCTGTATGGCCCGGAGCTCCGGGAACCGCAGTCCTGCTTGCTCACGACGTCAGCTATTTCGCCGATGCAGACAAGCTCGTGCCGGGCGACCTCATATCTTTTAGGGGCTTGCCCGAAGGATGCCAGACGGTCACCTTCGAGGTCACAGGGCATCAGGTCGTTCCCGCGGGCTCGGCAATTCCAGGGAGCGCAACGCCCTCACTCGTGCTCGACACCTGCTGGCCCCTTGATGCCCTCTGGTACACCCCCAACAGGTACCTGGTAAGGGCCGTGGAGGTCGGAGCCACACAGACCCCCATACAGACCAGCCCAGCTGTAAGTGCGGGGCCACAAGCCAGGACGGGATCGGCTCGGAGATCGGAGCCCCAGGTGATAACCGCTGGATCTGGAACCCTTTGGCAACTTCCAAGCTCGACCCACTACGTGGTCCCAGCTCCGAGCGCACTGGTCGCCCAGGGTCTTAGCCTCGTTGACAACGAGACCCCCATGGGCGCGCTGGCGCTTCTCGGATCTCCCAGCACGGCTTGGACCGAGTCCCCACAACCATTGGACCTCCAGACCGCAGCACTACAGGAGTACTTCGGCGCGCTCCACTCTGCAGCCCAGGACCAGCAGGGCTGGTGGGCCGATCTTGCACCAGGGGTTGCCATGCCAGCGGCTTTGCAGGGGGCATCAGTGGCAGAGCACTACTCCGGGCTGGATGTTAGCGAAACCATAAGCGGCAACACCCCTGACGCAGTCCAGCTCAGCACGGTTGTGGGCCTTTCGGGAGGAGCTGCCCCAGGAAGGTACTCCATGTCGGTAACCGAGACAGTTAGAGGTAGTGAGCTGATCATCACCTCGTGGAGCCTCCTGCCGTCATGAGCTCGATCCACCAGCCGGTATCTGGAGAATCTTCCCTGTAGGCCCAGCTCGGCCACAGGCACGCAAAAAGAAAGCAAGGAGAGAGATGAGCGAGAACATAGACAACGACCTTCCTGCACAGCCCCACTCGCCTCAACCGCAGGGTAGCAGCTCAAGATCTGGTGCTGGCGAGCACTCCGGCCATCGCCACGCACACTCCAAGCGAGCTGCCCGTCGCAGCAGGAAGCGTGCACCGGCTGTAATAGTCGCTGGCGGAGGTGTAGGCGCTCTCGCCATAGGTGCTGTGCTGGGCGGAGCCTTTGCACCTGTGGGAGTCTCGGTGCCATCTGCCGAGCCCGCGGGCACAAGCCACTCGGCCTCTGTCTCCAAAGCCCCCAGCCAAGGCGTTCTCCATCTCGATGACACTGCCAACGTCGCCGACATCACCTCGGTGCTTGGGGCCTTGAAGTCCTCGGCCATCCATAGTTTGCACTCCCACGCCCAGGCCAGCCATGGCGCCTCCAGCACCAGCGGGGGGGGATCATCATCTACTTCATCTGATGCCATCCAGCCCACAAATGCCACAGGTACAGCGCCTTCCAGCGGAAGCTCCACACAGCCCCCATCTGGAGGCTCCACCCCATCTGGTGGCGGGACGAGCTCATCTGGTGGCGGGACGACCACTGCTGGAGCTGCCCAGGGGACCACCCCTTCCCCAAGCACAGGAACAAAGACCCAGGGGTCTACCAAGTCAAGCACCTCCAAGCTACCGAGCCTGAAGCTAAGCTCAGGTGGGGTGAGCGTGACCATCCCCAACCCCGCTGGTGACGGGTCAAACAGCTCGGGGGGATCGGTTAGCATCTCTACGCCTATCGCTGGCGTCAGCGTGGGAAGCGGTGGCATCAACGTCACGCTGGGCACTGGCAGTTCCGGTCAATACCCTTCGAGCCAGTCCTCTGCCACCTCGACAGGCTCATCTGGATCCACTGAAGCCAGCACGGCCACCTCTTCTGGCGGGTCCGGATCTGGCAGCACCTCTTCTGGCAGCACCTCTTCTGGCGGGTCCGGTGGAGGCCTGCTCGGATCTGTTTCCTCGATCCTGGGTGACAGCTGAGGTTGTGACCATGGGCTGCTATGCCACCTAGCTGCTCGCAGAACGCAGCTCTCACACACCCAAAGGCAAGCGAGCCAGCCTTTCCTTGCCTGCTGATGCTGTGCACGGGGAACGCTGCGCGCTCTGTGATGGCCGGAGCGATTGCCAGACACGTCATTGGGGAAGGTCCCCCTGAGACCGGCACCGTTTCAGGAGCTTGTTCAGGTGGTAGTGGCTCTACCGATAGGCGCGGGTTCTTGGTGATGACAGCAGGCACCCACGCCGTAGAAGGACAGCCCATGAGCCCAAGGACGAGAAGTGCTCTGAACGCAATAGGTTTGGACGGCTACCCAACGGCAGCTTTCCACCGAAGCCACCAGCTTACCGAAGAGGATCTCTCCTCTGCAGACCTGGTAGTGGCCATGGCAAGAGAGCATGTCGACTACGTGCGAAGGTACCATCCTGAAGCTGCCTCCAAAACAGCAACCCTGCATTGGCTGGTCGAGCATCTCCCGCAAAGAAGAGGGCATCTCGCAGAGCGGCTGGGTGATCTCAATCTCTCTGCAATATCGTGCCATGAGCAAGGTGAAGTCTCAGATCCAGCGGGGGGCGACGATGCCCAGTACCTGGCCTGCGCGAAAGAGCTGGCTGAGCTGGTCCCTTTACTGGTTATGCTCACCTGGCCTCCGCAGGAAAAGCATCTGTCAGTGGGGCGCCACGGCACCACTTCCAATCCAGCCAAGGCTACAGGAGGCTAAAAGTGCCATTCGAGAAAAGGAAAAACCCTCGCATACCAGCCAGCGATCGGACTATCGCGACCATTGAATCTGAGCAGGTCAGACTGGCTGTGCTGGACCTCTCTGCAGATGGAGCCAAGGTCATGGTCCAAGATGGCACCGCGCTATTTGCTGCAGAATCAGCGATTCTGTACCTCGCGACGGGCCAGGGGGGCGGCAACGAGAATCTGGGCATACTGCAGATTCGATCAGAGGTTCGCTGGGTACAAGGCGCTCTAGCGGGCCTGCACTTTCTCCAGGGCAACGAGTCGCTTCCCATCGAAATCGAAGCTCGCGCCGAGCTCTGCCCCACCTAACCCCCCCGCAATGCCGGCACCGCGTCGGCATCAGGACTGCTGAACAGTCTGGCTCGACGAAGCTGCCATGCGCTGCCAATACGAGCTCCCGGTCGGCCAGAAGGCCGCCTCGGCCTCGATGGCTGACCGCAGCATGGCATGCCGGGGGCTGCACGGCTGCCGTCTGGCAGCCAGCCGTGTCAAGTGGCCCGTGAAACCATGTTGATCACTTAAAACCATGTTAGTAATACAGGCGCGCGGCGCTACCCAGTCCGCTATCTGCTAATTGCGAACGGTCGGCTCATGCCGGGACCCCAGCCCCGACAACCCCTATTAAGCTGGTTTCCTAAAAACTCCTACCAGCCCGGCTGGCTGGAGACAGCCGCTTTTGGCCCTCAGGCCAACCTGACGTTGGCCGCTTCCAGGCCCTTGTTCCCCGACCGGGTCTCGAACTCGACACGTTGACCTTCGTCAATGCTGCCTGCCAGGTTCCCGAGCGCCGACTTATGGACAAATACATCCTTGCCGCCTTCGTCGGGGGCGATGAAGCCGTACCCCTTCGTGGAATTGAACCACTTCACCGTTCCCGTACTCACGTCCATATCCTCACTTTCTGCCTGCGCTAATAGCGCACCCCGGGCGACTGCTTCGGGCTACGGTTGGCAAAACGCGCAGGTAGCTACTGCCAGCAGGTGTAACCATACTAGGAATTCACCCCTGTGTCTTGCGAGCTTCGATCCTGGAGAACTTAAAGATGAGGGCCTTAAGGGCTCTTGGCAAGCTCTCGGCAGCAAGGTAGCCACCCTAGTATCTGCATCAGTCCGCGGCTTCTGACAGCGCCTCAGCAAGGGCCGGGTGCACGAGCAGGCTTTCGGCCAGGTCGGTGACTTTCAAGTTATTGGTGACCGCCACAGCCAGCACTGATATCAGCTCTGCTGCTCGCTCTCCCACTATGGACCCGCCCAGGACCACTCCTGTGGCTGGATCCGAGATGATCTTTACGAACCCCCTGGGGTCTCCGTTGATGAGAGCCCTGGCATTGGCTGCAAAAGGCACCTTTGTCACTCGTATCTTCCGACCGCACGAAAAGGCCTCTGCCTCGGCCAGCCCGACATCGGCGATCTCCGGTTCGGTGAAGATCGCGCTGGCAGCCTTGTCGTAGTCGAGATGGCGGTGCTCCCGGCTGTGCAGGCCCATGACGTGCTCGGCAACCTTGGCTCCCTGGCTGAGCGCCACAGAGGCAAGTGGGAGCCTTCCCGAGACATCACCACCTGCATAGATCCAGCCGATGTTGGACTGGCAGTGCTGGTTGACAGGTATGTGACCACTTTGGTCCAGGAGCACTCCCGCCTCCTTTAGCCCCATTCCATCGGAGTTGGGAACAGATCCGATTGCCAAAAGGACATGGCTGCCCTCGGCCTTGCGGCCATCGTCACAGACGACCCTCACCGCGTCAGATCCCACCTCTATGCCCACAGCCCTTGCTCCCTTGAGAAGGCGGACGCCTCTGGCAAGAAAGTCAGCCTCGAGCACCGCGGCTACCTCAGGGTCCTTTTGCGGAAGAACCTGCTGGCGAGAGACTACAAGGCTCACCGCTGAGCCCAGCGAGCGGAACATGTGCACGAACTCGACTCCCGTCACGCCCGACCCTATGACAACCAGGTGGTCGGGGATCTCCGGGGGCGGGTATGCCTGGCGGGTAACCAGCACCCTCTTGCCGTCCACAGCTGCCCACTGCGGAACTCTCGGCCGGCTGCCGGTGGAGATCAGGATTGCATCGGCATCCAGCTCTACTACCTCACCGGCCTCAGCTTCTACCACTACCTCGTGAGGACCTCTAAGCGAGCCGGTTCCCTGCAGCACTCTTACCCCTTGGCTGGAGAGCAGCTGAGCGTTGGCGCTCTCTAGGCCGCTAGTGATCTCTTGGACACGCTCCCTCAGCGCTGCAAGATCCAGATGCGCCTCCACTGGCCTCAGTCCAAGCCGATGGGACCTACCTGCAAGCCCGAGAGCAGCCCCGGTGGCGATCATCGCCTTTGAAGGTATGCAGTCCTCAAGGTTTGCCGCTCCCCCTAGAATCTCTCTCTCGACAAGGGTGACTTCAGCTCCAAGCCGGGCAGCCACGCTTGCAGCCCGAAGCCCCGCAGGCCCAGCCCCGATCACGACAAAACGCACAGCCACGCTGTGAACCTAATGGGTGCTGAGCGACTCTCCTGTTTGGCCTGCTGGGAGGGCCAGAGGGGATGGGCCAGAGCGGATGGGTCAGAGCCGGGTAGCTATAGAGGGGGTCTCTGCAGCTCGTCCAGCTCCCGAGCGGTGAATTGCACGCTCGTCGGTGCCCAAATAGGCGGCCACAACAGCGGGGTCAGCCAGCACCTCCTCTGGCTGGCCCTCTTTGATCACCTGGCCAAGGTGCATGCAAACCAGGTGGTCCGATATTGCCGACACCAGCGGCACATCATGATCTATGACAACAAGGGTCATGCCCGTTGCATCTCTCAACTGCCTGAGCATACCCGCCAGCGCTTCGGTCTCTCGCTGAGCTATGCCCGAAGAGGGCTCGTCCAAGAGCAGGACTGCGGGGTCGTGGCCTACAGCACAAGCCAACTCCAAAACCCTGCGAGTTCCTGTGGACAGCTCCGAGAGGAAGGAGTCGGCATAGCGTGCCAACCCCATCATCTCGAGCAGCTCATCGACCCTTGCGTACACGGCTGCTTCGGACGAAACAGCATCTCCGACCCTAAAGGAGCTAGCCAGGGGCTCTCGCACGGCCACGTGGCGCTCCAGGGCTACGGCAATGGTCTCTCTGGCAGTAAGGGCTGGGAAGAGCCTGGCGTCCTGGAATAGCCTGCCCATGCCCGCCTCCGCCCTCTGGGATGGGCCAAGATGGGTGATCTCCTCGCCGAGGAAGGCGACCACGCCGCCATCGGGGTCTACAAATCCCGAGCAGACGTCCAAAAGGGTGGTCTTGCCCGCACCGTTGGCGCCTATGATGCCCACGATCTCGCCAGCAAACACCGAGAGATCCACGTCCAACAGCGCCACCACCCCGCCATAGCGCTTGGAGACGGCTCTAGTTGCCAGCACCAGCTCCCTTGCCGATGCAGGCTCCTTTGACGCAGATCCCCTCACAGAGGACCCAGGTCCTTTGTCCTCAGCGGAAAGATGCGCCATGCGGCCAACCCCAGCAAG